>NC_007181.1:1271976-1589970 GCF_000012285.1 Sulfolobus acidocaldarius DSM 639
GTGTTTCTAATCCTTTGAGAGATTTGAAAGTAACTTTGAAAGAAAGTGACGTAATTTTTGATCTTGTAAAGGATGAAGATTCAGTCGTCACAGTTATATATGGAACTAATTATGTAACCACTAAAAATAACAAAATTAAATTTAGCATAGACCCAGCTTACAACACTATTATAATAAGATCTTATAAAGAAGGAATAAGGTTTGAAACAAGTTATATGTTGGTTGACTTCTTTAGAAATTGTATGCTGAAGGCAGTAGTAAATGCAAAGTACTTAGCACAGCAATTATTCCTTGAATAACTTTCATTTTTCTGTCTGTCTTTTAATATTTCCTTCTTATGGCATGGATCAGGTATTAGCAGAGTATTTTGTAGGTCCAGTGAAGGTTAGATTAACAAGAAGTAAGGGAATCTGTAATTATGAAATAGAGGAACCGTCTTTTTCAGACTTTGAAGAGTCGTTAAAGGAAAAAGTGTTGTCTGAAATATATTATTCAAAATCCACTGATTTTGAGGATAAAGTTCTCCTGAGACTTAAGGAATTAGGAGTTAATGACGAGAATGTGGAGAAAATTCTATATAGTATAAAAAAACAAATTCTATATAACGAGATTACTCCGTTATTGTTAGATCCAGACATAGAGGAAATAGAATGTTTAGGGTATGGAAATCCTATTACGGTTGTACACAGGAAGTTCCCTGAGTGTATAAGATTTTACACAAATATCAAGCTTAATGATGAAGAAACTGTGGTAAGAATAATAGAAAAGTTAGCTAGTAAAGCCAACAAGAGTGTTAATATTGCTAGACCATATGTAGAGTTTTCATTGCCCGAGGGTCATAGGGTAGCAGCGACTATATCTAAAGAAATCTCTTTACCGGGATCAACTTTTGATATCCGTAAATTTCCATTAAAACCTCTGAACATTCTGGAAGTTATCAATTCCTCTATGTTAAACGAGCTGATAACTGCATACTTATGGTTACTATTAGAGTATAGGCCTTTTATTATAATATTGGGTCCAACGGGATCTGGAAAAACTACATTATTAAACGCTTTACTTAATTTGGTAAATCCACATTATAAGATTTTGACAATAGAAGATACTTCAGAGATTAGTCTTCTTAACAAAAATTGGGTTAGATTTATAGCAAGATCAACACTACTTTCTGAGTTTGAAATATCTATAAGTGATCTTGCAAAGCTTGCATTACGATATAGACCTGATTACATGATAATAGGTGAGGTAAGAGGAAAAGAAATAGAGGCTCTTGTACATGCAGCAGCGTCAGGTCACGGTTCCATCACCACATTTCACGGTTCTAGACCTATAGATGCCGTTACAAGAATCACTGATTTATTATCAGGAGATTTAGCTAAGTTATTCCTGCAAACTATATGGAACTTCATTATAGTTGGAAATAGGAAGGAGGGTAATAAAACAGTGAGATCAGTTCTAGATATCTATGAGATAATAAATAAAGGTTCTAAGAAAATTACATTCAAAAAAATATTTGAATGGTCTTATCAGAACAATAACTTTATTCCTCAAAATGTCAGTGAAATTATAAAGAGATCTTATAGATTAAAGAGAATCAAAGAAATATATAATGTAGATGTGGAGTCTGAACTAACTAGAAGGCTTGATTTTATCAAAAGGTTAAAGGAGAACGGAATTCGAGACAGTGAATCAATACAGGGTAGTTTATATCAATTCTATTTTGGTGATCAGGTTGAAAATATTAGCATGTGATATATTCCAAGATAAAATCAAGTCTTATATAGAATATACAGGAGACGATTTTAATGATATACGTAAAAAGTACATTCAACTTCTTATGTTTTCACCAATAGGTGTTGCTTTAATATTGCTTATGTCTTTTACAATCTCTAGATTTTTGTTATTCAGTCTAATAGGTTACGGTATAATTGTGTATTTCTTTCCTGTAATCTACTCGTGGTCAAAAAAGGAGGAGTATAGGAAGGTTACTAACTTAGAATCTCCACTTATAAGTTTGGTATGTTATGTCAACTCGCTTATTGATAAGAGTCTTATTACTACAATGGAAGATCTATCTAAATTAAAACACCTTAAGACACCATCTATCGAATCTCAAATGTTAAAGAAAACTATCAATATATTAAACTATTCTTCGTATAAGTCAATTCAAAGAAGAGAAAGTTTGCATCGCGGAGATTTAATGGGTAAGATATATTCTGCTTATATGGTATCGATGGATATGGGCGTTTCGCTTAAGGATAGATTAAGAGAAGCAATGAAGGAGATTTTATCTCTTTATAAAGAAGATTATAGGAATTACGTGAATAAAGCCACTGAATTATCAGAGGTTATATTTTCAATATTTCTCTTATTACCTATTGTCCTTATAGGCTTCCAGTTTACCTTCAAAGTTAGTTTATTTGAGCTCCTACTTCCATTGTCATTTGCACCACTCATAGTATTTCTAATTTCAATTATGCAGCCTAATTCAGACTATGATATTAATATGAACTGGAAACAGTTCATACCAGTTATATTATCATTCGTAGTCGCTCTTCTCCTAAATGTTAATCTGAGTATTAGATTTCTAATAATAGTGTCAGGTATACTGGTCTCGGTGTATTTAATATATAGGCAAGTGAGAATTGCTAACCAGTTAGTTAAGCTTTTACCAGATTTATTAAGAGAAGTTGCAGACTATATGAAAATCGGATATAGCATAACCGGTTCATTATCAAAGATCCGTATCAGGGATAAATTTGGTGTGGTCGAAAATATAGTTAAGAAATCTGTTTTAGAAGGAGAGGTAGGGGAAGTTAAAACACCATCAAAATTATTTAATAATATTATAGAACTATTTAAGATATTTAATAAATCTGGTACCTCTTATAACGTTCTAGAGGAGCTAGCAGGAACACTAAATGAAATTATGTTAGTTCAAGATAGTATGACCAAGCAATTAAGACTCTTTGATGCAATGGTTATTCTGACTCCGGTCATGTTGTGGATCACATTTTCTATCTTGGGTAACATTTCTAGTGATAGTGCAACTCTAAGTGGAATAGTAGTGTTGCTTTACTCAGTAACCACATCATTTATATTTTCTAAATTATCTCGATTTACACTATTCTATTTCCCAACAATTCTAATGGGAACTTTAATACCATTAATACTTTCGTTTATCCCTCACGTATTTTAAAAGATTCATTTTATTTGAGGAAAGTTGGTTAAAAAATCCGTAAGAAATAAAGCAATATCGTCAGTTCTGGGTACTGTAATTGTATTAGCCATAACAATAGCCTTAGGTGGTCTTCTATATGCGTATAGCCAGGGTATGTTCAGTAATCTAACCCAAAACACTAACATTAACGTACAAGCAAAAATAATAGTAAACCCATCTACCAATGATTCTTATCTTCAACTTACCTTAGTCAATAACGGGAACTTAGGTATAAATATAACGAAAGTAACTATAGATTCTAATGGGATATCGATCCCAATAAATGTGTATTTACCTCCTGGTCAGCAATATTCAAATACTTTTCCTTTAACTTCAAAGATGATTGCAGGAGAGACATATACTGTTACGGTATATGGAAACTCCAACAATAAGCCTGTAGTAGAGACCATGAATGTACTAGCTTCTACGGTGTAATTAGGATGAAAGGAATCTCTTCAATTTTTTCTTCTCTCATAGTTACTATGATAGTAGTTTCCATGTCTATTCCGCTCTTTATGTATTTTAATTCCCTATATAATATATCGACCAATTCGCTATCCAACTCTTATGAATACCTGCAGAATTCAACTGCTACAAGAGTTACTATTATAGGTTTTGATCATGACATATATATCTACAATGCAGGAAATGAGTTAGTAGTAATAAACCAAGTTATGGTAGGAAATCAGACATGCAGTATCAATTCATACACTTTAAATCCAGGAGCTTTGTTAAAACTCAATCAGATAGTTCGCAATTGCTCTTTCAATAAAAACGAGACTATTGTACTTAAAATTAACAATGTGTACTATTACTATGATTACAATTGAACTATTCTATTCTTTTTTAGTAATTTTTTTGAACTCTGGAGAGCTAGTCTAAATGGAAATGGATATTGCTAATCAATTGTATATGAAATTGCGTGAGGAATATAAAATAGATCAGAAGGAATTTATCTCATCGTACATATGTGGAAAAACTCGAAATGTTTTTGCAACTATATTAGCAACTATACTGTCGCAAAACTCTACAGACAAGTCGGCTTTGATTGCATTTAGTAAACTTAATGAAACTGTGGGGGAGATAACTCCAGACAGGATTAAACATGCAGATATAAATACAATAATAGATGCGATAAGGGTAGCAGGACTAGGAAATTCTAAGGCGAGATACATAAAAAACGTGGCTGAGGTAATTAACGATCTAGACCTTAACATAGAAATAGATTGTCAAAAGTTACGTGATTTTCTCACTGCGATAGAGGGAATAGGTGATAAGACAGCTGATGTGGTTTTACTTACATGTTTTAGATGTAGAGAATTCCCTATTGATACTCATATAAGAAGAGTTATTTCAAGGTTAGGATTTCTTGGATCTTCACCTAAATATAAGGACATCTCAGAATATTTCAAAACCCGTTTCAGCTCCGAAGATCTGCTCAATCTTCATCATTTACTAATTGCGCATGGTAGAAAAACTTGCAAATCAAGAAAACCCATATGTGACAAGTGTGTCATAAGAGATTATTGTAAATATTATCTGGATAATATTAAAAATTAACTATTTTGTCAGTTTAATAAAGTATATATGAGCTAAAAATAAACAGTTATTTATTGTCATCAGAAATATAACCTAATGTCTAATTACCAGCTAGAATGGGTTAGCCCTAAACAGCTTAGACCTCATGAAGATGTTATTTTAAGTATAGTTAACGAGAATATAGAAATACTTCGAAAAGACAATTCAATGGCTCCAATAATAGTTGATAAGAACTCTATGGTCATATTGGATGGTCATCATAGATATTATGCTAGTTTATCGTTAGGCTTACCTAAGATTCCAGCAATAATGATAGATTATAACTCTGAACAAGTAGAAGTAAGGGAGTGGAATAGAATTATAGCCCCAGATAGTAGTATAAGAGACTTCCTTAGAGTTTTTAGATCTAGTGTTGATGGAAAATATTGTGTAAGTTACAAATCTGACGTTGTTTTTTGTGACGATAATATTTATTCACTGTATTGGAAGGAGGAAGCAATAGAACAACTCTTATCGAGAATGGGTTATAATGTGGTAAAAACTGCTGATCAGGAAGCAACAATTTCCATACCACCAGTACCCAAAAACGTAGTAATAGATTTTTCCTATAAAGGCTTGAGATTTCCGCCAAAATCTACTAGACATATATATCACTTTTATATACCTAAACAAAGAATAATTTTGCAATGGGATTAACTGATATATTTTTGAATCTACTTCTATTCGTTTACCCAGCTGTATTTATAATTTATCAAATTATTCTTTATGAAATTTCTGCAAGAAAACAAATTAATCAAGAAGCTTTGAAATATTCCAATTTACCTGTTCTTTCCATAATAGTTCCCATTAAGAACGAGGAAATATCTGTAATACAAGGTCTATTAGACAATTTAAGTAATCTAATCTGGGATAAGAAAAAACTGGAAATAATTATTGTATCAGACGATAATGAGGACTACTTTACTAAAATAATTAATACAGTCAAGGTTCCAAAGGATCTGACCGTATATTTCTATAGAAGAGAAAAAAAGCTTGGATATAAGAGTGGGGCTCTCCAATACGGTTTTGAGAAAGCTACTGGAGACTTAATACTTACAATAGACGTAGACTCCAGATTGCCACCAAATGCATTAATTAACGCTTATGAAAAAATGCAGTCTAATACATGCGACGCTATAGTATTTCAATGGAACGGATATTCTAGTAATCAATATTCGACATTAGCAAAAGGGATGGTAGTATCAACTCTGTTTGCTAGCAAAGCTTTGTTTGAAGGCAAAGAGAAACTAAAGCTAAAGATATATCCTGTTGGGAGCGGCACAATGTTTAGTAGAGAAGCATTACGTGTTGTTAATGGATGGGACTACAGATTAGTTCAAGACGACTTAGAAATAGGAACTAGATTAATTTATAACGGTAAAAATGTTTGTGCTAGTGGAATTCCAATATATGTTGAGGTTCCTGACAACTTTTACTCATTTTATGTACAGCAAACAAGATGGGCTATGGGTAGTGCAGAAGTTCTCAGAAATAGGTTGAAGTACATTATTAAATCTAAAATTAGCTTTACCCAGAGAATGGATTTAATCATATACTTGCTTCAATATACTCCTGTTATAGTAACATTCTTTATTTCTACTCTATTATCTTTAATGCTACCCTTCCGCATAGGTCATGATCCATTAAATTCTCCAGCCTTATTATTTTGGCTGGTATCCTTGGGCTTGTACGCCTCGCTATTACTTTCATTAGCTTTGAAATTGGGTCTTAACCTTAAGGATAGTCTTATGGGAATTGGTAGACTAACTGCGTTTACAGTTTCTATATCTCCCTTTATAGTTTTTAACTTCTTTAAAGGTCTCTTAAAATCAGGGAATACATATGTAATAACTCCTAAGGGTACTGTTAAAAAAACCAATAAGCTTTTACGAATAATTGCTATAATAGGTGTTTTTGGTCTCTTATACCTACTCTCATCAATATTATACATATATGAGGGATACTATGTAACCGGAATCTGGTTACTCTACTACTCTAGTGCTTATTTATACACTATGTTACTTTACTACAAAGAATTATAACAAGTTCTTATAAGCTAAATGAATGCTATAATTCATTTGGATGGATATTAATACCTTACTCAACACTCCTGACGAAGACGTATTATCCCTTTTTACTCCACAGGTAGCAAGATGGTTTAAAGAAAAATATAAAGTATTCACCCCTCCTCAAAAAGGAGCTATACCTTTAATTAAGAAAGGAAAAAACGTCTTAGTTTCTAGTCCAACAGGTAGCGGTAAAACGCTAGCAGCATTTCTTGGAATCTTAGACACGCTAATAGACTTAGGCTACAAGAACGAGTTAAACAAACAGATATACGCAATCTACATATCTCCTTTGAGAGCATTAAACAACGATATGAGAAGGAACTTAATAGAGCCACTTACGGAGTTGAGAAACTTATATCCAGATTTACCAGAGATTAGTATAGGAGTAAGAACTAGCGATACCTCATCCTATGAGAAACAAAAGATGCTCAAAAAACCACCGCACATCCTTATTACAACACCAGAGTCATTTGGAATATCGTTAGTCTCCCCTAAGTTTAGGGAGAAATTGTCAGATGTTAAATGGGTTATTGTGGACGAAATACATGAATTAGCTAATAGTAAGAGAGGAGCATATTTAGCGGGTTTGTTAGAGCTGTATAAGTCATTCATAGCAAAAAATAATTTCGTCAGAATCGGTTTAAGTGCTACAATATCCCCTTTAGAGGAAGTGGCCAAATTTTTAGTTGGTGGAAATGGCGATTATGAGATTATTGATGCCAGATTTGTAAAGCCTACAGATATTCAAGTAGTATCCCCTGTAAAAGATTTAGTACATGCTACAGAGGAAGAGGTTAATATCGGAATATATAGTTATTTGGTAGATGAGATAAAGAAACACAAAACTACTCTTATCTTCACTAATACTAGGCACGCAGCTGAACGTGTAGCTTATAAGCTCAGAAAAATGTTTGAAGATCAAAACATATTTGACAGTGATCTAGTGGCTGCTCATCACAGTAGTTTAAGTAGAGATGTGAGGTTAGAAGTTGAGGAGAAATTGAAAAGAGGGGAATTGAAAGTTGTTGTTTCATCTACTAGTTTAGAGCTAGGAATAGACATTGGATATATAGACCTAGTGACTCTTTTAAGTAGTCCAAAGAGTGTAAGTAGATTGTTGCAGAGAGTAGGGAGGGCAGGACATCATATTAGGGAAGTTAGTAAGGGAAGAGTTGTTGTTGTGGATAGGGATGATTTAGTGGAGTGTACAGTTTTAGCCAAGCTTGCTATAGATAGGAAGATCGATAATATACATGTTCCTGAGAATCCATTAGATGTTTTAACTCAGTTAATAGTTGCGGCAAGTTTAATAACGCCAATAGAAAAGGACAAGTTATATGAGATCATAAAGAACGTTTATAATTTCAGATCTCTAAGTTATGATGAATACAATAATGTTGCTGAATACCTAGCAGGGAACTACGGACTTGATTCTAATAAAGTATATGCAAAGATTAGGATTAAGGATGGTATGATCAGTCCAAAAAGAGGTACTAGGATGATTTTCTTCTTAAATAGTGGTACCATACCAGACGAAGCAATGATACCTGTAAAAATGGAAAATGGAGGGTATGTAGGAAATTTAGAGGAAGAGTTTGTGGAGATTCTCGCTCCTGGAGATATATTCGTCTTAGCTGGTAAGACGTATGAGTTCATAAGAAGTGAAGGAAACTCAGTAATTGTTAAAAAATCTGAGGGTCAAAGACCTACTGTTCCCAGCTGGTTTTCTGAAATGTTACCACTTGCTTTTGATTCGGCTATTGAAATAGGTAAATTTAGGGGCAAAATCGCTGAGGCAATAATGAATGAGGTGCCTAAGGACGAGGTTATCTCGAGCATCATGTCTGAATATAATCTTTCACGATTTGCTGCTCTTTCAATTTATAATTATGTGAAGGAAGAACTATTATTCACTGGTGGTATAGTTCCCACTGATAAATTACTCCTAATAGAAGTATACGACGATGATGATCAGAATAGGAATTTCATATTTCATGGTTTATATGGTCGTAGAACTGTAGATGCTCTATCTAGAGCTATAGCTTATATAATAAGTAAAGATCTTAATATGGACGTGAGAATAGCGATAACAGATAACGGATTTGCCATAACCGTACCCGGTAAACAAGAATACGAAATTAGCAAAGTTTTTGACAAATTAGAACCGGATAAGATGTATGAGATTCTGAGTGACGTGATTCTGAGAACTGAAATGATCAAAAGGAGATTTAGACACTGTGCCGAAAGATCGTTTATGCTTCTAAAGAGATATAAGGGTAGAGAAACCAGTATTGACAGAAGGCAAATAAATTCAGAGGTTCTATTGGGAGTAGTTAGGCAAATTGAACATTTCCCTGTGTTGAAAGAGACAGTCAGGGAAATTTTAGAGGATTATATGGATATAAAAAGAGCTATTGAAATCGTAGAAAAAATCAGAAACGGTGATATAAAAGTAGCAACTATAGGTCCTAATCAAGTCCCAAGTCCATTTGCTCATAACATATTAGTGAAGCAGTACACTGATGTGGTTTTAGCCGAAGATAAAAGAGAGCTACTAAAAGAGCTTCATAATAAGGTCATAGAGTTCCTTAGGAATAAGGGAATCGATATCGATCTCGAGTACACCGAAGCTGGGATCAAATAAATACCCTTCAATACAATCTTTTCCTTTTATAATCCATGGGACTCTCCATAAATACATTCCTAATACATCAAGGTTACTGGGTTTACACTCCCCTTCATGGGTATGTAGTATAGATTTTACTTTTTCTGCAACCTTGTAGAATTCAGAAGGGTCAATTTCAAACATGAATTTACTTCTGGCTAGATTATGCATTTCAATCAATTCGTTATTCGTTGTAATTATTGCTATTCGTTCCATTTTCATAATGTTATAATTTCCTCTAAGCCTGCTATAGTTTTTAAGATATCTGTTCTTGTCACAATACCTATAACCCGTTGATCCTTGTTTAAAACCAATAACCTACCTACATTATATATTAACATCTTTTTTATTGCAGTAAGAACGTCATCATCTTCACTTATACTGATAACATTAGTCTTCATATAATCAGAAACTTTAGCATCATATCTCTGCTCGAAGAACGCCTTTATTATATCTGCAGTGGTAAGTATTCCAAGATTCTTACCTTCATTATCAAGTACGGGGGCTCCTCTTATTCCTTCCTTGTATAGTATCTGTGAAGCGTCTCTGAGGGTATTTTCTGGCTTAAGGGCAACAAGTCTCTTGCCCATAATGTTTTTCACTTGTACTTTAGGAATACTTACCATTCTGGTAACATCTATAACTAGTTCTTTTCTCTCGTCGTCAGTATGTATTATGACGCCCTCTATTACGAGCCTGGTATATGGTATGGGTCCTATTTTAACAGTATCTCCAACCTTAATTTTTCTTAAGTCTCCACTAACCTTTAGAAGTACTTTATTTCCATTCGGATTAGTAATATCAAGGATTTCAATATTATTAATTCTTATATCTGTCTCCATTCCGTCCTTATATAATGTTAATTGACTCAGTAAAGGTGTGATTACAGGATTTTTTATAGCCTCATAAGCTTTAAGTGTGGGCACGTATCCACCGCTGGGTCCAGGTTTTGATTCTATAAGTCCTAAAACTTTAAGGCTAAGTATAACGTTCCTAACTGTACCTTCGTCCTTACCAATCATATCGGCTATTTCCTTACTTTTAACCATTCTTTTATTCTTGTTATATATATCTATTAATGCTAGAAGAATTTCTCTTTGCGTTGATGATAGATTCTGCATCAATAATTATAATATCTTATACGTTTAAAAATTATTTGATCAACCTAATACCTTTTTAAGCAATTTCTGATCTATATTGAATACTTCCTTACCAATTAAACTTATATACTCTGGTTTAGGTAGTGGATACTTAATCCCTATACTTATCGCTAAAGCTCTCTTGAAGGCTTCAGCGTTCATCTTGTCTTTAATGGTCTTCTCTGCAATACCTTCAGCTACCTTAAATGCAGTATAAAATCTGGCGAAACTTACAGCAGTATGTTTCATTTCGTCTATGTTAGTAAAATCTAAGTTTCTCATTGCAATGTATAAATTCTCTTCTGGCTTAAATGAAAAAATGCCCTGTATAAAAATTAATCTCAATACTTTCGCAAGACTCCCTTTATCTTTTTGAAGTAGTTCAAACGCCTCTATTGGTTTATTTTCTATTAAAATTTCCGATGCTCTGTCTATAACTATTTCAGGCATAAGTAGTTTCTCAAAAACTTCTTTGTAATCATTAAATAGTCCTAAGCCTTCTTTTCCAACTACATATAAACTTATGAGCTCTTTCTCGTATAGATCTTCTGCCTTAAATCCTCTTATCGGCTTTATGTCATTTGTCTCATAGCTTTCTTTCAATAAGTCGACTAATACCTCTCTTGTTAGATGTGTATATTTCTCTACTAGACTTCCCCATAACTCAGTTAGGACTCGTACCCTTTCCCTATATATCTCTTTTACCACAATTCTGAAATTAGCAATTCACCTTAAAAAGGTATTAAATATAATCATATAAGTATGAGCGCCGTAACAGAAGATGGTTTAAAACCTACAATAGTACTTGTCTCTGCATCAGAATTAGAGGAAGAGGTAAAGAAATTAAGTGACAAAGTTAATAATTTAGTTACAGATAGTAGGGCACAGAACGAGGAATTAAAGACAGAAATAAATAATATCAAAAGTCTTATAAGCTGGCTCTCTATAGCCAGATCCCAGGGTATATGGAAAGCCAAGACATGTAAACACTCGGTAAACGAGAAATGTAATGCATGGAATATATCTGATCCTGAGAAATTAGGAATTCCTCAAGAATATGTTTCTGAGGGGGAAAATGGTTCTAAAAAAGTCTTAGTAGGAAAATTCTCTGAGATATGTATAACGTGTCCATTATATGATCCTAAGGGTAGGTAATTGTATTAAGAATTTTTTTAATTTTCTCGACCTTTTTATCAACAAGTTTGTACTCATTAACCAACTCCTCAACACTAATCATTATATCGTCTATTATTATGTTTAGAATTTCCCTCTTTTCTTCATCATCTGCAATTTCTATAGCCTTTTCGATCGTATCATCACTTGGATGTGTTATACCATTAACAAACTTTGTAACAGCTGCTGGCGATATCTCTAGTTCTTCAGCTAACTCCTTCTTCGACCTATTCTCCAGCAATATCTCAATTATCTTTGCTCTGGCATCTTTACTTAGATTATGAATTATCCTCAAACCGTAGTAAATTATGCCTAAAATTTAATAAGATAAGTAGGCTATGACAACCTAATGAAAGCAATAGTATTCGATTTGGGTATTACGCGGAAAGACGTGGTTGAAAAGCCTATAAATAAGGATTATTTGATGGTAACACCTATTAAAGCATTGATTTCTGGTCTTGAAAACGCAATATATTCAGGATTCTTATGGGTAGAACCAAATAGAATCTTGGGAAGCTCTGGTATAGTAAAAATAAATAACGTAGGGATTGATGTGGACAAGAGTTTAGAGGGAAAAACAGCGGTTGTTCTTCCATATTCTAATAGGTATGGCGGTATAGGGACAGAAATAGATGGTATATTAGCTGAAAAGGCAGTGATACCATTGGATTCCATAGTTACCATTCCCGAGGATTATAGTGTAAAATATGTGATATATCCTTATGTTTCCATAGGACTACAGCTTAGGAAAATCTTCAAGGGATATAATGTGTTAATTGCAGGTGGTGGAATTTCTTCATATATATCTGCTCTTGCATTAGTTGGTTATGCTAACAGGGTCGCCGTATATAATGAAGATGGGTATACGAATATCAGGTTATACGGAGTGGAAGAAATTAAAAAGGGAGAAAATTACCACTGGGAAGCATTATTTATAACTACCATGAGAGCCTGGATAAGGGTTGAACTAGGGTTATTGAATGACGAGAATAAGATAGTGGCTATACCCAGGTTACTAAATTCATGGCCAACTGCAATACCAGCTAACCTAGAGATAAAATTCGTTAAACCAGCTAAGATGGATGGAGTACTTAATTATATTGATGAGGAGGTTTCAGAAAAGGTGTTTAATCAACTTGTAATACTTTCCGATGATATAATCTCCTCTTTGCCAACACCAAGACCTGGGGTTATTGTGGATATGGAAAAAGAATTTAAGAAAAAGATTTGATAACGGAGGACAGGATTTGTATAGCTTTTTCTAAATCTGATTCTGTTGGGTAACTGAAGTTCAATCTCATGGTATTTCTTCCACTGTAATCGTAGTAGAAACTCGCACCGGGGACGTAGGCAACTCCTCTTTTTACAGCTTCCTCTAACATTTTAGTAGTATCAATCTTTTTGTCTAACCACGCAAAAACAAACATTCCACCAACAGGTTTACTCCATCTTGCATCCTTTGGGAAATATTTATTGATAGCATCAAGCATTACATCTCTCTTATGTCTATATATCTGCCTAATTTTAGGTATCTGCCTCTCTATTACACCTCTTTTTATCGCCTCCATTGCTATCATTTGAGTAAAACTAGGTGTATGAAGGTCGACGTTCTGCTTGTACATTTCTACATTTTTTATGAATTCCTCATTTGCTACTATCCAACCCAATCGGAATCCAGGTGCTAATATTTTACTAAATGTGGATGTGTATATTACTCTTCCTGACTTATCTAACGCTTTAAGAGGTGGTGGATTATCTCCATCAAATACAAGGAATCCATACGCATCATCCTCCACTACTAGGATATCATAGTTTTCAGCAATTTCAAGTAGTCTTTTCCTATCGCTTAGATTCATAGTTGTTCCTGCGGGGTTTTGAGCTGTAGGTATAACATACAAAAGCTTGGGTTTCTTTCCTTCACTTATACTTTTCTTTATCTTTGTCTCTAATTCATCTAGGTCTAGTCCATTCTCTTTTACATTTACACCGATGAAAATTGGTTTCCTTGATCTAAGTATATTTAAAGCCGCAAGGTAGCTCGGCATTTCTACAATTACTACATCTCCTGGGTCTACTAGAAGATTAAATATCATGAATAATGCTTCTTGACTACCAACTGTAGCGAATACGTTTCTGTCATTGATTCCTGTAATTCCACGCTTATTTGAAAGATTAACTAGCTCTCTTCTAAATTCACTAATTCCTGCTGTGGCAGTGTATTGTAAACCTTTTTCAGGATCGTTATCAAGTATATCCTGGGTTATTTTCTTTATCTCCTCAACAGGAAAAGTATCTGGAGCAGGCAGTCCTCCTGCTAAACTAATTACATTTTTCCCTTCTGTAATTTTTAGAATATCTCTTATTTCAGAACCTTTTAACAAAGCTGCGTCCTTCGATAGAAAACGTTCAAACATTGTTTGTCACGACTAAATATAAATCCAATCGTTTTTAATTGTTTCTATGGAAAACTGGTATGCAGAGATTATTACGATAGGAAATGAGATTTTGAGTGGAAAGACAATAAACACGAATGCTTCCCATATTGCAAGGAGAATTCTCTCGCTAGGGTATGTAGTGAGAAGAATTACCACGGTGATGGATGACATAGAAGAAATATCACTAGTATTTAAAGAAGCTATAAACAGGAAACCTAAACTCATAATTTCCACAGGTGGATTAGGACCTACTTATGATGATAAAACTAGTGAAGGACTTGCATTGGCATTAGGAGTTAGTTTTGAAATAAATAAAGATGCATACGAAATGATAGTGGAAAAGTACAAGAAACGTGGACTTCCTTTAACCGAAGAAAGAGTCAAGATGGCTAAAATGCCTGCTGGTGCTGCTCCGGTAAGGAACGATGAAGGAATAGCCCCAGGTATATATATTCTTCATAAAGATATAGAAATATTAGCCACACCGGGAGTTCCGAGAGAGATGGAAAATGTACTAGAAAATTTCATTAAATATCATCTTAAAAACAGACCTAATATTTCTTATTACGAAAACTCATTTTTATTGCTAGGAGTAATGGAATCTACCATTGCGCCTTATGTAAAAGAACTTGTTAAAAAATATAATTTATACATAAAGACTCATCCAAGGAGTAAAGAGATGGATAAGCCCGAGTTGGAAGTCCAAGTAGCAGGTAGTAGTACTGATAAAGAGGAAATCACAAGAATAGTGAATGAATGTATTAATGAATTAAAACAAATAGGAACTAGGCTAGGTGGTAGAGTACAGGAAATTATGTAGTTCATTGTTTAAAAGTTCAGGGGCTTCAAAGTTTATAAAATGTCCAAATCCTTCAATAATACTCAATTTTGATTTTTTTAGTCCTTTACTGAATATTGTAGCATTTTGCACATATTCGTCTTCGCTTCCATAAATTATTAAGGTAGGTACGTCTATTCTATCTAGGTCCCTGGAATAGTCTCGCGCTTTTAACAATCCTTCCACTGAATACTTATAACCTATCGGATTGTTTTCCATATAAACACCTAGTATATCTCGCCATATCCTTTCATCCCTTTCAATAGTTCTAGGAAATTGATTGATTGATCTTCTATATTCAGCTAGCCCTCTCATCCCAAAATTCAATGCAATTCTAACGTATTTTTCGTATAGATCTGGTTTTGGTGCTTTATAAAGAGCTCCTATGAGTACTAACTTATCTATATTATTTTTTGTGGAGTACTCCAGTGCGATTAGACTTCCTAATGAATGTCCAACTAGAATAGGATCTTTTATGTTTTCTTCCTCCAATAACTCTCTTAGATCGTTAGCATGATCTTCTATATAGTACGTTGATACAGGAGACGACGATCTTCCATGTCCACGTAAGTCATAGACTACAGTTCTACTCTTTAAGGCTGGACTTACGTATTTCCAACTGTTTACAGAACCGGCTAAATGATGTATTAAAACTATTGTTGAGCCTACGTTTTCAGGATTCTTTATTTCATAGTATAATCGTATCCCATTACTTAAAGTCCTTAAAATATTATATCACCGTTTTACTAAGCTATCAAGGTAAATCTCACTTATTACAACTGGAAATTCTATTTCAAGTTCCTCTAACAGGACCGGATTTATCTCGCCAATCACTCCTATTTCAACACTTTTACTTGTATCAATGATCTTTGCCCCTCTTCCAGGTATAAACATATCGTCTAAGTACGTCTTGTAGGTTGGTTCTATGTCAAGGCTCATTAATATTTGATGTACTCGCGACTGCAAGTCCTCATAGTTTACTTTACTATTCATTATTCCATATACTGCTCTGAGAGAGTTCTTATAACCAGTGTCGGTTCGCTTATCCTTTATCACGACATCCCCTATTTCAAAAACGTAAACAGGCATTATTGCATGCTGGTTATATTTTAGAAAGTTAAGTAAAGTGGGTATCAATGAATTTCTCACAGCATTGTACTCTACTGTTACTGGATTAACTATACTTACATATTCGTTTCTTAGCCTCTTATCATTGGACAAAATAAATGTAAATATTTCACTGAATCCTGCTCCTATACTTAAATCCCTAAGTGTTCTTATTAGCTCAGTTTCTGCCGATAATTTACCTGTAGCTTTTATGGTATAATCTTTTGGTGATAATTTATCATAACCTATGGTCATTGCTATTTCTTCTACTAAATCTATCTGGGAGAGAATATCTACTCTATAAGGTGGAACTGTGACCTCTACAACGTCATTTAAGACTTTAGTATCAAATCTAGCCATTCTGAGATACTTTTCTATTTCATTTAGACTCAAATTTATTCCTAGATTTTTGGAAATATAGTTTGCTGATACACTTACTGTGTACCTTCTTAGTAAGGGCGAAAACTCAAACTTGGATGGTGAAATAAAATTCAGCAGTTCTATTTTACCACCCATTTCAGCGAGATCTGTTACCAGTATATCAAGAGTTGAAGATACCGCCTCAAATGACGTTCCAGTAACATCTATGAATATATTTCTAGTTTTTTCATCTATACGGGTCTTATCACTATTTATTATTGGTGGTATACTTAGCACATCACCATTTTCTTCCACTATTGCTGGACTTAATCCGTCATAAATCGAGATGTTCCCATACTCTCTGCCTTGGGGAGTTTGTTCTATCACTTCTTTTATTGTCATAAGTTTAGACTGATTTAGGGGTATGAATTTATAGTCAAGTGGTAGTGGTTTATAATATATCTTAGTTGACGTAATTTTATCTAGATCATGTATTCCTATTGCAACCTTTTTTCTCTTCCTACCTACTGTAATATGTAACTTTTCCTGAAACTGAATAAGCTCTCGTAAGCTCTCGTCATCCAACTTTATGTCCTTCACTATTCCAGCTACCGCATAAGGTCTACTTTTTACCTCCTTTACCTCGAAAGAATATACACTTTGTTTTATGTCGTATTTAGGCTCTCCTAATTCTTTACCTAAGATGCCCTTTGCCGCTCTTATAATACCGTAAGGGAAAAATAAATCAGGTCTATCATTGTTTACTTCTATTTCCACGTGGTCAGCATCTATCGGTTTAACTTCAGACTTAAGTTTAAACAGTAGTTCTTCTAGCTGGTTATCGCTTATTTTTAAGTTATTTATTAAGGTCCATTTATAAGAGACTATGGTTGGCATATCTACAACCTCACCTTCATTTTTCTTAAGAAATCTATATCATTTGCATATAATAATCGTATATCTTTCAAACCAAATAGTAGCATAGCTAATCTATCAATTCCAATTCCCCACGCTCCTGCATTCGCATCTATGTCCATTGCTTTTAGTATTTCTGGTCTTAACAATCCTGCTCCACTCATTTCCACCCATCCTAAGCCCTCAATTTTACCATAGACTTCAACACTTGGTTCTGTGAAGGGAAAATAACCAGGTTTGAATTTAATCTCTTTTATGCCTATTTTGTAGAATATTTCCCTTAATATTCCTAATAAATCTGTGAAACTAAATTCCTTTTGGATTATAACTCCATCTAACTGATGGAACTCAATAAGGTGTGTGGCGTCTATCGAATCGGGTCTAAACACTTTGCCTAATGAAAATCCCTTAAAAGGTACGCTAGGTCTACTACTTAATATTCTCGCTGTAACTGCAGTAGTCTGACTCCTTAACACTAGTCTTTTAGCTATCTGTGGATCCCAAGAATATTTCCATCCCTTCTCATGCATTTCCTTTATTTCCTTCAGTAACCTCTCGTCATCGATCTTTCCTAACCCATCTACTCTAAAACTATCATGAATTTCTCTAGCCGGATGATCCTGGGCTTGAAATAATAGATCAAAGTTATAGAGTTCCATTTCTATATAGCCTGCGTTTACTTCAGTAAAACCTAACTCTTTCATAACATCTTTTAACTTCTCTATGAAATCTCTGAAGAAGTGTTTCTTTGCCAGAGGAAAATACGGTGGAAGAGCTTCTACGTTGTATTCTCTTATCTTATACTTTTTCCAGTCTTTACTTCTCAGCAATTCTGAGGTAAGTTGGGTAATATAATTCTGCTCCTCAAACTCTTCCTTGAGTAATGTTATTTCGAGTTTGGACTCTTCTTTTCTCGTTATTAACTTTCTGGATAACAATTCTTGCAAGACTTTTTCATCTGCAGACTCTGGTTTCAGTAGAGCCTCTTTCTCAGTTGAAAATGTGTAGTTTGAAGTATTCGGTATAACTCTGTTCTGGTCTATTTTTACAAGATTTTTCTTCCTCGCCCAAGAAATTGCGATCTCTAAATCTTTTCCCATCTTATTTTTCAGATCTTCAATCAGAGACGGTTGCCCGTTTAATTCTTTTAATAGAATTTCTTCAGGAAAACCTTCCTTAAGCCTCTTCTTACCCTCTTCTGTAAGCTCAAACCTTATAATTTTCCTCTCTCCTATTTTAACATAACCCTTTTCCTCAAGTAGCTTAGCTAAACTAAAAATTGAGGAAAGTGGTAAACCTAATTCTTTGCTGATTTCCTCTGCATTTGCTTTTTTCTTAAGCTTTAGGTAAGAAAGTATTTTTATTTCATTCTCACTTAGCATCTTATAACTCCACACTCTGACCTGGCTTCAACACTAATGCCCTATAGCCTCTTTTACTAACTTCCTTAACGAAGTCATCAGGGTTAACTTTGATTAAGTCCCATGTATTGAAATGTATTGGTATAGCGTATTTCTTAGGCTTAATCATATCTACCGCAAGTGAAGCCTGATACGGATCCATAGTGAATCTTCCACCAATAGGAAGTAATGCATAGTCGGGCTTGAAAACTTCTCCTATAAGCTTCATGTCCTCAAATAACCCAGTATCTCCTGCATGATAAACCGTTATATTCTCTCCGCTTATAATAGCTCCTGAAGGATCACTATGTTCACTAGAGTGAACAGCTTTAGTTAAAGCTAGTTTTAGTCCATCAAAATCTATAAACCCACCAACATTAGCTGGTATGAATCTACTCATATCGATTTTGTATTCGTTTGATAAATATACTTCAAGATCGAATGTGGCAAATAATGAGGCTTTAGGATTCATTTTAAGTAGTTCTACTGCATCTCCTAAGTGGTCGTAATGGTCGTGTGTCACCACAATTAAATCTACGTTGTTATTAAAAGAATCAAGTTTTACTGGACTTAATGGATTGTCTTTTATCATGGGATCGATCAAAACGCGTTTTTTATTTATCAAAAGTTCAACTGCTGCATGTCCTAACCATCTTAGTTGTGGCATAAGAAATTATTAGAAGAACAAAAATTAAAGTTTCGTTTTCTTAAGTCTACTCATGGAAATTGATGAAATAGAGCTTCTTAGAAGAGCAGGTAAAATAGCCTCAAAGGCTAGAGACTTTGGCGCAAAAATGATTAAGCCCGGTGTTAAGGTTATTGATGTTTGTGACACTGTAGAGAAGATAATTGAGGAGGAAGGAGCAAAACCTGCATTCCCTTGTAACCTTTCAATTAACGTTGAGGCTGCCCATTATAGTCCCATCATAAATGATACTAAAATTATTCCAGAGAATGCTGTGGTTAAGCTTGATATAGGAGCTCATATAAACGGTTACATCACAGATACTGCTGTTACAGTATCATTGGACCCTAAATACGATAAATTAGTTGAAGCCTCTAGAGAGGCTCTACAAGCTGCAATAAGAACCATAAGGAATGGTGTAGATATCGGAGAAATTGGTAGACATATTGAAAGAACCATTAAAAGTTATGGCTTCAAGCCTATACGAAATTTAGGAGGACATTTAATCAGACGATATGAATTGCACGCAGGTATCTTCATTCCGAACGTTTATGGTAGGGGTTTAGGAAAAATTATGGAAGGTAGTACATATGCTATCGAACCTTTCGCAACTGATGGAGAAGGGTATGTGATTGAAGGCAAAGAAGTAACTATTTATTCTATAAAGAATTTGAACACTAAAAGTCTTACTGAAGACGAGAAGAAATTCTTAACATCAATATATGAAAAGGTGAATATGGTTCCTTTCAGTGAAAGATGGTTATCTAACATGGATGGCAATCCTGATAAAGTTAGGGAAATGCTGAAAATTTTGACCAGGAAAGGCGCCCTTAGGTCATATCCTGTCCTCCTAGAGGCTAAAAAGGGTATTGTAGCTCAATTTGAGCACACAGTATTAGTGTTGAAAGATAGAGTGGAAGTAATTACCGAATAAAAGTTAATTAAGAACCCAATAGATATAATAGCAAGTGGAAATCAGATGTATGCTATAGTTTTGGCTCAACAATCTTCATCCACATCTGAATTTGGGAGTGCATACTATTTTATCACCTATATACTGTTCTTTGCGGTTATAATACTGACTGCCTTACCAGGAGTACAGATTAGACTTCAAATGTATTGGGCTTCTATGGACATTGAAAGAGGTCTAACTAGGGTAAAGAGAGTCTTAGATAGTACCGTATCTAAGACTAAACAAATTCTTGAGAAGAATGGAGCCTCAAACTCTGATGAGATTACTAGAAAATTTTCAGACATGTTTACAATAGACCCTGTTAATGTAGAACCTACTGACATCATAAGCAGGATGAGATTACTTTTGAGAAGTACTGAGGATAAAATTAAACAAGTGATTAACGTTTCTATACCTACTATAGATCCTATGAACAGAAGTAAAATACAGGTTTCAGCAGAAATTGTTAACACAGTCAATATAATTTACAAAGTAATAAGGCATTATCTTCTGTTAGGAAGGAAGCTACAAAACTATTACCTATTACTTCAGCTACAAATGATTGTTCCTATGTTGGTTAGGATGGCTGAGACCTATGAGAAGGCTCTTGATGTCTTCCTTCAAGGCGTTCCTGTGGGAGACTCCCTTGGACCACTAGTTGCTTCAAGATTTCTTATGAATGTATCAGAGAAATGGTCTCCGAGCAGAGAAATGATTGCCGGTACTACCGTTTATGAAGGGAGAAGACTAGTGATATTGAAAGCAGAAGGACCAATGGCAACTGTAGGAACACCAGGTGAAGCCGTAGAGAATGTTATAGGCAAATTAAATGGTAGTGTATCAAGAATAATAACTGTTGATGCTGCAGCTAAGCTAGAAGGAGAAGAGACAGGTGAGATAGCAGAAGGTACTGGAGTAGCTATGGGAGACCCAGGTCCTGAAAAGATAGCTATAGAAAGAGTCGCTGTTAAGTATAATATACCAATAGACGCAGTCATAGTAAAAATGAGCATGGAAGAGGCAATAACTGCAATGCCTCAGAAAGTTTATGAAGCAGCAGATAAAGTGGTGGAAATGATCAAGAGAATGATAATGGAAAGAACTAAACCAGGAGACACGATAATACTTGTAGGAGTAGGAAATACAGTAGGTGTAGCACAATGAGTCAGCAAGTACAACCCCCTCAAATTATAACTATCTTAAAATGTCTCAAGTGTAATTATTCCACAGAGAGACAATTCAGAGAAGGAGATTTTGTTACCAAAGTTGAGGGAGCTTGTCCTACAGATGGAGCTCCTTTATACATTTGGGGGATATATGCCAAAAACGTAGAGCAAAAAAACACTAATCAGAAGTATTAAATAAGATACTTTTTTAAGCAACTGTATCCTATATTATGTTGCCCACCCGGTCATAGTGAGCGGGTAACACCCGGACTCGTTTCGAACCCGGAAGTTAAGCCGCTCACGTCAGAGGGGCCGTGGGATCCGAGAGGGCCCGCAGCCTCTCTGAGCTGGGATGGGCGTTCTATTTAATTTATAATCCATTATTAAGATAAAGTATTTCAAATGAAAAAAGTATTCGATGAAATTCACGGTTACATCGAACTTAACGATATGGAAACGAAGATAATGGACTCACCTGTCTTTCAGCGACTCAGAAGAATAAGACAAACTAGTTTAGCCTTTTTAGTCTATCCTGGCGCAATGCATACTAGATTTAGCCATTCTTTAGGTACATTCCACCTTGCTACTAGAGTAGGTAATAGGCTTATAAATGAAGGTCATATAAACCATGATGAAGCTCTACTTCTTAGACTTGCCTCCCTTCTTCATGATATAGGACAATTTCCATTTAGCCATTCTCTTGAGCCTATATACATATCTAGAGATAAGGTGAGTAGTTCCGTTATTAGAGACTTTATAATTTATTCGGACAAGGAGATTGAGGAAGCATTAGGGGAATATTCTATTGATAAAAAACAGATAGTAGATATATATAATACTTCATCTATGTTAGGCTGTATAATAGATAGTGATGTAGACATAGATAGAATGGATTACTTACTCAGGGATTCTAGGCATACAGGAGTTCAGCTGGGTAATTTAGATTTAGAGAGATTAATTGACACAGTATCTTACAACGAGAATAAAATTGTTAATATCATAGAAAAAGGTCTAAATACATTGGAGAATTTTTATATTTCCAGACTTCACATGTACCAGGCAGTATATTATCATAAAACAATTTTAGGTTATGAATTATATATGCGTGAACTCTACAGACAAGTAATGGAGTACTGTTGCCCAGAAGTCTTAACATGGAGTTTTCTTAAAGAGAGTATACAAACTGATTCATTTCCGTATTGGGACGACGAATGGGTCTACTCCAAGTTGCATTCAGTATTGTCGGACGAAAACGCACCAGATCAATTGAAATTTAGGATAAAGAATTTTCTCGATAGAAAAGGTCCTAAAATGGTTTATGAAAATGTTTCCTTTAATGACTTTCAACGTTCGAGTATGGAGATGAGCGAGATTGTAAGTAAACTTCAAAAGTATGGTATACCAGAGGACTCCGTGTATCCCTTTGAAGAAATTATAAGAATAATAGATAAGAGTAAGCTCAAGGTAAATTCTAAGAAAGGACAGGTAAAGAATATAGCCGAATTACAAAACACACTTTTAAATAGTATACCAAATTCAATAACCATAAGACGTATATACGTAGACTATACTTATGCTAAGAGAGCGAGGGAATTAATTCCTTGATAAGGTTAATTTTAACAGATGTAGATGGAACTCTGACCTTTGATAGGGATACATACAATATAGATCTTGATGCCGTAGACCTACTGAGGAAAGTTGAAAAGAAAGGCATTAAAGTTGGTCTTGTTAGTGGTAATTCTTATCCTGTCTTAAGGGCACTGTACACGTATTTTGGATTTAATGGTGGAATTGTTGCGGAAAATGGCTGTATAGTTTATTATGATAATCAATTGAAAGAAGTTTGTGAGAGAGTTGAAAGGAGTTTAATATCCGAATTTGAAAATAGGTTCGGGGTTAAGGGAAGCTGGCAAAATCAATTCAAAGTATGCGATTTCAGCTTTTATCCGCCTATACTTAAAGACGAAATGGTAAAATGGGCACTAGATAAAGGTTTATACATAAAGACCAGTGGATATGCGGTACACATTTCGAAATCAAAACGTGGTAAGGCTGAGGGAGTTAGGGAATTAATTAAAATGCATGGTCTAGATAAGGCTGAAGTGGTAGGGATAGGGGATTCTAGCACTGATATAGAATTTCTTGAAGAGGTAGGTATTAGGGTTGTTGTGGGAAATGCAGATGAGAGCCTCAAAAGTATAGGGGATTTTGTAATGCGTGAAAAGAGTGGAAAAGCTGTAGTAGAATTTATTAAAAAAGTTATTACAGGTGAAATTAATGAGTGATGACATAAGAAATCTCGTTTACAAATACGCTCTCCATAATGCGTATACACATAATGGAAAAGCTAACGTAAATGCTGTTGTAAGTAAGATATTTGCAGAGAGACCAGAGTTAAGGAGTAAGGCAAAGGATATAGTGGAAATTGCTAAAGAGCTGGTAAACTATGTTAATTCATTAGATGTAGAGAGTCAGAAAAAGGAGTTAGAGTCAAAGTTCCCTGAAATGCTTGAAGAAAAGAAGAGAGAAAAAGAGTCTAAGAAAGAACTTCCTGATATACCTGTATCTGGAGTGCTTGTGACTCGTTTTGCTCCTAATCCTGACGGTCCTCTTCACCTTGGAAACGCTAGAGCAGCTATAATATCTCATGAATACGCTAGAATATATAATGGTAAATTTATACTTCGATTTGATGACACTGATCCAAAAACGAAGAAACCTATTCCTGAAGCTTATGATTGGATAAAAGAGGACCTGAAATGGCTAGGTATAAAGTGGGACTTAGAAGTAAGAGCTTCAGCAAGATTAGAGACCTATTATAACTTTGCTAGGATACTGTTAAGTAAAGGGTACGCATATATTGATTTATGTAAGGAAGCTGAGTTTAAGGAGAGAAGGAGTAAGAGGGAGGCATGTCCTCATAGGGAGACTTCACCTGAGAGTAACTTAGAACTGTTTGAGAAAATGATTCATGGTGAATTTGAAGAAGGCAAAGCTGTTGTTAGACTCAAAACAGATCTAAAACTCCCAGATCCTTCTCAGAGAGATTGGGTACTTTTAAGGGTTATAAATGTTAAGAAAAGTCCACATCCTATTGAAGGAGATAAGTATTGGGTATGGCCCACATACAACTTTGCCAGCGCTATTGATGATTACGATTTAGGTGTGACACATATTTTCAGAGGAAAGGAGCACGCTGTTAATGCAGAAAAACAGAAATGGATCTATAACTATATGGGCTGGAAATATCCTTACGTTAGGGAATTTGGTAGACTAAAGCTTGAAGGATTTATGATGAGTAAATCAAAGATAAGGACTGTCGTCGAAAAAGGTGTTGGAATAGACGACCCTAGGTTACCAACATTGGCTGGGTTGAGAAGAAGAGGCATTCTTTCAGATACCATAAAAGAGATCATAATTACAGTTGGTTTAAAGGAGACTGATGCGACAATCAGTTTTGATAATCTAGCTTCCACAAATAGGAAGAAATTAGATAAAATAGCAAAGAGACTGATGTTTGTAGGATCTCCAAAGGAGTTTATCATAGACATCCCACAGCCTATATTGGCTAAAATTCCATATCATCCATCCAATCCTAATGAATACAGGGAGATTAGTGTAAATCCCGGAGACATTATCCTGATAAACGAGAATGACGCTAAGGATAAGGTGTTGAGACTAATGGAATTGTGTAATGTTACGGTAAATGGGGACAAGCTGGTTTATAATAGTAAAGGCATAGAAGATGCCAAGAAACTAGGTATGAAGATAATACAATGGGTAAAGAAGGATGAAAGTGTTCCGGTTGTAGTATTGAGTCCAGATCCAGAGAAAGGTATTGAAACCATAAATGGAGTAGGAGAAAGCGAAATTCGAAATTTGAATAAAGGGGAGATAGTTCAGTTCATTAGATATGGCTTTGTAAAGGTCGATGAGAAAAGTGCTGATGGGCAAGTAACAGTCATATTCTCACATGAATAACTTTTTAATGGATAGAGACAATCTATTTTCGCGTGACGAAAAAGAAGGAGGATGAACGCTGTGTCTAAACCCTCGTATGTAAAATTTGAAGTTCCACAAGAATTAGCAGATAAAGTATTAGAAGCAGTAAAGAAAGCAAAAGATTCAGGAAAGATAAAGAAAGGTACAAATGAAACTACAAAAGCTGTTGAAAGGAGCCAAGCCAAATTAGTGGTAATAGCTGAAGATGTTCAACCTGAAGAAATTGTAGCTCATTTACCATTATTGTGTGAAGAAAAGAAAATACCATATGTTTATGTACCTTCAAAGAAATCTCTAGGAGAAGCCTGTGGATTACAAGTTGCAGCAGCTTCTGTAGCGTTAATGGATCCTGGTGAAGCTAAAGACCTGGTGGATGAGATAGTTAAAAGAGTTAATGAAATAAAAGGTAAAAGTAGTTGAAAATTTTTGTTATAACTAATATTTTTAATCCTTAGTCGTCGTCTCATATAACACATAACTAATATTTTGAAAGGGTTTGAAGATAGGTCATAAAACAATAGTATATTATCCAATCAATTATTTTTTAGTCTCTATAAAGTAGACCTTCTCTATTCTTAGGAATTTGGAAAAATCGTATATTAGTGTTCATCACTTAGTTTAATCAAGACTATATATTTCCTCTTCAAGGAGCATTCTACGTACATTAATTTTCAATAATATATATTAATTTTTTAGAAATTTTGGTCTACAATGTGTCATTAAAAATAGTCCTAAGCTAAATATAAAAACTCACTTAAATAAATAGTTGAATATAATCTCATGTCCTGCGACTTATATATATAGATGCTATAAGGTCTGTAGTAACAAGGTCTTAGGGTTTGCAATATACTTGTAGATCATGTTAATTCTGTTGTTTGTATACAATACTGATCTTAATTGAAATCAGTTTTATTTAATATTGTAATCCGTATTATATATGTTATAACAGCCTTATCGTATCTTTCTTTTTTCGAATTTACTATAAGATTTATATAGGATAAAACTAAATAATTTTATCGTGTTCACCATGAGAAAAATACGTGCTAAAATACCATATAGGTTGGACAGATTACCATGGTCAAGGTGGCACATTCTAGTGGTTATCGCATTAGGTATAACATGGGTTTTAGATGGCTTAGAGGTAACAATAGTTGGGGTTATAAGTAGTGTTTTAACTAGACCTCAGACATTAAATTTGACTGAATTTCAAGCAAGCTTTCTAGGAACTGCTTATATACTTGGTGCAGTTATCGGAGCCATTGTTTTCTCCTATCTGACCGATAAATATGGAAGAAAAAAACTATTTATGGTAATGTTAGGGATATATGTAGCAGGAACAGTACTTTCTGCACTTTCTTGGAACTTTCTAAGTATAGCTCTTTTTAGAACTATCACAGGTCTAGGAATAGGCGGAGAATATTCAGCAATCAATTCAGCAATCGATGAATTAATTCCTGCGAGAGTAAGAGGTTGGGTAGATCTTGCAATTAATGGAAGCTGGTGGATAGGTACGATGGTCGGCTCTGCCCTATCTCTATATCTACTTAATCCGCATGAGTTTCCCATAGATCTAGGATGGAGATTATCGTTCGCAGTAGGTGCTATTTTAGGAGTATCAATTATGCTAATTAGGAGGTATGTTCCAGAGAGTCCTAGATGGTTACTAGTTCATGGAAAAGTTGAAGAAGCAGAGGAAGTGGTAAAGCAAATAGAAATGAAAGTTCAGAATAGTAAGGAACTGAGTGAGCCTAAAAAATCGATATCTATAACACCAATAGGTAATGTAGGTTTCCGCTTAGTTTTCAAAACTGTATTTGGTAGGTATAAGAAAAGGGCTATATTGGGTTTATGGCTAATGGCAGGGCAGGCATTCCTTTACAATGCAATATTTTTCACTTACTCATTGATACTTTCAAAATTCTATAATGTTCCCTCAGACGAAATAGGATTATATATTTTTCCATTTGCGATAGGAAACTTTACCGGTCCACTAATCTTAGGAAGACTTTTTGACTCTTTGGGAAGGAGGAAAATGATTTCTTTAACATATATAATATCAGGATCTCTTCTAGCTTTCACTGGCTATTTGTTTTATCTTGGTATCCTTAATGCCTTCACACAGACTTTTGCATGGGTTATAATATTCTTTTTTGCATCAGCCGGAGCAAGCTCAGCATATTTAACAGTAAGTGAAGTTTTTCCGTTAGAAATAAGGGCAATGGCCATTGCAGTCTTCTATGCTATCGGAACAGGTTTAAGTTCTTATGCCCCTTCATTCTTCGGATATTTGTTAGGGTCTAAGCAACCATCAGACTTATTTATAGGATACCTTATAGGTGCTCTATTGATGATCTTTCCAGGAATCTTAACAATATTTCTTGGAGTAGATGCAGAGAGAAAAAGTTTAGAAGAAGTAGCCAAACCATTGAGCGAGATTATTGAAAGTGACGAGAAGGCGGATAGTAAATAAATGGGCCTAATTAATTTTTTAAATGTTTTTCATTACACACTACAAGATTTCATCTCATATGTTTTTATCATGAATACTATTAAAAGATAAGATTCATCTCAAATATAATCGCCCTAAGCCAAGTTTAACTCAAAGAACATGCGTTAAATCAAAACCTATATAAATCTTGTAGTAAAGGATATGTTAGTTCATGGACCCGTAGCTTAGCCAGGACAGAGTGCTGGCCTGCGGAGCCAGTGGTCCCGGGTTCAAATCCCGGCGGGTCCGTTGTGGGGGTACATCCCCCACACCCCCACTGCTAATGTAAAACTCTACGATCTTGTCTAAAGGTCCCACGTAACGTTCCTTTACGTCACCGCCTACATTCTCTAGCTTATACACATAATACCGCCCTTTAATCTGACGTATAATATAATCACCATATTTATAACGCGTCTTCTCTTTGGGCATTTTCACGCTCCGTATTATGGTTACCAATTTGCGTTTATAAGTATTGGTAACGCGTAAAAAGTTACGAGATTTCGCGTAGAGTTGAAAGTAGGTGGTAAAATTTCCTCAAAAGTGCAAAAAATACAATTAACTCCCCAGTTAACGAGTGAAATAAAATGTATCACTCCGCGATACAGATGTCCTCTTCTTCGCTAATAAAGTCATTAAAGTCACGCCTAACTAAGTAAAACGACTCTAAACGCTCTAACGAATCTTCACCAAAACGCGATACAAACTCGCTCTTCCTCAAACACTTTACCCTATCTAACTCTTTAATCGTTTGAATATCTTTACGCGTCAGTACGTAACTACTCAAACCCGCAAAGCGGTCAAGTTTCTCGCCTCTAAACCTCAGTCGTCTTATTGGTATCCCTAAGAACTCGCGTCTGAGTATAGCCTTAATGCGTCTATCAATATACGATTCACCCTCTCGCACTCCTTCTCTTCCGCCTGACACGGCATTTTTGGTATCGTCTCTGGAGTCAGGCTCTCGAAAAAACTCCTTATCCGCGATAACTTCGCCATCAGGCGTCTTAACTTCTACTACGTCACCCACTATCTTGACCTCAGTTTTGAGCCTCTCTAACACGTCGCGCCCCTTATCAGTTATCCACCAATAGCGCTTCTTGCCGTCAAACTCTTTGCCAACTAACATGTTTTCGTTTAGCTTTTCTAGGATTGACGCGGTAGTGTTTTTGTCTAAATCTAGTTTTATAGCGATATCAAACGTCGTCATAGGTGACCCGGGCGCGGTACTAGTTAACACCTCTAACGCTTTGATTTCCCTCTCGCTAATACCATAAGTCGCTAGGATAATCTCTTTGCTGAAGTACTTGAACGTGATATTTACGTCTTCCTCAGTCACGACATCTCTACCGTGAATTATAGCTAACGACTTCAATAGCGCTAATACTAGGTCAGATGTCCTCAATACGTTGTTACCGCCTATTCTCTCTAACGTATCAACTACGCGTTTCCACAAATCTTTAGGTACCCTAGCGTCAGCCGGCAACTCACTATACCATAACCAAGTTGCAACTCTAATAGCGAATAGCTCTTCATCTGACGCTTTATTTTCATCAGCCTTCGACTCCATTATTTCCTTTCTGTCCACTGACGGCTCTAAGTAAAGCTGAAACATCCTACTCGCTAACTGTGACGATATCGATTCGTCTACATTTGTCGAGATAAAGGCGGGCTGACCCTTAATCGATACGATATCAGCTCTAAGCTCACCCGTATTTTCATCTCGCGTAGTGACGAGTGTAGATAGAAACGCCTCAGATAGCGCCTCTCTCAAGTAAGATATCTCACTGATGTTGTCTATCTGTTCTACATATATCAGTGCGCCGTCATAGTCATTAATATCTTTAAAATAGCCTAACGCCTTCTCTGTAATTCTACCAAATAGTAAGAACTTAGATTTGTTATATTCTTTGTGGTCAAAGAATAATCCAAGTACGCTTTTGACTGATGAAGATTTACCCGCGCCATATTTTCCTACTACGATAAAGTTAAAGCGATATATCATGTCTCTTACGCCCCTCTTTATACGTGTAGATGCTATCGACAGAAGTGTCGCCAACTTTACTTTTTCGTTACCCTTTATCCCCTTAACTTCCTCAGTTAGCCTCAATATGGTTTGGATAGGGTCGCGCTTTAACACCTCATATATTCCTCTAGCCTTATCGTCGGTGTTGACGAACTCTTTAAGCGGTGTTACGCGTGTCAGAGACTTTGTCAACTCGTCCATGGCGTTTATTATCTCGCTCTTTGAGGGGTGACGGTAAGTGAGTTTAGATATTTCGTCTAACGCGCCCTCACAGTCCTTTATGCACTCAAGCGTTTTGTCTTTATACTTTAATAGGTATTTTAGATTAGGATATTCTATTATACTATCGTTTTCTACGCGTTTTTCGTAGTTTATGACTTCAGCGCATACCTCTACTTGTCTACCATCCTTAGACGTGACTTTTTTGCAAAACTGTTGAGAATTTTTCAGTGACCGCTTTCCGGGGTATATGTTGGGTTGCGCGGTTTGCGCGGTTTTTTGCACTCCAGATGAAATTATCCGCGCATTCCGCGCGGGGTTAGGAGTTTCACTCAAAGCGGTGTCTGAATTTTTCTCAGTATTCTTGATCAAAACCCACTTACCATTACGCTTAACGAGTTTCACTCCTTTTCGCCCCCTAACACGTCTTTAGGGATCTGAATGAACTCGTCGTCATCATAGCCCCACAAAACGGGTTTGCCTCTCTTTAACGCGTCTACAAGTTCTTCCATCTCTTTCCTTACGTTTAAGTATACCTTATACTCGCGTAGTTCTTCAGCGTTATACGTCTTCTTCTCTTTCGCGTCATAGAATTTGCCGTAAAGCGGTCTGATCTCTACCGCGTACGAGTACTTACTTTCCTTTAACTCGCCCGTTACGATAAATATCGCACCTTTAGTCGCGTAAACGTACTTTACTCGCTTTTTCTCTGAGTTACCTTTTTTATCCCGTTTAGATAGACCTATCTTGACCACTTAGGTCACCTCTCGCGTAACCGAGTTTCCCTAGTTCTTGGTCTATTTCCTTCAAGATGTCCTCATACATTCGCCTCACGTTTAACAACAACTCTACCTTCTTCTTGTCGTCTAGTATGCTATACATGCGCTTTAGAGTCTCGTCTGAAGGTCTGATCTGATGACGTCTAAGTTTGCTCACCGCCATCGCGGTCACCCCTAAAGCCTGAGCCATCTCTTTCATGGACAGTTTCACGTTCGAAAAGACAAAATCCGTGACTACTTCCCTCTCTTTAGGCGTTAAATGTTCTATCCATTCCACATTAAACCTTCCTATTTAATTATTTTAAACCTTTTCGTTTAATAATTAGTATTACTTGAGTACACTCCCCAGTTAACAAATCGTGATTATCACGTCGTTTAATAATACGGTATTACACAGTAATACCGATAACACGGCTTAACACGGCTTTTATCTTACCATCAGTAGAGTCGTAAGCCCTTTCCAAGACACTGAAGAGATCTTCAGCCTCTTCTAAGCTCTTAGGGGCTAACAGTCTGAAAGCCTCAGCAAAGTACTCCACGTGTTCCTCTATGTCTTTCTTACAGTACTCCGTAACGTCATAATCATCACACCACTTTAGGAACTCGTCATACCACTTCTTTATTGCTTCAAAAGAGTAGGGGTTTAGAGAAAAAACACGGTCTTTAACTTTGATTTGGTTTAGAGTTAGGTTAAACTCTACCATTTATGTACACCTAATTGTACATCATATGTACAAGTATTTAAACTTAAGCTTAAATAACTAATAGTACGTAAACTTGTATATGAAACCGTTAATCCATAAAGGTTCCAAACCTGGACAAGAATCTTATTATCTCAACATCCCACGTGAGATAGTTAGGGCTTTAGGAATAACGTCAGAAGACGAGTTTGTACTGAGCGTAGAGAATCGTGACGGGGATATTGTACTCTGTTATAGGCGCGTGAAAAAGAGTCAATAAATCGAAAAGCTGCAGCTATGTTTTTCTTTTCACCGGCGCCTGAGGGGTCAGTTGGCGAAAAAGAGTGCGTATGTTGTGTGTTGGCGAGTAGGCGGTCAGGCTAGTGAGAGTTTGAGAGAAAAGCGTAGTAGGGCGTTATGGCGTTAATATGGGGGTCTGGCAAACTAGTGTGGAAAAGGTTACTGAAGAGTTATAAGTGGCGAAAGAGAGAACAGGATTATGGAAAGGGAGTTTGAAGTATATCTAAATAATTATGATATAGTGAAAAAGTTATGTTGGAAAGTGATTAGGGAAAGTGAGAAGGGATATTTGACATATAACGAATTATTAAGAAGAGTAGTAGAACTAGATGACACGGGTTTGGTGAGAGCGAAAAGCTTAGCGTGGCTGAAGAAGAAAGTGGGGCAGTTACTAAGAGATGGGCATTTGGTGAGGTTTATGGTTAGAGGTAATTGGAAGTACGTATATTATACCACGCCTAAGAGATGGCGAGAGGGGATAAGCAGTATAGAGGGCGTAATAAGAGTGGACTATGGCGAAAATAAGAGAGGGAAGATGAAGTGGGCAATTAAGGAAAGCCTGAAGGTTCAGGCTAAGAAGTAGAGTTTTTTGCGAATTGAGGCAAAAAATTGAGTAGGGGGCGGGGGGCTTTGTTATATATATTGATGCGAAAAAGTAACCTTCAAGTGACCGAATGTATCTGATCAGTAACTAACACGTGACTCATTTACGATATCTTTCTCTCTTTTTTGCTGAAATAAAGTTAAATATCCCCCTAGTTACGTTTGTAAATTTTCGTTAAGGTTTATTAGAACTGATTAACGTATGTTAAAATAGTGAAGGTATTATGAAGAGGTTCTTAAATAAGACTGTCGCCACACGTGTGACGGAAGAGGAGTACAATAAGCTCTTAGAGATTGTTAAGGCTAAAGGATCACAGTATCAGCTATCAGATGTTGTTAGAGAGGCGATACAGTTCTATCTAGAGAACTATAACAAGAAAGGAGTGTTAGATAAGATCCCATTCCTAAAGAAATAGCCTAAATTTTCTAACTAGTTGGAAGTTTTTACGTCTTTTTGAATTAACTCCCCAGTTAACTGAGAAAAATCTGTCTTAACCCACTCGGCGTACTTCTTATAGTGTTCTCTCGCTATGCCGAATAGCGAGACGTAGTGTTGAGTCAACACACGCGTAGGTTTTCTACCCTGAATGAAATCGATAATATCAAAAGGAATTTGAAGAGTCGCCATTTGCGTAGATACGAACTTCCTGATGTACTTGATCTTAAGCGCGTTCTTTACGCGCTTTTCAAAGTCATGTACCGCCCCACGCGTAACATCTATGCGTTTAAGGGGCGTTATGTGGAATATGTAGAACACGCCCTTATAACCGCGTGTCCATGCCATGGGGTAGTAACATATGTCGTTAACACATACATCACGCTCAGGTTCCTTAAGCGCTTTGAGGATCTCTGAAAGTCTCGCACCGCTCTCTAACGCTATCCTATAGATGAAGTACACGTTATCGCTATAGTCTTTAGCTAAGTCTAACGTCTTCTTAACCTCTTCTAGAGTTGGTACATATAGGTCGTGGTTTGTGCGCTTAACCTTTATGACGTTAAGTACCTTATCGCGGAATTCCTCACTTATAATACCACGCTCTGCGAGAAACTTTGCGAAAAGCCTATACGCCTTCTGTGAGTTCCTAGTCTCACGGAAGGGTTTCATTAGTGCTGAAATGTAATCCTTAGCGGTCTCTTCTGTTACCTTCCTAACGCTGACTAACCAATCGTAGAAAGCCTTAACGTTACCGTCTGTCGCGTATTGGCGTAAATTGGTAACTAATACGGTCTTACGCCGTTCTAGAACATCTTCCAGTGCCTGCGGAGCCAGTGGTCCCGGGTTCAAATCCCGGCGGGTCCGATAATCTTTATCAAATTAAAAGTATCTCTTGATCTATAGACTTTGATGTGAGTAACGGTCGAGGAAAAAAGTTGGTAACGGATATATACCACGGATTGGTATCTAATAGTATGGAACTCGCAAAAGAACAGAAGAGAGCTACTTAAAACTGCTGTAGAGCTACTCGGCTACCCAAAGCTGACGCAAATAACGGGGCGAAGCAAGAAACGGATGTATCTGTACGTCAGGGGCTACGACGAGGGGGAAAAGAGATAGAGCTACCGGACGAGGTCGTAGACGAGGTCATGAAGACACTTCCTGTAGACGAGGTCGTCAAAATAGCCCACGGAATAGACTATTCAGATATCACTGCAGCGGACATACTGAGGGTATTGGTGAAGGCGTCGAAAGACCCGGGCTTCAGGAGCATATTCCTGTTCTTCCTCCACAAGTACTTCGAGGAGTTCGTGAAGGAGACCGCGAGTAAGTGTGTCGTAACGCAGGAAGATCTATAGCTGTTCTAGAAGTTGCTCAAGGAGACGAGGACGAAAAAGACGTGGAGTGATTATATGAGACGCCTTAGGCATGCCCTAGCTGATCTTAATAAAACTCTCACGCCCAAGGGTCTCAAGGAGTACGTAATCGACCTCTCGGCGGAGAACCTCAGCCGGGCGAGGCGCACAGCTAAGGCGCTAAAGCTATTCATAAAGGAAGTAGTGAAGCTCAGGGACTCGAGCTTAGCTAGGGAGTTATACGACACGTTCAAGATACCGAAGCAGAAGCCTAAGTACAGACCGGTGAGCCTGACCTTCGACGTCCTTAAGAAGATATTCAGCGTCATAGAGGACCTTAGGGCGAAGGCGTTCTTCTTGTTGCTCGCAGAGACAGGTCTGAGGATGGGCGAGGCGCTCTCTCACGGTAGACCAAGTAGACCTCGAGCACCGCGTCATTAAGCTCATGAGGGAGAGCAAGACCAAGAGGGCTTACATCACCTTCCTACATGAGCCCACTGCGAAGTAGCTCAAAGAGGTGTACTTACCGTAACGTCAGAACTTTGTGTCGAAGTACCTCGAGAGCATGAAGAAGCTCGCAGATGCTAACCCCGACTAAGGCATTGATGTCACAACTTAAATAACGAAGTTCTTCCCCTTCAGGGACAACTCGTTCAGGTTTGAGATAAGTGAAGCCATGAGGAAGGTGCTAGGCAAGGAGTTCCGCCTCTACGATCTACCCTGCATTCTCGCAGAAGCGATAAGTTAGCATCCAGGGCTTTTCACGATAGGCTTAAATACCTACGTTACGTAAAATTTCTATATGTCAAGAATTCTAGTATTAGCTGTGGTGGCGTTAGCTTTGCTAAATCCACTCTTTTTGGTTGTCCACTCCCTACCAACCGGGGTCTCAGCTCACGACGGCCCTATCTACACTAACGCAGTGCTCGGATACGCAAACATAACAAGCCTCCAAGCGTACAACTCTAGTTTTAACGTACCATATGGGGCCTCCCTACAGCTCAACGTTGTACTAGAGGCAACGAGCACTAACGGAAACACCTACTACTTCTGGCTCCAGAACGTGGCACAGTTCGTGACAAACGAGAGCCTAATGTGCTTTACTGACAACGTGTGGAACTATACTACCGCGACAGCGGAGATATCGAATGTCACGGGTAACGGTGGGATAGGCTTTACGTATAACATTCTCTTCGGTCATCCCACCTTTTATGGGTATTCTACTGAACCGATGCCGTACAGATTTCCTCTAGCCTTATACCTCCTAATCAATGAGAGCCTTAGCTCTAATGGCGTTATCGTCAACTTTATCTATGTTGTCCTGCAGAACGGTAGCCTAGTGCCTCCACACCCTGTCACTTATGACAGCGTCTTCATACCTGTCCCAGATCCGCAGTCTGCTTACATAATAGTCAACGACTCACTCACTCCGAGCGCTGTTGTTTTAAATTTCACTCTTTTCTATCAAGAGGCTCTAGGTAACTTAATGGACACAGAGCTAGTCTGGGGTGGTTACGAAAATGGTGAGTTCACCACTTTCACCCAGATGTCCTCTTACTTAGGCCTCTTCTACCTCTCCGGTAACAGCTTCGTTCCCTTCAGTACAGTTTACACTTACGGTAATGATACGGCGGAGTCTACCGGTGACCTTTACGTGTCTATTGCTAGCAACGGAGACGCCTACGTAACTGTGGGGACGCCGGACTACGGTCTACTGACCGATAGCTTCCACCCTTACATCCCAGGCTTCACCTTTGTCAATGTCACAAGCAAAGTGCCTTTCTTAGTGAACGGTACCTACACTAATAGTTTTGTGGGTTATGTAGTCCACCCTGTCACTATAACCTTCTACAGGAACTATACAGTTAACTCCTCTTCTTATGCCGTTCTGGACTATCCCAGCCAGAGTCTCACGATAACGCCCTCAAACACATTTAAGAACGTGATAATAACGCCACAGTATACCTACTACTACAAGGTAATCGTCAACTCGTCCAGACCTCTCCTTCTTAACATAAGTGGCAAAGAAACGTTGACTAACGGGACGCTTTGGTTGCCACAGGGGACATCAGTGAGCTTAGTGAACAACACCTATTACGTGTCCAGTGGGGAGAGGTTTGTTGTGAACAACACTTATCCTAACCTACCGCTAACGGTGGAGAACCCAACGACCATAACGGTCACCCTCGAGAAGCAGTTCAAGCTAACAATAAACTCACCCATACCTCTCTTATTGAGTATAAACGGAAAATCGAGGCTCTTTAACGGGACTACGTGGGTGTTGCAAGGCTCTGCTGTTGAGCTGGTGAACAACACCTATTACGTGTCCAGTGGGGAGAGGTATGTAGTCAGCTCTATTAGTCCCTCAACGCCCATTGAGGTCAGCGGGCCGATGAATATCAGCGTAGAACTAGTAAAGGAGTATAAGGTGGAGATCGTATCGTCACAGCCTGTAATGGCTACTATTAAAGGGGAAACAGAGCCCGTAAACGGCACTGCTTGGTTGCCACAAGGCTCAGTAATCCACCTAACCGCTAATTTGCCTGTCTACCTTAAGGGGTATTTCGTGGGAACCTATAACGCCTCTCCTGGAGAGCAGGTAACAATTAACGGCCCGATATACGAGAAACTCGTAGTCCAGCTCAACTACACGTTCCTTGAGGAGTTGGTTATACCCATTGTAACGGCTGTCGTGATTGTTGTAGCGATAACGAGGAGGAGATAGACAGTGAGTTAATGAATAGAAGTTAGTACGCTAAACCCTTTTTCCTCGTTCTAGAGTCTGCATAATACGAGAATACAAAGGCAATAAACTGGAGATTTCAGAGGTGCCCTTGGTCTCAAACGTTTATAACTTCTTGTTTAACCCATCACTAAATTTTACCATAAGAGATTATGCGTAAAGTTAAAAGTTGGTGGTAAAAAATCTCAGATACGTAAAAAATCAAGAATACATAATTTCCTGCAGTTCCTTACTATCAACAACTTAAATATAATTTACCTGGTTACACATACCCATTATTTACAAGTCTTTCTACAACACCGATCCAAATCTCTGGTTTAAAGTACATTAAGACCATAAAGCATGCTAAATTTATCACTGCTAGTACTATGCTCCCTAAAATGGATATAAGTCCTATTACAATTTCAATTACAGCTAATATTATCATTGACCATAATGATATGCTTGCTCTTACGCCTATCCTAGCAGGAGACGACTCCACGTTAGTCTCTCTTGCCTGTGGCAATCTAGAATAAGATGCTGATATCCAACCTAGTGGACATACTAAGAGCGGAATAGATAATATGACAATGCTAATTGAAATCTGAGAAGATATCAACAGAGCTATAGACGGCGGTAACAATGTTATCCATGATAATAATAGTCTAACATACATCCTATTTCTTATGTAAGTGACATAGTCGACATTTACGAAGTTTATCCAAAGCCTTTCTGACTGTATGGTCGTACTTGAGTATATCGAATACATAATTATAACATATAAGGGAATGACGTTTATGACAGAAGAAGAATTCCGAAATACGACCAAAACTGCTGCAACTATGAATGAAAGAGGTAATAGGATCAATAAGACATTTCTCCTAACATAAGCATAGGTTGAAGTTCCTCCCCAATTATATCTCATTACAAATCCTCCGTACACTGAGGTATAGAACAAAAGGCCCAGTATATTTTTGGGTAATTCTCTAATACTCTCGATCCTCTCTTTTTTGCCTAAACGTGTAATACTATAATTTACCGATAAGCCGTAAGCGTTACTATAAATCCTCATAGACGATTTAGGTATAGTCGCTAAGACTGAACCAAGAAGAATACATAAACCTATAGTGTAGTATATTGAGGAATTAGTTATAGCTTGAACTGGGCTTATTAATGGATATACGAAAGAGGTTGTTATCGTATAACCTACAATTAGGAGTCCTATGATGTAGCGTAGACTGTTCTCATAGGTAAGTAATAAGGTGGATAAGTAAGATAGAAATAAACATAGTAAGGCGGTATTTAAAATGTCTATTATGCTTCTTGTAAAGAAAATTGAAGGATATAATAAAAGAAATATTAGAAAGAGGGAATCTGCGAACCCCTTCAGAAAAAGTATATAGTCTGCCCTTTCCTGGCTTGTTAATATAAAATTTATTTCACTTATGGTCATCCTTAATCCAAATATTACATAAAATAGCAGGAGAAAAGATAGGTAGTAGACATAAAAATAATTAGATAAAGTGAAGGAATTTGATGAATATGTATTTATATGAAGTTCTGTGTTTACAAATATAGCATAAAGTACTAGTATCATGACTAAAAATATAAATCCCTTGGTGTATCTCTGCTTTAAATAATAATATAGAAGTTTTAGACTTCTCATAAACTGTCGCCGATTAATCTAGCTACTACTTGTTCAATTCTTTCGTTCTCACCAGCTAACTTTTTGAGTTCAGTCATTCCTCCCTGCCAAATTACTTTCCCCTTTGTTATAAGTATAATTTTGTTCGTTAGTCTTTCCGCTATACTCATGATATGAGTTGAGACCAGCATTGTAGAATTCATCGAGTTTAGAAGATTTATCACTCTTTCTTGTGTAGGTATATCAAGGTAGTTTAAAGGTTCGTCAAGTAATAGTATAGCTGGTTCGTGTATTATAGCCATTGCTAGGGCAACTTTTTGCCTATTTCCTCTAGATAAGGAAGAAACCGTTTTTCTCTCGTACTCCCACAGCTCTAATACATCAAGTAAATGATTTATTCTCTCTTTCAGGTTATTTATATTTCTAAGTATTCCAACGTACTCTAGGTTTTCCCTCACTGTAAGATTTAAAAATGGGACAGCGTCTTCAGGAAGAAAACCGATATTGCTCTTAGCTTCTCTTGGATTTTTTGATATATCAAAACCTTTTATTTTAACTATGCCCTCATTAGGTCTGAGAAGACCTGCTAATATTCTTAGAGTTGTAGTTTTTCCTGCACCATTTGGACCTAGAAGGGCAACTTTTTCTCCGCATTTAATATAAAATGCCAGACCATCTAGAGCCTTAAAGGAACCATAAAATTTAATCAGTCCATCAACTTCTATACAGTCTAACACAACTACATATTCATATAGCCAATATTTAAGTTTGTGGAAGGAAAATAAGAGAAATCAGTAATTATAAGTAATCTACTCATTTATATCAAGTCAAAGGTATTAAATAAAAATTTTATCATTATTCTGAATAAATTTCCTAAAAATACGCCTGCTTTGTCTCCAAGCAGAGCCCTTCAAGTTTATATCGTAATTCTACTTAATTTATATATTGTATATGTCCAAACAAGCAACACTCTTTGATTTTTCCATAAAGAAGAATGAGAGTAAAGAGCAGACTAATCAAGAGAGTGTAGAGGTACCTAAACAAACCGCTAATAGGACGAAAATAGAGTGGATAAAGGAAGCTGAAGACGGAAAAGTGTATTTCTTGTTACAAGTTGATTATGATGGTAAAAAGTCACGTGCAGTTTGTAAGCTTTATGATAAAGAGGGTAAGAAAATTTACATTATGCAAGATGAATCAGGTCACAAACCCTACTTTCTCACTGATATTGACCCAGATAAGGTTAACAAAATAACTAAGGTTGTAAGGGATCCTTCATTTGATCATCTCGAGCTCATAAACAAAGTTGATCCTTATACGGGAAAGAAGATTAGACTTACTAAAATTGTTGTTAAAGACCCATTAGCTGTACGAAGAATGAGGAGCTCTTTGCCCAAGGCATATGAAGCTCACATAAAATACTATAACAATTACGTATACGATAATGGCTTAATTCCAGGGCTAATATATAAGGTTAATAAGGGAAAGCTTACACAGCTTAATCCTGAACTTAAAGGAGAGGAAATTAATGAAATTAAGAAAGCTTTCGCTGACGCTGATGAGATGACAAAAGAGACGGTAAATGATTGGATACCTATCCTAGAGACTGAGGTACCTGATATAAAGAGAGTATCATTAGATATAGAGGTTTACACTCCAAATAGGGGAAGAATACCCGATCCTGAAAGGGCTGAATTTCCTATAATTAGTGTTGCATTAGCTGGTAATGATGGTAGCAAGATCGTTTTAGCGTTAAAAAGAGAGGACGTAAATTCTGATTTTAGTAAGAAAGACGGCGTCCAAGTAGAGATTTTCGATTCTGAAAAGAAACTTCTAGCTAGATTATTCGAGATAATCCGAGAATATCCAATGCTACTAACCTTTAACGGCGATGATTTTGACATACCATACATATATTTTAGAGCCTTGAGACTTAATTTCAGCCCTGAGGAGGTTCCACTGGATGTTGTAAGTGGTGAGGGTAAGTTTTTAGCAGGTATTCATATAGACCTCTACAAATTTTTCTTTAACAGGGCAGTGAGAATATATGCTTTTGAAGGCAAGTATAGTGAATACAGCCTAGACGCAGTTGCTACAGCCTTGCTGGGCATTTCTAAGGTTAAGCTTGATACGTTCATTAGCTTTCTGGACATAGATAAGTTAATCGAGTATAACCTCAGGGATGCTGAGATCACACTTAAACTTACTACTTTCAATAACAATTTAGTACTAAAATTAATGGTATTACTAGCTAGAATATCGAAACTAGGATTAGAAGAATTAACTAGAACAGAAGTTTCAACATGGATTAAGAATCTATATTATTGGGAACATAGAAAGAGAAACTGGCTCATCCCACTTAAAGAAGAGATCCTTGTAAGATCAAACCAAGTTAAAACGGCTGCTGTTATAAAGGGTAAAAAGTATAAGGGAGCTGTTGTCATAGACCCTCCTGCAGGAGTATACTTTAATGTGGTAGTATTAGATTTTGCATCGCTGTATCCATCAATAATAAAGAATTGGAACATTAGCTATGAAACTATAGATATTGATGAGTGTACTAAAAAGGTATGGGTTGAAGACGAAACTGGGGAGAAGCTACATTATGTGTGTATGGATAAACCTGGAATAACAGCAGTGATCACGGGACTAATAAGGGATTTTAGAGTTAAAGTTTACAAGAAGAAGGCAAAGTACAGTAATATATCTGAGGAGCAAAGATCATTATACGATGTTGTCCAGAGAGCCATGAAGGTATTCATTAATGCCACTTATGGTGTATTTGGAGCAGAGAACTTCCCGCTATATGCCCCTGCAGTGGCAGAGAGTGTGACTGCGATCGGAAGATACATAATAACCACCACCTATAAACAGGCTGAAAAGCTCAATCTCAAAGTGATTTATGGAGATACAGATTCGCTATTCTTATACAATCCAACAAAAGACAAGTTGGAGGAGCTAATAAAATTCGTAAAACAGAATTTCAATTTAGATCTAGAGGTAGATAAATCATATAAGTACGTAGCATTTTCAGGATTGAAGAAAAATTACTTTGGTGTATATCCTGATGGTAAGACTGAAATTAAAGGAATGTTAGCTAAAAAAAGAAATACACCGGAATTTATAAAGAAGGAATTTGCAGAAATAAAGAATATGTTAGCTTCCTTAAATTCGCCAAATGATATTCCTGAGGTAAAGAATAAGCTTGAGATTAAAATAAAGGATATATATAATAAACTTAGAAATAAGGGATATAATCTTGATGACTTGGCATTCAGAATAATGTTATCAAAACCTTTAGATTCATACACTAAAAATACACCTCAGCATGTTAAGGCTGGTTTACAACTTAGAGCATTTGGTGTAAATGTGTTACCAAGAGACGTTATAATGTTTGTTAAGGTTAAAAGTAAGGATGGCGTAAAGCCTATTCAGCTTGCTAAAATTTCAGAAATAGACATAGAAAAATATGTAGAGACACTAAGAACTACATTCGAACAAATACTTAAAGCGTTCGGAATTAGTTGGGATGAAATAGTATCTACAATATCAATTGACTCCTTCTTCGGAAGTAAGAAATGAATAATAGAAGGGAGAGTTTTAAATTAAAATACAGTAATAATTATTTTTATTCTTCTTCATCGTCCATATCTTCTTCTGGTTCTGTTGGTTCTGGTCGTTCTAGCGATGTTACTTGTTTTGCATAATCTTCTAATTCCTTCTCTGCGTTTTCATCTATGTATGGAGATACTATATAGACTTTTTTATCTCTATAATCAGATTCGACCCATTGATTATCGAAACTTATTATATAAACTGGTATCTCAGCTATTGCTTCAGTTTTAGTTCTAGATTTTAGGAAGTCTTTTATTATTTCGTATAACTGTGGCTTAAGTGGAAGTGGTATTTTAACCTCTTGTGTATCCTTTATTATAGTGAAGTCCGAGCTTCTTTCATCCCATTCTCCTAAAGCATCGTTAGCTATTTTTACAAGTATGTTTCTAAGTCCTCCATCAACTACCTCTTTTTTAGAGATATTTCCTTCTTCACTTCTCAACACTAAGATCTTCACTTATGTTCACCAACTATGTATAAATATACTAGATGTGTCATATTACCGTCTTCTACTTTTATTACTTCTTTTGGAATCCATCCTCTTATCTCAAATTCATGAGATACTATTCTAGTTCCAGGCTTCAATTCTTTTTCTAGTTTTGGCTTTAGCATTTCATTAACATTTGTCAACAAGAACATTGTTAGTACAGTTGCCTCGGATAAATCGGCTTCAAAAAAGTTACCTTTCACAGCAAAAGCTCTCCCGACTACGTTACTCTTGTTTATATTTTCGAGTGTCTCCTTTAATCTTTCATCGTTAATTTCTATGCAGACTGACTTCTTTACTTCAAAATCTTTAGCTGCTGTGATTACTACTCTACCATCTCCGCATCCAAGATCATAAACTGTGTCTTCTTTTCCTGCTTTTGCGATCTCTAGCATTCTTTTTACTACTTTATCTGGTGTTGGAACGTAAGGGACATGTGGTACGTAACTCACGTTAGTCACTTATTGTATGTTATTGAGAGCTAATATTTTTAATTTTGTCAATCACTTCTTGTTTGCCTTTATCTATATCTGGCTGGAAAGTTGTAGGGTTGAAAGGCATCTGTGTAAGTACTGGCTGTACTTTACCGTCAGTAGTCTCAATGAATAATTGAGGCAAGAATGGCATTCCAAAGTCGTCCTTCTCGCCAAAGTCTGTAACGAACACGTAATCTTCTACTTTAACTTCTTTTTCTATTCCAAGTTCTTTACTCACATCTTCCAATATCTTTGTAAATGCCTTATGCATAGGATGGTTTTCCGACGTAACTAAAATCAATTTTTTAGCTTTCATGTTCCCAGTAAAAATCAATTGATTTGCTTATAATGGTGTTGGTTATGCTTACAAGAATACGAAAACAGTCCAAGAAAATTCTATTGCCTATTGCTAGAGCACTAATTAAGATTAAAATTAATGCTAATACTATAACTTTCGTTGGTCTGATTTTATCTTTAATCTACTTGATAGTTCTAGTTTTCTTTAAGAATCCTATCTTAGGGTTAGTCCTATTATTGCTGTCCGGATTCATGGATGCTATAGATGGAGAGGTAGCTAGATTATCAGGATCAGCTGGAAGCAAGGGAAGTTTTCTCGACAGTAGTTTAGACAGAATTGAAGATATGAATTATATTTTAGGTCTCTTAGGCTTAGGTTTTCCATCATTATTGGTTGGCTTATTGATAGGTATATCTATTACCATTTCTTACCTTAGAGCCAAGGCTGAATCGCTGGGGCTTAAAAAAATAGAAGGCAGAGGTTTAATTGAAAGGGGAGAGCGTATAATAATACTGTTTGTAATATTACTAGTTTCAATATTTTCAGTCCTTATTTCACTATACATAGCATATATTTTCCTTATACTCTCGATAGTTACAGTAATTCAGAGGTTCATTTACATTTACTTTAACCTTAGCTAAGTAGACGTCCGTAATATAATTCCAGAGGATTTTTAACTCCGCATTCAGCAACGCATAGATTGAGTTTTTTCATTATTTCGCACGAATAAACAATATATCTCTCCCTTCTGTTTCCCCTAAATTTTGCTACTAACTCTTTATCTAATTCATCAGTTACTTCATTGACGTTCACTGAGTACACAACTAGAATCCTTTTCTCTTCATCTGTCAACTCTTTTTTCTTTCTTAGTTCTACAATGCAAGGGGGTGTTTTCCTTCCTCTTAACTCATCTGCAATCTTTTTAAGGTTATCAGGAACTGAGGGTAATTTGATGGAGTTAATAAGTTCTATTATTTTAAGCCTAATCTTTTCTCTGAGCAATCTAGTTAAATCTGCCTTGTTAATGTAGACCTTTCCATTAGTCACTATGCGCTTGTTTAATTTAAAGTTCTCGTTAATTCTCTTTATCTCTCTAATATGAAATAAATAGTCTGTTAAGGGAATACTGAAAGGTAGTATTATATTTCTCTCTTTACCCTTGTCTTTTATTGAAAATTTCAACTCATCCTTACTTACATTAACTCCTAAAAGTTTTCCTATTTCTAGAAGATTTTCAGGATTCTCTTTAATTAAGTCACTTTCAATAAGTTTACTCTCTTTTTTGGCTATATTTTCTGTAATACTTCTATTATTCAATAAAGCAACTATCAATATGAGTGAGTAAAACACCAGTACGGAATTTCTAACGTTGGAAAAGCTCTCAACTTTTTCATCTTTTATAATCTTTTCGAGTCTCTCTTTTGCTACCTCAAGGTATTTGCTTTCCAAAATATCGTTTAAAGTTACTCCTCCACCGAATTTTTTCAGCTCCTCTCCAATATCTTTGAGAAAAGGATATTTGGAAAAGTCTATTGTAGGCACTTCATTAACTATTATAAAATACATCAGCAATTTTTATAAGCTTACTATCCGCGACAGAAATTATGAAGGTTTTAGTAACATCTGCATGGCCTTATGTTAATGCAGTTCCACATCTGGGAAATTTAATAGGCTCTATATTATCAGCAGATGTCTTTGCAAGATATGCCAGATTAAAATATGGAAAGGAAAATGTCGTTTTTGTAAGTGGTAGTGATGAACACGGTACACCTATCGAAATTGAGGCAAGGAAGAGAAACATAGAACCCAAGAAATTGACCGATCAGGCGCATGCCTATGATAAGAAATTATTTATTGACACATGGAAGATAAGCTTTGACAATTATAGCAGGACTGAGTCTGAAGTACACAAAGAGTTCGTTAGAAATTTTCTAGTAAAACTCGAGAAATACATCAAGGTAGAAGAGGACGAGATTCCATACTGTGAAAAAGACAAGTTATTTCTTCCGGATAGATTTATAAAGGGAGTATGTCCTTACTGTGGCTTTGAAGACGCTAGAGGTGATCAGTGTGATAATTGTGGTAGATTGTTGACTCCAAGATCATTAGTAAATGCTAAGTGTGCACTATGTGGTAATCCACCTGTATTTAAAGTTACCAAGCATTGGTTTTTCGATTTATCTGAATTTGGAGATAAAATAAGGGACTGGATATCCAGTTCCAGCACAATGCCTGATAACGTAAAATCTGTTGCATTAAGCTGGGTTAAGGAAGGTCTTAGACCAAGAAGTATAACACGAGATAACATGTGGGGTATACCTGCACCATTTGCAGGTGCAGAGAACAAAACAATATATGTCTGGTTTGAAGCTCTTCTAGGTTATCTATCTGCAACAGTAGAGTACTTCAAAAATTTAGGAAAAGAAGAGATGTGGAAGGAATTTTGGTTATATAATGATACTAAAACCTATTATTTCATCGGAAAGGATAACATTCCTTTCCATGCTGTTATATTACCTGCAATGTTGATGGCAAGTAATGAAAAATATAATTTACCTAGCGTTATAGCTGCTACTGAATATCTTCTCTATGAGGGTCAGAAGTTTAGTAAGAGTAGGAAAATAGGCGTGTGGATCGATGAAGCTGATAAATTGATGGATGTAGAGTATTGGAGGTTTATATTAATTAGGTTAAGACCAGAGGAGAAAGACACAAACTTCACTTGGAGAGAAGCTCTTAGAATAGTTAATACAGAGCTAAACGACGACATTGGCAATTACGCTAATAGGGTACTCTCGATGGTAAAGCGATACTATGATGGTGTTGTCCCATCTCCTAAGGAGGCAATATTCAATGACGAAGACAAGAATTTGATTACGTTAATTAAGGAATCTCCTAAAAGGATGGGAGAGTTGTTTGAGCTAGGAAAGATAAAGGCGGGAAGTGAAGAGATCTTAAAACTTGCCAGGTCAGGAAATCTTTATCTGAATAATAGAGCCCCCTGGTCATTAGTAAAGACCAATAAAGAGGAAGCTAATAATGTATTATACATTTCTGTAAACTCCTTGAGGACCCTTGCTATAATGCTATATCCAATCATGCCAACTTATTCATCTAACTTATATCAACAATTAGGACTCTCTAATTTGGAGAGTGAGACATGGGACTCAGCAGGCTCCTTGAAAATAATGCCTGGTCATAAAATAGGCGAAATAAGGAGTTTATTTAAGAAGATAGAAATGTCACCAGAAGAGTTAATGAAAAAATTGGATGAAATAAGAAGGGAAGTGGAAAAAGAAAGACCTGATCTTTTAAGGTAATTCAACATACGTTTTTACTGGATTGAATTTTCTTCCTCTTCCCTCATAGAATTTGCTGAACATTTCGTAGAAGTGTAATCTCATGTCCTGTATGAAAACTACTAGCCCTTCTAGTGCTATAGCCAGCAAATTACCTACTATTATGATTGCTATTGATGCTGGATTTATGAATACTGCAAGTAATGAATTTGGAGAACCTGCCGCAAGATAACCCATGAACGAGAACGCGAATAGTATGTAGTAGTGAGCAATTGCGAATATTAAGATCCTTATGAATGAAATTACATTTGATAGTAATAATATTCCAGCTTCAAATGCACCTTCTATAAATCCAGTAACTATAGCATTTCCTATACTAACCTTCTCATGCTTTCTAAGTATAATTATTTTTCCTATCCAATTATATATTAGGGCAAGCTCTACCCAGATAACTAATGACGTTGCTAATATTTGTGTTGTACCAGGGGCAGGCGAACCTGAATGGAATATGAAGTATTCAATACCTCCCAGTAATTCCTGTATCTGTAATGTATAGTTTGAGATATTTGTAAATCCATAGGAGAATACGATCAGTGGTGGAGTGTAAATCAGAAGTAAAGGTAACCTATCTAGGACAAGGTATTCGTAATCCTTCTTCTTTATTGTATTTATCACGCCTAATATTGAACTTACAAACAGTAATATTGAACCTAGTAGCAATGATATTATTATAGTATTAACTATACCTGTTTCTCCTGAGGTTGGCAGTATTGGAGCTATCTTCTCATATACAGATTCGGAAATAGGCCAGATGTTATATAATGGCCCTACTGGATAGGACGGGTTATTTAACAATTCACGTAGACCGCCCACAGCTAAAGGTCCAAAGAACTCCCTAGCTAATATACCTGTTATCGCTGCAATAATACTACTATAAATTAACACTAGAGATAGGTATCTAATACTCTCACTATTTCTCTTTTTGCCATAATTGTGGAACCAAACTGCAAATATGAGTAAAATTATTGCGTTTCCCAGATCCGGAAACATAAGTCCGAAGATCAGAGGGAAAGTAATTATAAGAAATAGTGTGGGTGATATCTCCCAATATGAAGGAGTGCCGTATAACTCTATTATGCTCTCTAGTGGTCTTATTGACTTAGGTAAATTAACATAAGTAGGTGGTTCTTCTTGTTCACCGAATCTCTTCGGATATTCGTACACTACTACAGCTGAATCTTTTAAGGAATTTGTTAATTGTTTAGTGGATTTTTCTAACACATATCCCTCGATTTGAATAAAGTAGTCTGAAATTTTGGCTTTAGATAGAACCAACATACTGTCTCTAAGTGTTAGAAGTTTTCCGTATGTAGATTGTATCCATTCTTTATCTTCATTAGCTTTCTCTCTTAATTCCTTTCTTTTTGCACCAAGAACACCATCTATGTAGTTAATTCTGTCCATAATGGTCTTATATTGCTGGCTAGGCGACACCAAATCCTGGGTCTCTAATCTTTTGATTCCTAATTCCTTTAACGTCTCATTAAGTCCAGTCCCCTTTAGACCTATGATCAGGGACGGATAGAAATTATTTGACTGATACGAGATAACTTCAAAACCTCTTTTCTTCAACTCCTCAATTTGTTGGCGATTTAATATAGCCAATGCCACGTCAAAATAAGTGTTTGCATATATTTTCTTCAGGTCAATATCTACATCCTTGAATGGTTCTAATTCATCAAGTTTGAGTTTTAATGAATCTCTCTCTGATTTCAATTTTTGTATTTCTTCAAGCAATTCGCGATATTTTTCCTCTATTTTAGAGGCTTCAGAAGTATAAATACGTGCTATTTCAATCCAATCCTGTTTATCCTGTTTTAGGTTTCCTTTTGGCTCTACAGCTATTTCAGATGCTTCCATGAGGAGTATTAGTCTTGCTATTTTATCGTTGATTTCTCCTAATATCCTTCTTGCATCCTCAAGCCTGTTCTGTGAAATTGGTACTTTAGGATCATCGGGCTCAAAAGTCCCCAATTTAAGAAGTTTACTAACGACTTCATTCACGTTATCCTTTGTCGTTATTATTTCAGCTCTTACCACTGTTTCCGGCAGAATCAAAACTATTCAATATGGAAAAAACGTTTTACCTTAAAATATTTATTCTCGAGCTTAAGTTATCTAATCTTGATGGGTAAAGTTATTGTTATTGGCGATAAGTATACTGTTAATTTGTTTAAACTTATAGGTACGGAGGGTATTATATTAGAAGACCCTCTAGAACTAGAGAACACACTTCTAAAGATTAGAAAAAGAGAAGATGTAGACTTAGTGTTAGTAACTAATGACACATACACTCCAGTAAAGGAAAAAGTGGATAACCTTATATTAGAGCAGAAAAAACCACTCATAACAGTTATTCCAAGCCCATTTAGTGAAGCTAAACCTGTTGATGTAAAAGGTTTAATACTTAAATCACTTGGTTTTGGGTGAGTAAAATGGTTGATTTTGAAGAGTTATTATCTAAGACTCAAGAGGTCGAGAAAAAGAAGATAGACGAAGAGTTAAAGAAAGCTTTCACCGAGGCAAATCTAATTGTAGATGAGGCTTATAATGAAATATTATCTGAATACTCAAAGAGAATCCAGGAGATTATATCAAAAAATATTGAGGCTTTGAGAGGAGAGGAAGCTAAGCTTGAAGTAGAAACTAAAAGAGCTGTAAATAAGGAGAAGGATTACTGGGTTCAGCAAGTATTTCAGAAGACTTTAGATGAGTTAGAAAAGATAGCAAATACTAAGGATTACAAAAATAGAATAGAAAGTATTTTATCTAGGGAGTTAACTGAGGGAGCTATTGTTTATTGCTCAAATAACGATAAGAAGTTCATTGAGGGAATATTAACGACAAAGCGAATCAATAACGTATCAGTAGAGGTAGATAATTCTATTAAGGGTGGAGTAAAAATATACTATCCAGATAAGAAGTTGACACGTGATTTTACCCTTAAAACAATTTTAAATCAAATTTTTGAAGATTTAAGAGATGATGTTGCAAGAATTTTATTTGGTGAGTAAAAATGGCAGGAGAAGGTAGAGTAGTTAGGGTAAATGGTCCACTAGTTGTAGCAGACGGTATGAGAAATGCTCAAATGTTCGAAGTTGTTGAAGTTGGTGAATTAAGACTAGTTGGAGAGATAACCAGAATAGAAGGAGATAGGGCATACATTCAAGTCTACGAAGCCACAGATGGAATTAAACCAGGAGAGAAGGCATATAGAACCGGTTCATTGTTATCAGTAGAATTAGGACCAGGTTTAATGGGAGGTATTTTTGATGGTCTGCAGAGGCCATTAGACAGAATTGCAGAATCTGTAAAATCCCCCTTTGTTACTAGAGGAGTTAAAGTACCTGCGTTGGAAAGAAATAAGAAATGGCACGTTATTCCTGTTGCTAAGAAAGGTGACAAAGTATCACCAGGTGATATAATAGCTAAGGTTAATGAAACGGATCTAATAGAACACAGAATTATAGTACCACCAAACGTTCATGGGACACTTAAGGAGATTTCTCCTGAGGGTGATTATACAGTAGAAGATGTAATTGCAAGAGTTGATATGGAAGGCGATGTTAAAGAATTAAAATTATATCAAAGATGGCCTGTTAGAATTCCTAGACCTTTCAAGGAAAAACTAGAGCCAACAGAACCACTCCTAACTGGAACCAGAGTTGTTGATACCATATTCCCTATAGCTAAAGGCGGAACTGCAGCAATACCTGGTCCATTTGGAAGCGGTAAAACAGTCACTTTACAAAGTTTGGCAAAGTGGTCTGAAGCTAAAGTTGTAATATACGTTGGTTGTGGAGAGAGAGGTAATGAGATGACTGATGAGTTGAGACAATTCCCGAAGCTTAAGGATCCATGGACAGGGAAGCCTTTGTTACAGAGGACTATATTGGTAGCCAACACCAGTAATATGCCAGTAGCCGCAAGGGAATCTAGTATATATGTCGGTGTTACTATGGCTGAGTACTTCAGAGATCAGGGTTATGACGTGTTACTAGTTGCTGATTCCACATCGAGATGGGCTGAGGCACTTAGAGAGTTAGGTGGACGAATGGAAGAGATGCCAGCAGAGGAAGGATTCCCAAGTTATCTACCATCAAGATTAGCTGAATACTATGAGAGAGCTGGAAGAGTAATTGCATTAGGAAAGCCCGAGAGATTTGGTTCTGTAAGTATAGCATCAGCAGTTTCACCACCTGGCGGTGATTTCACAGAGCCAGTAACAAGCAACACATTGAGATTTGTAAGAGTCTTTTGGCCTCTTGATGTGTCTTTAGCACAAGCAAGGCATTATCCTGCAATTAACTGGATTCAAGGATTCTCAGCATATGTTGATTTAGTAGCCAGTTGGTGGCACAAGAACGTTGATCCTACTTGGTTTGAAATGAGGAGTGTATTAGTGAAGATCCTTCTGAGGGAGGACGAGTTAAGACAAATAGTTAGGCTAGTAGGACCAGAATCACTCTCAGATAAGGATAAGTTGATTTTAGAGGCTTCAAAGTTGATTAGAGACGCTTTCCTGAAACAGAACGCATTCGATGATATAGATGCCTTCTCATCTCCTCAAAAACAAGCTAAGATCATGAGATTAATTTATGACTTTTACACTAACGCATCCCAGTTGTTAGATAAAGGTCTCACGTTAAAGAAGATATTGGAGAAAGTAGGGTCATTCGAACCAGACATTGTGAGAGTTAAGTATACTGTGAAAAATGATGAGCTAAATAAGATAGACGAACTTGACAATAAATTAAAAGAGGCTTTTGACAGCTTATTAAAGGAGGTGGCATAATTTTGTCCACATTGATGAACATCAGGGAGTATAATAGCATTTCTATGATCAAAGGACCCCTAATGGCTATAGAGGGAGTTACAGATGCTGCATATAACGAATTAATTGAAGTAGAAATGCCTGATGGGAGCAAAAGGAGAGGTATAGTTGTTGATTCTCAGTCAGGTGTTGCAATAGTTCAAGTTTTCGAAGGAACTACAGGTGTTTCCCCCACACAGTCCAAAGTTAGATTCTTAGGAAGAGGATTGGAAGTAAAGATTTCTGAAGAAATGTTAGGAAGAATATTTACTCCGTTGGGAGAACCATTAGATAATGGTCCTCAAGTTTTAAGCGGTGAGAAAAGGGATATTAACGGTAGCCCCCTTAATCCCTCCGTAAGAGAGTACCCTGAAGAGTTCATCCAGACTGGTGTTTCTGCTATAGATGGTTTAACATCATTGCTGAGAGGTCAGAAGCTTCCCATATTTAGCGGTAGCGGTTTACCAGCAAACCAATTAGCTGCACAAATAGCTAAACAAGCTACAGTAAGAGGAGAAGAGAGTAATTTCGCAGTTGTATTTGCAGCAATCGGAATTAGATACGACGAGGCGTTATTCTTTAGGAGATTCTTCGAGGAAACTGGAGCAATAAATAGAGTTGCAATGTTCGTAACACTAGCAAATGACCCTCCATCACTTAAGATACTTACTCCGAAGACAGCATTGACCCTAGCTGAGTACTTAGCTTATGAGAAAGATATGCACATATTAGCAATTCTCATTGATATGACAAACTATTGTGAGGCACTAAGAGAGTTAAGCGCATCAAAAGAGGAAGTTCCCGGAAGAGGTGGATATCCAGGTTACATGTATACTGACCTAGCAGTAACCTATGAAAGAGCAGGAAAAGTCAGAGGTAAAAAGGGATCCATAACCCAGATGCCAATTTTAACTATGCCAAACGATGATATTACTCACCCTATACCTGACTTGACTGGCTATATAACCGAGGGTCAGATAGTTCTTGATAGGTCTTTGTTTAACAAGGGAATATACCCACCAATCAATGTATTAGCTAGTTTGTCAAGATTAATGAGAGACGGAATCGGAGAAGGTAAGACTAGGGATGATCATAAGGATCTTTCAAATCAGTTATTTGCAGCTTACGCAAGAGCACAGGATATAAGAGGTTTAGCCGCAATAATCGGTGAGGACAGCTTATCTGATGTTGATAGGAAATACTTACTATTTGCTGAACAGTTCGAGAGGAAATTCATAAATCAGGGAATAAATGAGAATAGAGATATAGAGACTACACTGGATATAGGATGGGAAGTAATATCTATGTTACCAGAGTCAGAAATAAGCTTGATTAGAACTGAGTACATAAAGAAGTATCATCCTAACTACAGGGTAAAGAAATGAGCTCAAGGAAAGTCTTACCTACAAAGATTAACCTTATTAATTTACGAAGGCAAATAAGGCTAATTAGGACTATAAAGAGACTATTAGAAAATAAGCGAGAAGTCCTGTTACTATACCTCAGGCAATATGCTGATGAGTACGAGAAAGTGTACAATGAAGTTAGTAAGGTTCTAAGTGATGTTTATTCCACTTACTTGCAAGGTGTTGCCTCTGAAGGTTTGTCTACAATCCAGACCTATGCAGATTCTATTCCATCCTCGTTAAATGTAAATACTAGTATTAAAGTTCTATTTGGTGTAAAGATACCTGTAGTGGACTTAGATGAGTCTACAATTCAGCAACAGCCTTTTGGTAATCTAGAGATCTCTCCATATATATTAAAGTCTAGAGAGCAAATGTCCTATGCATTTAAGAAGATATTGACACTAATAGAAATAGAGTCCAGTATTAGGGCTCTCAGCGGTGAATTGAGAAAAACACAGCGTTTAATTAATGCAATAGACACGTCTATCTTACCTTTCTATCAGTCTTCCTCAAAATACATAAAGTCCGTTCTAGATGATAGAACAAGGGAGGAGTTCACAAGACTTAAAATGGTTAGAAAATTACTTCAAAGAAGGAGGTAATAAAATGGCTGAAACTTACATTAATGAGCTTAAGTCAAAATTGGATGCTAGAAAGAAAGAGATTTTATCTCAATTGAATGAAGAATATAATAAAATTCTAAAGTCTCGATTCGAAGATCTTGAAAGTGTAAAGAGAAATATTTTAAAGGAAGTCCAAAACATATAATGATGAGATTAGAATGAGGAAGGCATTACTAATATCTTTAATACTTCCTATTTTAATAGGAGGTCTAGTAGCAGCTGCTCAAGCTCCGCAAGATACTCCACAAGGTTTTATGGGAATTAATATTGGTGCTGGACTTGCTGTTGGATTAGCGGCAATTGGAGCAGGTGTAGCAGTAGGTACAGCTGCAGCAGCAGGTATTGGTGTCCTTACCGAGAAAAGAGAGATGTTCGGTACTGTTCTAATTTTCGTAGCAATCGGTGAAGGAATAGCTGTATACGGTATAATATTTGCAGTATTAATGTTATTCGCAGGCATATAAAGGAGTCATAAAGATAATAATGTTTTTTAACTGCTCATCTTTTTGATTCAGTAGTCCAGCTATGAAGTTAACGAGAGAGAAGTGGGAAAATAATTTCTCAGAGTGGTTTGATTGGGTAATAAGAGAGGCAGAGATCTACGATTATGGAAGATACCCTGTAAAAGGAATGGGTGTATGGCTTCCATATGGTTTTAAGATAAGGCAAGCTGCTGTAGACCTTATCAGGAAATTGTTAGACGCTAAGGGGCATGAAGAAGTTTTATTTCCATTGTTAGTTCCTGAGGATCTACTAAGGAGAGAAGGTGAACATATTAAAGGTTTTGAGTCTGAAGTGTTCTGGGTTACCAAAGGTGGAGAAGAGAATTTGGATATAAGGTTGGCATTAAGACCTACAAGTGAGACAGCAATAACTTACATGGAAACCTACTGGGTTCAGAGTTATAAACAATTACCCAAGAAGTATTATCAGATTGTTAGCGTGTTTAGATATGAGACAAAGGCTACCAGACCAATGATTAGGCTCAGAGAAGTATCAACATTTAAGGAAGCTCATACACTCCATGAGACGTACGAAGACGCTGAAAGACAGGTAAAAGAGGCAATTGAAATATATAAGAACTTCTTCGAGGAATTGGGTATTCCATATATAATGTCCCAAAGACCAGAATGGGATAAGTTCGCAGGTGCTATATATACCATAGCCTTTGATACTATAATGCCAGATTCTAGAGTTCTACAAATAGGAACTGTACATCATCTAGGTCAACATTTCACCAAGGCATTTGATCTAAAAGTGCAAAGAAAAGACGGAACATTAGATTATCCACATCAAACTAGTTATGGTATTTCTGATAGGGTAATAGCAGTTGCTGTCTCAATAAATGGAGACGATCATGGTACAATACTTTCACCAGTGTTAGCACCAATTAAAGCTGTAATAATACCCATTCCAGCCAAAGATGAAAAGGAGACTGAAAAGATAATTGAGTATTCTGAAGACGTGGCAAAAATTTTGGTGAGTAATGGAATTAACACCGTTATAGATAAAGATACAGAAAAAACACCTGGAGAGAAGTATTATATTTGGGAGATTAAGGGCGTACCCTTGAGAATTGAAATAGGTCCAAGAGAGCTATCCTCAAATAGCGTATTTATAAAGAGAAGGGATACTCTTCAAGGGATAAGTGTCAAAAAAGAGAATCTAGTTAGTGAAGTGGTAAAACTATTAGAAACACTTAGAAAGGATCTGAAGGAGAGGGCTTGGAACTTTTTGAGGAGTAAGATCAGATATACCGACAACCTTGAGGAAGCTAAGAAAATGTTGGATAGCAAGGCAGGTATAGTGGAGGTTCCATGGTGCGAATCTAATGAATGCGGTTTGAAAATTGAGGAAACTACGGGTGCAAGAGTTTTAGGTAAGCCTTATGATAGTCCAAGAGATGTTTCCAAATCTACTTGCGTGGTTTGTAAAAAACCTGCTAAGACAACTCTAAGGCTAGCAAAAACTTATTAAAAATAACTGCGGTGAATAAAGTAGGGTGTTTGATTTTTGCCAAAGAAGAGGGAGAATAGAGGAAGAAGAAAGGGCGACAAAGGACACGTTGGTAGCATACATTGTGACCAATGTGGTGCAAGAATTCCTGAGGATAAGGCAATCTGTGTGACTAAGCCTTATAGTCCTGTGGATCCAGCTCTAGCGCAAGAGCTGGAGAAGAAAGGGGCTATTATAATGAGATATCCAGTGACCAAGTGTTATTGTGTGAATTGTGCTGTATATTTAGGTGTAATAAAGATAAGACCAGAACAGGAGAGGAAACAGAAAGCCAAATTGTATTAAAGTTTTTAAGTTAATATAACTTCTTTATCGTATGAGACTATATGATCTGAGTTTTTATGAAATAGAGAAGTTTTTCTATAAGTTAGCTGAGTTAAAAGATATTATTAGTGATACAGGTCTATTGTCAATTTCTCCTTCTATACCTCAAACATTACCTGCACAAGGAACAGTAATGGCTAAACACGCTTTTCCCATTTTCCAGAAAGGAGGCGTAATTATGGATGTTACTAATGTTACCCAAGCTGAGATTGCAGAGAACGCAGGGGCAGTTGCTGTAATGGTGCTTGATAAGTTACCCTATGATGTTAGGAAAAGCGGAGGAGTAGCGAGAATGGCAGATCCAAAAATAATTGAGGAGGTAATGAATTCCATAACAATTCCAGTGATGGCAAAGGTTAGAATTGGGCACTACTACGAAGCGAGAGTACTTGAAGCGTTAGGAGTTGACATGATAGACGAAAGTGAAGTCTTAACTCCTGCAGATGAAGAACATCATATTAACAAATGGGAATTCAAAGTGCCCTTCGTAAACGGGGCTAGAAACCTCGGTGAAGCTCTGAGAAGAATATACGAGGGTGCCTCAATGATAAGGACTAAAGGAGAAGCAGGGACAGGAAATGTCAGTGAGGCAGTAAAGCACATGAAAATAATGAATTACGAGATATCCACATTAATTTCGCTTCCTGAAGAAGACAGATTAAAGAAAGCCAGAGAATACCAGGTACCTTATCAATTGGTAGAATTAGTTGTGAAATTGAAAAGACTGCCTATAGTCAACTTTGCTGCCGGAGGTATTGCTACTCCAGCAGATGCTGCTTTAATGATGTGGTTAGGCTCTGACGGTATATTTGTAGGTTCTGGCATATTTAAGAGTCAAGACCCAGATCAAAGAGCTAAAGCAGTTGTTTTAGCTGCAGCTAACTGGGAAGATCCAGAAATCGTATTAGAGGCTCAGAAAATGATCAGTGAGAACAAGAGCATGATGGGTATCGATATTAAGACCTTGAAACCTGAGGAATTATTACAGGTAAGGGGTGTGTAAAGTGAAAGTTGGTGTTATAGCATATCAAGGAAGTTTTGAGGAACATGCAATACAACTAAAGAGAGCTATGAGCAAGCTTAATTTAACAGGAGAAGTTATAGCTGTAAAGAAACCTAAGGACGTTGATTTAATAGACGGTGTCGTTATACCTGGAGGAGAAAGTACCACTATAGGAATAATTGCTGAAAAGTTAGGTGTCTTAGACGAGATAAAAGCAAAAATCAATGCTGGATTACCTGTCTTGGGTACATGTGCAGGTGCGATAATGTTAGCTAAAGATGTGTCTGATGCAAAAGTGGGTAAGAAATCTCAGCCATTGATAGGGACTATGGACATTCAGGTAGTAAGAAACTATTATGGGAGACAGAGGGAGAGTTTTGAAACAGATCTAGATTTTCGCGTTATAGGTGGCGGTAAAGCAAGAGTTGTGTTTATAAGGGCTCCGATTATAAAGAGAACGTGGAACGACGCAACTGCTCTAATTTCGTTTGAGAACGGAATTGTAATGGCAGAGCAGAAGAATATGTTAGCTACAACGTTTCATCCTGAATTATCAGAGAGCACAATTGTACATGAGTATTTCTTGAGCAAAATAAAGAAATAAATTTTTTAGTATGAAATAAAATCCTATTCAGAAGGGTATTTTAGTCTTGCCTGCAAGAGATTTACTTCCAGATAAGTCTGCTCTTCTTCATGGTCTTTCGAAGTACATTGAGAACAGAACGATTTATGGTAATATCCTAATTCACAAGAGACTCTTAGAGGATTTAGAGAGAGAGGCAAAAGAAGGTTTAGTTACGGCTGAGATAGCATTGGATGAGGTGAAGAGATTAAAGGAAATAAGCGAGAATTTACTTGTTAGTTTTGAAATAGTTAACAGTGAAAATTTGCACGGTTCATTAAACGGAGTTTTAAGAGACTACTGTTTATCCCGTAAATGTACGATAGTAACTACAGACGAAATACAGAAGAAACTATCAGAAAGTTTGAATATTGATGTCGTCCTCCTTCAACCAAGTCAGACAGAGTTAGAAATCGAGAAAATGTTTGATGAAACCACTATGAGTGTGCATTTGAAAGAGGGCGTAACACCAAAAGCAAAGAAAGGTAAGCCAGGTTCATGGCAGTTTGTTGAACTATTAAGCAACCCTCTCACTAGCACTGATATTAAGAGGGTAGTTAACGAGATCCTTTCCTCAGTAAATTACGTTAAAGACTCTTTTATAGAAATTGAAAGGAAAGGTTCAACAATTGTTCAACTTGGTAACTATAGGGTAGTTATAATTAGACCACCTTTGAGTGATGGTTGGGAAGTCACCATAACCAGACCTGTAGTGAAAAAGAAGCTTGAAGAGTATAATATGGATGAAAAATTACTCAAAAGGTTAAGGGATAAGGCAGAAGGCATACTAATTGCTGGTTCTCCGGGAATGGGTAAAACTACTTTTGCTCAAGCTTTAGCTGAATTCTACACGAGAATGAATAAGGTTGTAAAAACAATTGAATCACCTAGAGATATGCATCTACCACCAGAGGTTACGCAGTATTCCAAAAATTACGCTGAAGTTGGAGAACTTCATGATATTCTTCTGTTAAGTAGACCAGATTATACTGTATATGACGAAATGAGAAATGATGAGGATTTCAAGCTCTACATAGATCTTAGGTTAGCAGGAATTGGAATGATTGGTGTTGTTCATGCAACATCACCAATAGATGCAATACATAGGTTTATAAATAGAATCGATATTGGTACAATCCCTAACATTCTAGACACTGTGGTTTTCATTAATTCAGGAAACGTTGCAAAGGTTTACGGTCTTGATATAACGGTCAAAGTTCCGACAGGGTTAAAGGAAGCCGACCTGGCTAGACCTGTTGTGGAGGTTAAGGATTTAATAAGTGATAAAGCTGAATACGAGATATACGTTTTTGGAGAACAAACGATGATAGTTCCTGTTAAAAACCTACAGACAAATTCTACCCAGAGAAGATTAGAGAGTATGATCAACAATATTATACCCTCTGCTTCCATATCATTCGAAAATGGAGAGTATATAATAACAATACCTAGAGACGAAATAGGAATGTTTAATAAAAAAGTTGTCTCTAAATTGAAAAAATATGAGAAAAAGTACAAGATAAAGATAAGAGTAAGGTTTCCTGATGAGGATACTACATAAAGGAATCTAATGTTTTACTTATTTTTCCCTCAACATACCTTACCAGTTCATCGAAATCCATTCCTGACTTAATTGTCTCTAAATCCGCAACATAATTTCCTGCTTCTGTCCTCCGCAGTTCGTCAAATCTTAGAAATTTGAGATCTTTTGCGATCTTAGCTCCTAGAAAAAGTTCACCTCCACTTTTTTTCGCAAATTCTTTTATTCCCTCAGCCTGTTCTTTTTGAATGTATATTTTGTTTCCGTTTTTCCTGCTTTTCATTTCTATAAGTATTATGACGCCAGACTTCATCGCAATTACATCAGGAACATGATCCTTTCTGTTAGACCCGCTTGCTGGCGCCCTTATAACTGCAAATCCTTTATCTCTAAGCCTTGAAACAAGATATCTCTCAAGTGTACTGCCTTTAGTTTTATTACTCACATAATAAAATAAAAACACTTAGGATTTAGGTTTTCCTCTCAGAATTATATCTCTAAGAGATCTACCTACCTTCTCCTCAGTGCTATTATCAACTTCTTTCATACCTTCTTTGATAGTATTTGCACCCTTACCATATTCTTCAACCCACTTCTCTGCGAATTTTCCGCTTCTGATGTTATCTAACGCTTTTTTCATTCGCTCTTTAACACTCTCATCTATTACCATTTTTCCAACTGTCATTCCTCCGTACTTTGCGGTATCTGACACTGCAGTTAACATCCCTGAGAAACCTTTCTCGTACACTAAATCTACAATTAATTTCATCTCATTTATTGTTTCGAAGTAAGCTACCTCTGGTTGATAGCCTGCCTCTACCAGGGTTTGGAAAGCATATCTCATTAGTTGCATAACTCCACCTACTAGATCTACTTGTTCCCCAAATAGGTCGGTTTCAGTTTCCTCTTTGAATGTGGTCTCGATTACCCCAGCTCTTGTAGCTCCAATAGCTTTTGCCACTGCTAGTGCCTTTTGTAAAGCTTTGCCTGAGTGGTCTTGATATGTTGCTACCAATGCTGGTACTCCTCCTCCCTTCGCAAAGTATTCTCTCACTATCGGTCCTGGAGCTTTAGGTGCTATCATGTATACATCAACGTTGGATGGTGGTTCTATTAACCTATAATGTATGTTGAAACCATGGGCAAATACTAAATCCATTCCTTCTTTAAGGTATGGCTTAACTCTCTCCAGATAAACTGTCCTTTGAATCATATCTGGAAGTAGAAATATTATTATATCTGAATTCCTCACTGCTTCTTCAGTACGAAGTGGTTTAAAGCCGTCGTTTTCTGCCTGTTTCCATGAATTACCTTCTCTTTCTAAGCCTACACTAACTTTTATGCCTGAATCCCTTAGATTAAGAGCCCATGCTCTCCCTTGACTACCATAACCTAAAACTGCAACTCTCTTTTCTTTTATAACATCTAATGACACATCTTTATCAGTATAGATTTTTGCCACTTATAACACCCCAACTTAGTACAGTAATCTTAGAAAAAACTGGTTTATAAACGACCATGTCATATTCCTCTGCATCTACACTATCTCCCTTAATTACGTTTCCGTCTTGCTTTATTATGTATGTAGTTACAGTAGCATCTTCCAGTAGTTCAACTTTTTCCACATCAACTGTTTTACTTAAATTTGCTATAGCAATTTCAAAGTTGTTAGTATATGGTATTCCAAAATATATCTCGTAAAGTCCGTTGTCTGAGACTTTTCTAGCCTGCATCCAGTTTATGTCCATGAGTAGTTTTCTAAACTGACCTATTATTCTTTCTAGGAAACTAGGGTCTCTGTAGTAACCAATTACTCTAACTACCTTTTCTTGGGTCACGTACTATCACCTGTTTTAACTTTCCACCTGGAGGTAATGTGGGTAAAGCTAACTCCTCCTTATCTATAGGTAATCTAATTACAGAAGGAATATTCTCCTTTATAGCAATTTTTATGGACTTCTCCAATTCTTCATATGTTGTAGCGTTAAAACCAAGTGCTCCAAATGATTCAGCAAGCTTTACGAAGTCTGGCGAAGGTCCATAGTCTACTCCTACTATCCTTCTTCCAAAGAACAGGTCCTGAACTTGCCTTACTAAACCTAAGGTTCTGTTATCAAATATTACGGATATTATGGGAATGTTTTCATCTACTGCAGTGGCTAAATTAGTTGCAGTCATCAGGAATGATCCATCTCCGTCTAGATCTACAACTACTCTGTCTGGTTTTGCCAACTTTGCACCGATAGCTGCTGGCAGTCCAAATCCCATAGTTCCCATTCCTGTGGAGGAGAGAAAAGTTCTGGGTTCTAAAACATCCCAAAAAACTTCAGCCCACATTTGATGTTGCCCAACTCCTGTCGTTACTATTGAATTCCTAGGAATTGAGTTTCTTATAATCTTAAGTATTTTCCAAGGCTTCAGTTTATTGTTTTCCTCTATGTAGTAGAATTGTGAATAATATTCCTGATATTCTTTTATTCTCTTTACCCACTCACTTTTATCGTTCTTTTTACCTACCTCTACTACAGCTTTTATTAGTTCTCTCAATAACGTCTTTGCATTACCCACAAGGTTTATGTCTACTTTTAATCCTCTTTCTCCATCGGTAGGGTCAACATTTACCATTATGAACTTTTTCTTAGTCTCTTTCATCTCGTCGTAAGATGTGATTGTCCTATCACTTAGTCTAGCTCCCACAACCAACATTACGTCTGATTCTAGGGCAGCCATTGATGCTTCCGCTCTTCCATAATATCCCATAGGACCAAAGTATAGTGGATGATCATGAGGTATTGCACTTTTTCCAGGGAATGTCGATATTATAGGTGTATGCAATAGCTCTGCTAATTCAAGTATTTCCTCTGTAGCATTAGACCAGGTTGCCCCTGTTCCTGCTAATATTATGGGTCTCTCAGCGTTTATTAACAGTTCTGCAGCTTTCTTGATTTTTTGTCTATCTATAATCGTGGGGAATTCTCTGTAACCAGGAACTATAGGTTTTTCAGGCCATTTAACATCTTCCATTTTTTCATTTAGTATATCTCTAGGTATGTCAACTACTACTGGTCCCGGTCTTCCAGTTCCAGCGATATAGAATGCATTCTTTATCATTTGTGGCAATTCTTCTATTTTTTTAACTTCTATCACGTACTTTGTTATATGCTCAAAAATACCTATAGTGTCCGCCTCTTGAAAAGCCATCTTTCCAATTGACGGTCTTACTACTTGTCCTGCTATTGCAACTACAGGGGAGGAATCCCAGTAAGCAGATATTAATCCAGTTACTAGATTGGTAACTCCTGGTCCTGAGGTTGCGGTGCAAACTCCTGGAAATCCTGATACTCTAGCATAAGCGTCTGCGGCATGTGCTGCAGCTTGCTCGTGTCTCATTAGAACATGTCTTAGTTCACCATTCTTTAGATCCTCTAGGAATGCGTCATATATGGGCATATTTGATAAACCTGGTATTCCAAAGATTACTTTTACTCCTTCTCTTTTTAGAGAATCTACTACTATTCTAGCACCACTAGGCATTATAAACACCTTCTAAGAATATATTTAAATATAGATCTTTCTGTGTTAAATTCTTCTGACTTATAGAAGAATATATGGGTACTATTATTAAATTTGGAGGGTATATTCACCCTTCATTTTTTTCACTTCGGCAATAATATCACTTTAAATTTTTAAGCATTATTGTATATCTTTTTACTTTCTTCCTTTAGTTTATAAATAGTTTTAATTTTTTCCAGTAGTTGAGTATAACTTGTGACATCAACCCACATTTCTAAACAATTCACCTTCCCCACATATAGCCATATATTTCCGAAGTGAGATCTTCTATCATCAACAAATATAATTTCATCTGGTTTAATCTTAACATTCTTCAGCCTACTTAATTTATTTATTATTTCTATAATATAAAGAAATTTATAAGGATGTTCATTAGATACTATGACATCAAAGTAATCTTTTAATTTAAGAGTAGATAAAACAAGTTCTGTCTTTTCAGGTATGTTCCACGTTGCCATAGCTGTAAACAATCCCATTTGTCTAATTTCAGACAATGTTTCCCTAACATTTTCAAATAATCTTAATTTGTTACCTATTGAGTCTTCAACACTATTTTCATCAATTAATCTTATTGGAGGTCGAAAAATTGAGATATTTGAATGGGTCCATAATGTCTTATCCGCATCGAAGACCACTAATTTTATCATTTGTTAACGTTTTCAGGTAGTAAATAATAAATTATTTTGCCTTCATGATAATCCCTTATAAAAGCCTTGGCTGCTTCATCTATGTTAGGTTCATGACTGGTCTTTAGAATCCATCCTCTCTTTAGTGCAAGTTTTTCCAAGAAATCCAAGTAATTAGAGTAATCTATTTTATACGTATTTCTAAGAACGCTTTTATCTATTCCTTCTATTCTCTCTATTAACAATTTTGCTCCTCTAACTGGATCCTCCAGCTTATCCACATTTGCTCCTCTTATGATTCTTTCAAGCTCGTTGCCATCAGGGGGTATTATCCCAGGTGTATCCCATGCAAATATTCTGTTATCTATTCTGAAAAGCTGAATACTTCTTGTATATCCATAGCTCATAGGGTGTTTAGAGGTAGTTGCTGAATGCCGTCCCTTTAAGGCGTTTATTATTGAAGACTTTCCAGTCTTTGGATAACCAATGAAAATTATTTTACCTTCACCCTCTATCAGTTCCTTAATTTTCTCTCTGAGAACCTTTGTACCTAGATGTCGTGTGGCTGATATGTATATTGTAGGTATACCTTCATTTTCCTCTATGAATTTTTTCCATTTCTCTAAAACTTCTACAGGGATCAAGTCTCCTTTGTTTAAGACTATGAGTAATTTCTTTTGATTCTCCATCACGTAGTTTTCTAGTCGCTTAGATCTGGTGAGATCAGGTTCTCTTGCGTCCAATACCTCTACTACAAGATCTGATTTCCTGATGTAAGCGAGAATCTGTTTAATCATTTACTTTATTTTAGTTTAGTACCCTAATTAATAGTATGCCAATAGGTAGTATAGTGCCTTTCGATAAAGGTGTTTTCGAGGGTACCATCGATTATGACTTTCTAGTAAGTCCTGTAAAATTAGGAAGCTCAGATAAGGAAGTGACATATTCCTTTAGTGTTGACTATAAGCCACAAAAGGTTTACCTGGTAATCAATATTGAGAGAAATAAGGAAGTTAACCCACGATGGAGAGTCTGGCTTAATGATTTCTCACTTACAAAGGAGTTTAAGCCTAACATAGATGTAGAAGATTCCAATAAAAGGTTCTCAACCGTAATCTTTGATGTTTCACCTCTAGTAAGACAAGGTAAAAATGATGTATCAGTAGTATACAAGGAACTTCAACAGATTAGTCTGGTTAATATAGGACATATAGTATTTTATCCTGCTCAAGATTTCAAAACATATTATGAACTTATGGCTGGAACTATGCTAATAAAGCCACAAGAAGTGTTAAATCTAAATTGCAATGGAGAGTGTTACCTAATTGTCAGGAATTCAAATAAGGATGGAGTACTTCAGATAGAGGACAAGAAATTTGATAGTAGGGTAGATTTAATAGACCTTCTTGTTCAGAAAAAGGGAAATATAGCAGTTGGCTTTAGTTGTGGAAATAACGTAAAGGCAAGTGCACACTTGCTCACATTTTACAATCTTAATTATGTTATTCCTAAGATCGTCCTTGACGTACAGGCGGAAGTCGTTAACTACTCTTTAACAGTAAAATTACTAAATGAGGGCGATGTCGACTTAGATAAAGTAATTGTGAATGTTCTTCTGAACGGTGCATCAATAAGTTTCAAATCATTTGAAAACGTTAAGAAAGGCGAACTCAGGACATTTACTTTGCCTTTGCAGCCTAAAAAAGGTACAATCAACGTAAGAGTTGTAGGGATTAGAGCGGGGTATAGAAAATCGTTTGATAAAACCTTATCATATTCTTAAACTTCCCAATGTGAAGACGATTAAGGTTCCTATAGCGTAAATTTTCATTAAGCTCCTAGCTTTTGTAGCACTTTCTATAGTGTTGTGGAGAATCAATATGTATACAAGGAGAACATCTAGTGCTAAAATGCCTATGAGATATATTACATTAAATCCAAGAAAATAGGGTAAAGGTGAGGTGAATATTAGGATTCCAAGAATAATTTTAGCTATTATCCAAGTACTTTTCTCCCCCAATTTCACTGCCAACGTATTTACACCATTTCGTTTATCTCCTTCAATGTCCTCTATTCCCTTTACGAATTCTCTCGATAAGGTGAAGAAGAAGATGTAAATTGTGGGAATTATGAAGTTACCCAAAAGTGAACCACTTGCTAGTCCACCGTAATACGCAGAGAGCGCACTGGTAAGAGCTACGATAAAGTTTCCCACTAAGCCTAGTTTCTTCAATGACCTTGCATATTCATATAGTAGTACTATAGTTATGAGTGCAAAGCCAAAAGGAATCAATCCTAGAGGAATTGAAATTATTAGCCCAACAGCGAATAGTACAATGGAGAACCTTCTAGCTATGTTTACTGCAATCCTACCAGAGGGTAAGGGTCTTTCTGGCTTATTTATTTTATCAACTTCTATGTCGTAGACATCATTGATTACATAACCACCAGCTGCTATTAGGCTTACCACAAGTAGCGGGAGAAAGAAAAGTGGTGTAAACTTCCACGTGGTTGCTATTACATAGCCCATGAAGGCTGAAACTGCAGAACCTACGACGTTATGTACTCTGATCAGTTCCAAGTAAGCTTTAACACTCATGTTGAATTATTATATAGTAATGGAATTTATAAGGTGAAGCTTATTGCCAGAGGACGAATTAGAGAAGGCGAAGAAATATTTCCAGAACGTAGTTTCCGTAGGCGAGATTTTAGCGGTCAGGGAATTAAAGGCTCTTGGAATAAGTGATCCAGAGAAAGTTATTAATAAACTAATTGAGTTAGGATTCATAGAAAAAGGTGAGGGATGTTATAATTTAATCAGGGAGAGGTCTAAAGATTCTGCGAGGAATAAGTGAATGTAAATCAAATTCTGTATCTATATTTATAGTTCTCTCATTTAGAATATAAAAGAGAGATCTTAGTGTAGTTCCCCACATTTTCTCTACAAGATTAAACAAAGTAAGTTGTCTGTTAATCTCCTTTTTCAACTGATTGAATTTTTCCTTGTATAGTCTCTCGTCATCCTCGTATACTATTTTTTTCAATCCTTCTAACATCTCAGATATGGAGAAAATTCCGCCACCTGTTGAAATTTTTACAAGACCCAGAACGTCTCCTATACCGTTTCTTATGAAAGTAGGATGCGCTCTTGGAATTCCACCACCGTGGATATCTAAAACTCTGGCATCTAGTTTAGGAATAAATTTTTTCGGGTCGTCATAACCTAATGCACCGACGAGGGTGCCATAAGGTAGAGGAACAATCCAACTAAACCCACCTACATTATTTCTGTTGAAGAACACGTGTATGTCCTCCATTTCTACTGGTTCTGTAAGGTACTCTATTGCCTTAACCCATTTTGATCTTCCCTTCCAACCACTTGCAATTATTACTTTATCTGCTGTTATTTTCTCGTTATTATTTGTGATTACTTCTTTTTCATTTTTTACTATAGCGTCTGTTTTTAATTTTACATCTAGATCTTGTGCCAAGCTCTGCTCTAACTTATATCTATTTAATCTAATTAGGTCAGCTCTAATTTGTATTTTTTTATTTTCATAGTGAAGAATTATAGATTTAAACTCTCTATCTATAAATTCTCTTGATATATCTAGTTTTTCAAAGGTCTTCCTGCTTATAATTCCAGTGCACTTCTTCCCCACAAAAGGTTTTCTATCAAATACGATTGGGTTCACATCAGAAATATGGTGACCAACTATAAGACCTGCTATACCTCCTCCAGCTATTAAAACTCTGATGATCTATCAGCCTCATTCATAGTATATCTCCTGGCCTTTAATTCTTTAACTATGTATAGGAAGGCTTTTCTGGGATCTGTGTGTGATCCACAGGAATAAACATCTACAGTAGCAAAATTATACTCAGGCCAGGTGTGAATTGTAATGTGGCTCTCGAGAACTATAGCCACAATACTTACACCATCACCAATTTTCCAAGCTTTCACATCAAGGAGTGTCATATTACCCTCTTCTGCTGCTTTTCTTACTATCTGTTCTAATACCTTCTGTTCTCCCAGCACTGTTGTATCGCACTCATATAGTGAGCCGTATACTTGTTTGCCTATGACTCTAGGAAGACTAACAACCCCCATCATCCCAACCCCCCATACTATTGATAGGGGGTATCATACTTATTTAAATTTTTAACTCGTACTTTACACATGTTTTAAAGGCATTTTTTCATATGAATAGTATGTTACGGTCACAGAATTAACGTATATCCTTAAATTAGCTCTTCTGAGTATTTTCCCTTTTCTTCATTAGATTGTTACTCTATTGATGTAATTTTATATGGTATGGTTACCAATTATTTTTAGATTTGAAGTGGTTATTAGAAGACTGGTGCTTGACGTATTAAAACCTATAAGAGGTATTTCTATAGTAGAACTTGCAAACAAAATTTCCACTTTGGAAGGAGTGGATGGTGTTAATATAAGCGTAATAGACATGGACGTCGAAACCATGGGTCTTATGATAGTAATAGAGGGTAATAATATAGATTTCGAGGAAGTGAAGAAGACACTTGAAGAACAAGGATGTGCCATACACAGCATAGATGAAGTGGTGAGTGGGAATAAGTTAGTTGAGGGGAGAAAAGAGAAATGAAGTGTAGTTTATGCGGAGTGAGAGATGCTGAGATATACCAGGCTCATAAGGGTAGGTCTCTATGTAGGTATTGTTTTATAGAAGATATAAGGGACAGGGTGAAAAGGGAGATAGAAAGGTTAGGTTTATCTAGAGCTAGCAAAATAGTACTTGCAGTATCTGGTGGTAAGGATAGTTATGTCCTGGCAGATACATTAGCCTCTTTTATTGATCATGATAAGTTGGTCGCGTATAATATAATTGAAGGAATAAGTGGATACAATAGAGTAGAACAGGTGATTCAGTTTAAGAACTTTCTAAATGAGTTAGGGATAGAGTTAATAGAGGACAGTTTTGAGAAAAGTGTAGGTTTCACCTTAGACCAAATGGTGGCTAATTCTAAAAAGAGAAATCTAAATGTGTCAGCTTGTACATTTTGTGGCGGATTTAGGAGAAAATTGATAAACACAGCAGGTCTTAAGTTGAATGGGGACTACGTTGCCACCGGTCACAATTTAGATGATGAAGTTCAGGCTATTATGTTGAATGTGATTAGAGGTGATCTAATTAGGTTGATAAGATTTGGTGATAAACCCATCAAACTTAGTTCCAGGTTTGTACTTAGAGTGAAACCACTAAGGAGGATATATGAATGGGAAACCACAATGTATGCATACTATAAGGGTTATAAGTTTCAGGAAGTTGAATGCCCTTACATAGAGTTGAAACCCACACTGAGAGCAAAGGTAAGAGAACTATTGTACGCGTTAGAAGAGAAAAGACCAGGTACTCTGTTACAGATATTAGACACCTTCGATATTATAGCAGAAAGAGTCAGGAGTGGTAGTAGCTTTAAAGATGAACTACCAAGGTGTAAAATTTGTGGTGATCCTACCAGTTATGGTAGGGAAATATGTAAAAATTGTGAACTTTTGATTAACTCAGGATTGCTTAATTACCAGAATTTTCCTATGTCATAATACTTTTCTTGCACGTTTTTCCTCTTATTCGCAACCAATGCCATAGCAAATAGTAATGATGACAATCTATTCAGATAAACTATGTTTTGTTTGTTTAGTTCTTGTAGTTCCTTAGAATACCTGACCATATTTCTCTCAACTCTTCTACAGACTGTCCTGGTAATATGAAGTAAGGAAGCCTCCTCTGATCCTCCAGGTATCACAAATAGTTTTACAGGACCACTTTCTTTTCTGTAGGCTATAGTTCTCTCCTCAATCCATTTTACGTAACTTTCATCGATTTTCTTTTTCTTACTATCACTAGCTATATCTTCTCCGACCTCAAACAGGTGGACTTGAATTTTTTGGAGGTCCTCTTTCATATCTTCCCATGATAGTCGTGTAATGGTGTAACCTATATGTGAGTTCAGCTCATCAATGTCTCCTAAAAGTTCAACTACCGGCGAATCCTTGCCAACCTTTTTGTTTACTATACTTGTTTTTCCATCATCACCTGATCTAGTAAACATGTTTAATGTTTTTATATTAAGTGATATATATACGTGTTTTGGTGAGCGTTTATTTCGAATTATGGTCGCTTTGCTGAATTTCTAATTAAAATTTCAGAGAAATGGCAGAAAGAGTGGGAAAATAAAAGAGTATTTGATGCAACGCCAGATCCAAATAAGAAGAAATTCTTTACTACAATTGCTTTTCCTTATCCTAATTCACCATTTCATTTAGGTCACGGAAGAACGTATGTGACTGGCGATATATATGCGCGTTACATGAGGATGAGAGGTTACAATGTATTATTTCCCATGGCATTTCATTACACTGGTACACCAATAATAGCTATGGCTGATGATGTGGCTAAAGGAGATAAAGAACTGATAGATATTTTCAAAAGTATTTATGAAATTCCTGATGATGTAATCTCTAAATTAGTAGATCCTTTATTTATGGCTAATTACTTTAAAGAAGAAATAAAGCAAGCCATGAAGGAGATAGGACTAAGCATAGATTGGAGAAGAGAATTTACAACAATAGACCCTGAGTTTTCATCGTTTATAATATGGCAATTTAGGAAACTACAGGAAAAAGGTTTCATAGTGAGGGATACTCACCCTGTAGGTTGGTGTCCAGTTCACCATATCCCTGTGGGCATGCATGATACAAAAGGCGATATGGAACCAGAGATCGGAGAGTTCGTATTGATCTACTTTGATTCTGATATGGGAATTCTACCAGTAGCAACTTTAAGACCAGAGACGGTCTTTGGAGCTATTGCGGTATGGGTTAATCCTCATGAGTCATACTCCATAGTTGAAATAGATGGAAAGAAATACGTTATGAGTGAAAAAGCTTCATCTAAGTTGTCTTTCCAAATAGACAATCTGAAAGTTATTACAGTTGTAAAGGGAAGCGAGCTTGTTAAACATTCAGCGGTTAACCCCATAACTGGAAAAGAGGTTCCTATAATTGGTGCTAACTTTGTGGATCCTCTGACAGGGACTGGTGTGGTGATGTCTGTACCAGCACATGCACCCTTTGACTACTTTTATCTTAAGAAGACTAAATCGGAGTTATCTATAATTTCTGTGATAAGAGTAGAGGGCATGGGAGAGACTTTAGCTAAAGACTTAGTAGAAAAATCTAATCCCCAAAACGATAATGACTTGAAAAAATTGACTGAGCAAGTTTACAGAATAGAGTATAATAAAGGAGTCATGATCGATATAACTAAGCTAGTTAAACCAGAATATGTCGAGGAATTAAAACCTTTAGTTAATCTTCCAGTTCCAGCAGCAAGGCAGAAAATAACAGAATTCATCACCCAGAAAGGATTAGGAAGAAAGATATATGAGATAATGAATAGACCTGTGTATTGCAGATGTGGTAATGAGGTTGTCGTGAAAATACTTAAGGACCAATGGTTCCTAGATTATGGCAACCAGGAATGGAAAGATCTTGCAAGGAAATCTATTGAAAGTATTAGATTCATTCCTCCTGAAATTAAGAAAGACTTTGAGTTTGTAGTAGATTGGTTACAAAAAAGGGCATGTGCTAGGACTAGAGGACTAGGAACACCTCTCCCATGGGACAAGAAGTGGATTATTGAGAGTCTAAGTGACTCCACTATTTACATGGCATTCTACACCATAGCCCATAGACTCAAAGAACATAAACTAAAACCTTCTCAGCTCACCTATGAATTCTGGGAATATATAATGCTAGGAAATGGTAATCCAGATGAGATATCGAAAATTAGCGGAATCCCTGTTGAGGTCATAAAGGCAATGAGAGATGAGTTTCTGTATTGGTATCCATTAGATGTTAGACACAGTGGTAAAGATTTAGTACCTAATCATTTGTCATTCTTCATCTTTAATCACGCCGCCATATTTCCACATCAACTTTGGCCTAAGGGGATAGCAGTTAATGGCTTTGTATTATATGATGGTAAAAAGATGAGTAAATCCCTGAGAAATATAGTTCCGCTAAGGAAGGCAATTAGAATGTATAGTCCTGATGTGATAAGAATAGCCTTAACAACAAATGCTGATATAGGTTCAGACGTTAATTTCAGTGATAGCTATGCAAAATCCATTATCGATACTTTAAAGAACTATTATGATCTTCTAGAGAAGTTGAAGGAGTTTAAGGGCGAGGATGAAGGATTTCCTGAGAAGTGGTTAAAAAGTAAGTTCTATCAGATGGTAATCAATGTTACGCAGTACATGGACTCTCTAGATTTAAGGTCTTCGTCAAACGAAATTTTATACAATTTCTCGTCATACATTAATGAATACTTCGAACTCGTTAGATCTGAGGGCAGAGAACCTAACGGTAAGCTCCTAAGCCAGATATTACAGATATGGATTAAACTGCTTTCTCCATTTGCGCCTCACTTTGCAGAGGAATTATGGCATAAAATAGGGAAAAATACACTAGTGAGCTTAGAGAGTTGGCCAATAATAGATCAATCCAATGTGGACTTGTTTATTGACTTAACTCATACGTATCACAGAAAATTATTAAACGACATACAGGCTATATTGAGCGTATACAAGGATACCCCAAAGAGCATAAAGATATTTGTGGCTAATAAGGAATTTCTAAACGTCTTGAGGGATGCCATAAATATAGTCCAAAAGGGCGGTCAATTAAGACAGCTAATGGAGATACATAAACCTAAAGGCAAGCAAGATGCCAGGTTATATCAAAAAATCTATGAGGAAGCGAGAGAGATTGATGACGATATGAAGAAATTAGTCACTAACTTCGACTTTGACGAAAAGGATCTTTTGGATAAGGGACTCAAATATCTATCTTACAAGCTGGGTATAAAGGAAATAAGGATACTAGACGCATCAGAAATGGATAGAACCAAGTACAATAAGGACGCTCTACCTCTTAGACCAGCCATAATCATTGAGTGACACTATCCCTTCCTTTATCTCTACAGCACCAATAGTTTTCAGGAAATATAGTTTATTCCTAACCTCCTCCCTGCTGGAATTTGTTTTATGTGCTATTATTTGAACTATCTCCCTCATGCTCATTTGTTGGTACTCTCTTAGAAGTTTTAGTATCTCGTTCTCCACATCTCCTATTTGTTCCTCTTTTATCGTGTAATCATTAAGGACTCTAAACAAATGTAAAACGTTATTATTTATTTTCATTTTGTAGAGATTTTCACCTAATTTGTCTATCTGTATCATTCTAACCCCTAGTTTTAATTTCTTTGATGATATAATAACTGTAAATTTCACAGGTACTTCTTTCTCGTCTTCAGCTTCATAAACAATCACTTCACTTTTTTCATTGCATACTGAATGAAAATCCGGTGGTAAAACGTCAGGTTTAATTTTCTCTAGGTTAACAATACATATTTCTTTACCCATAGACCTTAAATGTTTAATTAAGTTGAGCAGAATCACTATTTTTACGTTGTTATAGTAACTAAATATCAATGAAGGCTCTTCTAATATTTCCTGGACTATATTAATCATGTCCGAAGGATTATCTGATATAAGGTAAAATTTATTTTTCACTGTCTCGTGTGTTTAATAGGGTCATTTATTGCACCAACCGATGTTTCAAAGTTAATATATCCGTGGTTAATTGAAGCAGAAGATTACGCATTTGATGATATAAAAGATGGTATAAGACTACATCTTAATGAATCCCCATATCCACCTCCCTTACATATTATACAGGCTGTGGAAAAATATCTAATTTATGGAAACCGCTATCAGCACCCTGAACTTACAGAGAGGTTAAGACGTTTAGCTGCGGAGTATACAAAAGTTGAACCAGAGAACATTTATCCTACGCCTGGTGGGGACGGTGCGATAAGATCTGTATTTTACAATCTAGTTCAACCTGGAGACAAGGTTGTGTTCAACTATCCATCATATAGCATGTATAATATTTACGCTTCTGTGCGCGGACTAAAGAAAGCTAAAATAAATTTAATTGAGGATGGAGACTGGTGGAAAGAAGATAATGAGAAATTGCTAAATGAGAGTAAAGACGCTAGACTTGTCGTCATAGATAATCCTAATAATCCCACAGGTTCTCCAATGTTGTCTGAAGATGTGTTAAAGGAGTTACTTGAAACTGTAAAAGGCTTCGTTATGATCGACGAGGCATACTTTGAATTTTATGGCAAGAGCTTCTCCAGGCTCATCTACGATTATCCTAACTTGATGATAGTCAGGACGTTAAGCAAAGCATTTTCACTTGCTTCATTTAGAGTAGGCTATTTGATAGCAAATAAGGACGTCATTAAGGTACTAATGAAACCTTCAACACCTTTTGATATCTCGCTTCCAGGCTTAATAGCGGGGATAACTGCACTTGAGGATCCTTCTTATACAAAACATGTTGTGGCTGAAGTATCTAAAAACAGGGAATATCTATTATCAGAATTAAGAAGATTAGGTCTAAAAGTGTATAACTCTTTCACAAACTTTGTTTTCGTAAAAGACAACAGGAACCTGTTAAGTTTTCTTATGGCTAAAAGGATAGCTATAAGGAAACCAGTCTCAGGATATTACCGTATATCTGTAGGTAGTGAAAGTGATTGTGAAGCTTTAATAAAAGCATTAGGTGAGTTAGTTGAAACTGGCAATTCCTAATAAGGGAAGATTACAGCAACCAGTACTCCAATTTCTAAATTATGTAGGGATAAGACCTTTATCTTCAGACGAGAGAGCTCTGATAATACCAACTAATTGGGAAGGAATACAATTAGTAATGTTAAGGACAGAGGATATACCAAGTCTCGTAGAAGCTGGTGCTGCAGATATTGGAATTACTGGATATGATTATGTATTAGAGTCAGGTGCAAACGTGGATGAGTTAATAAGGTTAGATTTCGGAAAAGCCAAAATAGTGCTAGCAGTACCACTTTCCTGGGATTATAATTCTCCTGATCAAATAAAACAAGAGATAAGGATAGCCACTAAATATTACAACTTAGCTAAAAAATATATAACAGAAAAAGGGATTCCCGCAAAGGTAGTCAAGATAAGTGGTGCTGCAGAGGTCATTCCATCATTAGGGGCAGCGGACGCAATTATAGACGTAATGAGTACCGGAACTACACTTAAATTACATGGTTTAAAACCACTAGATACTGTTTTAGAAACTCAGGCAGTAGTTATTGGTAACAGATATTGGATGAAGAGTGATGAGGCTGACAAAATTAATCTAATGTTAACGATGATGAAGGGAGCTCTTTATGCTAGAAATAAGAAAATGATATTTATGAATGTGCCAGATAGTAAATTAAACAATGTTATACAGTCATTACCAGCTATGCTATCACCAACTCTTTCTAAACTAGCTAAAGGCGATGCATGGGAAGTGATCACAGTAATAGATGGTGATAAATTACCAGAAATTATAGCAAAAGTTGTGGCTAATGGTGCCCGAGACATAGTGGTAGTAGATATAGAAAAGGTGATAAAGTGATGAAAGTTATGCCCAGCATAGATATCAGTAACAAAGTAGCTGTGAAAAGAATTCGCGGAAAGGGCGGTTCAGGGATAATATTGGGGGATCCATTGAAGATAGCTAAAGAAATCATTTCAGAAGGGTACGACGCAATTCATATTGTGGATCTTGACGCAGCAGAAGGTCTAGGAGATAATAAAGATATTATCAAGCAGATATGCACATTAGGTTTCTCGTGGACTCAAGTTGGAGGAGGAGTAAGAAAATTAGAGATTGCTAAAGATATTCTTGAATATTGTTCTTCAATAGTTGTTTCTACTCTTCCTATAACTAACAGACAAGAATATGATAAGATTATTTCAGGTGTTGGGGTTGATAAAGTATTTTTGTCAATTGACTATGACGATAATGGCTATGTGCTCATAAAAGGATGGAAAGAGAAAAGTGTGAAAGTAAGTGACCTATTAGATTTAGAGTCTGGGGGTGTAATATTTACTTACATACCCAATGAGGGCACAAAGGGAGGGATAGATAATAATGTGGTTGAATATGTGAAGAGTGTGAAGAAAATTAAGGAATATGCTGGTGGTATTGGTAGTTTGGATGATCTTCTTAAACTAAAATCATTTGGGTTCGATTATAGTATAATAGGAATGAGCTTTTATAATGGGACATTGAGAGGTATCAGATTTGTCTAGGAGTATAAGTAAACTAAGGGAAACAAAGGAGACTAAGGTAGAGATATTCTTAGATATAGACAATAAGGGAGAAATAGAGGTCTCTACGCCTGTGAACTTCTTCAATCATATGCTTTACACGTTACTATATTACATGAACTCTACAGCCAAGGTGAATGTTGTGGATAGACAGAACTATGACGATCATCATGTGGTTGAAGATACTGCCATAACATTGGGTCAAGCATTCAAGGAAGTTCTAGGCGATAAAAAGGGTATAAGGAGGTTTGCAAATACTATTATACCAATGGATGATGCGTTAGTATTAGTTGCAGTAGATATTTCAGGGAGAGGGGTTAGTAACGTTGAGTTTAAATTAAAAAGAAACACTATAGGGGATTTAGCTATAGAGAATATATATCATTTCTTCTCTAGTTTCTCTTATCATTCTGGAGTTAACCTTCACGTGATTCAGCTGAGGGGAAAGAACACGCATCATGTACTAGAAGCATCATTTAAAGGTTTGGGCATGTCATTATATGAGGCTAGTAGAATATTGTTCGAAGAAGTAAGGAGTCTCAAGGGAAGCCTATGACGTCCAAAAGGATTATTCCTTGTCTTGACGTGAAAGATGGAAGGGTAGTTAAAGGGGTAAATTTCCTTAACCTTGTAGATAAGGGAGATCCTGTTGAATTAGCTGCAAGATATGAAGAGGAAGGGGCTGACGAAATTGTATTCTTAGATATTACAGCGACAATTGAGGGAAGAAAGACCATGATGAATGTTGTTAAAGATACTGCCAGTGTTATCTCAATACCTTTGACGGTTGGAGGCGGAATTAGGAGTTTAGATGATGTGTCTAAGATACTTGGAAACGGTGCAGATAAGGTTAGTATAAATACAGCAGCTGTAGAGAATAAGGATTTAGTGTCAATATCTTCAGCTGAATTTGGTTCACAGGCGATAGTTGTAGCTATAGACGTGAAAAGAATAGGTAATGATTATTATGTATTTACTAGGTCAGGTAAATACAATACGGGTATAAACGCCATAAGTTGGGCTAAGGAAGTGGAAAAGTTAGGGGCGGGAGAAATATTACTTACTAGTATTGATAGGGATGGAACTAGAGAGGGATACGACATAGAAATCACGGAGTTAATATCTAAATCTGTAAATATACCTATAATTGCCAGTGGTGGTGCAGGGAAAATTGATGATTTTTTAGGCATTCTGAAAGTTGCCGATGCAGCTCTTGCTGCGGGCGTTTTTCATGACGGTGTTATCAGAATTATGGATTTGAAAAAGTATTTGGGTAAAAACGGGGTAGAGGTGAGAATGTGATCAAATATGAGATACCAAAATCTAGACCAAACGAATTTAGTAAAGTACTCCCTTTAGTCGAACAAATATTAAATCAAGTTAAGGAAAGAGGAGATAAAGCACTATTAGAGTTAGAGGAGAAGTACGATAAGGCTAAATTAGATTCCTTAGTCGAGAATAGAATAGATGAACTAGCAAGTAAAATACCGGAGGAATATAAGGCTGCCATAGACAGAATCTATGATCAGCTTGTTGAATTTCATAAGACAACTCTACCATATATGGTAGGGGGAGGATATAACGGAATAGAATTTGGTATACTTTGGAGAGCAATTGAGAAAGTTGGTATATATGTACCTGGAGGATTGAAGTCTTATCCCTCTACGTTGTTGATGGCTGCAATTCCTGCTAGAGTAGCAGGAGTTAGTGAAATTTATGTGGCAACCCCGCCAAATAGAATAGACTCTGTAATTGCATATATAGCTAAAAAACTAAAAATTAATGCGTTATATAGAATTGGTGGAGCTCAGGCAATAGCTGCACTAGCTTATGGAACTGAGAGTGTGAAAAAGGTAGATAAAATTGTAGGTCCGGGAAATATTTTTGTCCAAGCATCGAAGTTTTTGGTTAGCAAAGATGTGGCAATTGATGGAATAGAGGGACCAACTGAACTAGTTGTTATAGCAGATAGTTCAGCAGATTATAGGCATGTTATATTGGATATGAGAGCACAAGCGGAACATGGATCTACATCTTATATAATACTAGTTACCACTTCAGATTTCCTAATTGATAAAGTAAGAGAGGAATTAGATAAGGAGGAGTTTACGTATTATATTGTCAAGGTCAAGAGTATAGATGAAGCGATAGATGTGGCAAACGATATAGCGCCAGAACATTTGTCGTTGTTTGTAAATGATCCTAAATCTTATTTACATAAGATTAAGAATGCTGGTGCAATAAGTCTAGGTAAAACACCTCCAGCACTGATAGACTATGCAGCTGGTCCTGATCACATACTTCCGACAAATGCTTGGTCCAGGGTAAGAGGAGGTTTAACTGTTTATGACTTCTTGAAGCCCATTTCCTACGCCAATTCCGTAAATCCTGATAAGGAACTTGTAAATATGGCAAAGTTGATAGCTGAGTACGAGGGTTTCATATATCACTCTAAGAGCATAGGTGCTAGGTATGAGTGATAATGTCATAGATAAATTATATTCCATAATACTGGATCGTATGAAGACCATGAAGGAAGGTAGCTATACTGTTGAGCTAATTAAGAGGGGAAAGCATTATGTTGCCCAGAAAGTTGGAGAGGAGTCAACTGAGGCAATAATTGCTTCTCTAGTAGAGAGTCAGCAGAGATTTGTTGAAGAGGTCTCAGACTTAATATATCATCTTTTGGTTCTTATGGCTCTAGAGAACGTTACACCCCAAGATGTTTATAAAGAACTGGAAAGAAGGATGAAAAAATGAGGGCAGTAATAATCGATTATGGAGTTGGGAATTTATTTAGTATATACTCAGGGCTTAGGAGAGTTGGGTTTGAGGTGGAAATATCTAAAGAACCAAAGGGTAGTGAGGACTTAATTGTATTCCCTGGAGTAGGTTCCTTTAGTGCGGTATCTAAATATCTTGTCGCTAGGAAGGAGAAATTTGAGGTGCTCAGAAGTAATGGGACAGGGTTTTTGGGTATTTGTCTAGGCATGCAGATAATGTTTGAAGAAGGTACTGAAGGTGGTCTGAACAAAGGTTTAGGTTGGCTGAAAGGCAGAGTCGATAAGATAAATCATCCAAGAGTTAAGATTCCACATATTGGTTGGGATAAGGTTAATGTGATTAAGTATAATGAGCTGAGTGAGGGGATTGATGATCAATATGTGTACTATGCTCATAGTTATGTCGCTTATCCTACTGACAAAAGTGTGATTTTAAGTACTACCTCGTATGGTATAGACTATCCTGCCGTAGTTAATATCGGGAATATTGTTGGTACACAGTTTCATCCTGAAAAAAGCAGTCTAGTTGGAAGGAAGTTTTTAACGAATGTATACAGGTGGTTAAGAAAGTGATGAAGTTAAGTGAGGAGCAAGCTAAAAAGATAGTTGATAAACTTTGGTTTAGACATACTGACTCCACAGTAATTGCCGTGCTCCAAAATGTTAATACCAAGGAAGTTTTGATGGTAGGTAGTATGAACAAGGACGCTGTGATAAAAACTTTGACTACAGGTTATGTGCATTTTTGGTCTATAAGTAAGAAGAAACTTTGGTTGAAAGGAGAAACTAGTCATAATTATCAAATAGTGGAGGATGTGAAAGTAGATTGTGATGGAGACGCTTTAGTAGTGTTGGTTAATCCTCAAGGTTCAACATGTCATACAGGAAATAGAAGCTGTTTTTATAGAGATTTATCAGAATTCGGTAGATAGTAGAAAAGCGTTAATATTTGTTCATCATATATTTTTAATTGGTTGAAGATATGAGTTCGATAAATAAAGAGGAATGGAAGGCTAAAATAATGGAGGCATTAACACAAGTTTATGATCCAGAAATTCCAGTGGATATAGTTAACTTAGGTTTAATTTATGAGTTGAGAATTAATGATGATGGGGAGATTTACATAAGGCTTGGTCTTACAGCTCCTGGTTGCCCAGTTATCGATGACTTAATTTACACGGTAGAGCAAGTAGTGAAAGAAACCGTGCCTGCAAAGAGCGTTGAAGTCGATATTGACTTTGATACACAGTGGACTCCATTTAAGATGACAGCTGAAGGTAGAGAGAGGTTCAAAAAGCTGTACGGTTATGATATTGTAGAGATGTGGATTCAAACTTATGGTTTACCTGACTCTCAACAAGAGTCTCAGCAAGAGCGGAATGCATAAATCCTTTCTAATCATTTGATTAAATGTGTCTTGGAGTATATTAGAGCTAATAAGAAACAATCCAGAAGTTTTGAAGGAAAATCTAAAGAGAAGATTTATTGATACATCTACTGTAGATAAGGCAGTAGAACTGGATAAAAAATGGAGACAGACTCTTCAGGAAGTCGAGAGATTAAGACATGAGCATAATTTAATTAGTTCTCAAATTCCTAAAGCTCCAAAAGAGCAAAAAAGTGAATTAATAAATAAGGCTAAGGAACTACTAAAGACCTTAGAGGATAAGGAGAAAGAATTGCAGAAGATAGAAGAGGAAAGGGAGAATTTGTTGTTATCTCTTCCTAATCTTGTACACGATTCCGTTCCAATAGGTCCAGATGAGAGTTATAGTGTTCCTATAAGATTCTGGGGTAAGTTTAAAGTATACAAGGATGACGTTAATGAATTCCTAAAGCAGACAAACGGGCATAAGGTTGACTACGAGGTAATAAATTGGAAACCCGTAGGACATGCAGATATGCTGGAGAATGTTTTACGGCTAGGTGATACGAAGAAAGCAGGGGAAGTCGCAGCGTCGCGTTTCTACTATCTCTTTAACGATATAGTATGGTTAGATCTAGCCTTATTACTTTACGCTATTGATACAATAACTTCAAGGGGGTATACTCTTGTTTTACCACCTTATATGCTTAGAGGAGAGGTAATTAAGAGTGTTATAGATCTTGATACGTTTAAGGACGCTATATACAAGATTGAGGGAGAGGATCTATATTTAATAGCTACTGCCGAACACTCCATAGCAGCTCTATACTATAAGGAGGAGATACCAAAGGAGGAATTGCCCCTCAAGTTAGTTGGTGTGAGCCCTGCATTCAGGAAAGAGGCTGGTGCCGCAAATAAGGATTTAAAAGGTATATTCAGAGTACATCAATTTCATAAGGTTGAGCAATTTATCTTCTCCTCTCCTGAGGATAGCTGGAAATATCATGAAGAAATGATTGAAAATGCAGAGGAGATATTCCGAGGTCTTGGTTTACCGTATAGAGTAATAAATATAGCATCTGGTGATTTAGGTGCTCCTGCGGCTAAAAAATACGATCTTGAGGTGTGGATGCCGGCACAAGCTAAGTTTAGAGAGATGGTCAGTTGTAGTAATTGTCTCGACTGGCAGGCTTATAGGATGAGAATTAGATATGTGGAAAAGAACAATAAGAAAGGATATCTGCATACTTTAAACAGTACGGCAATAGCTAGCACTAGGGCTATAACAGCTATACTTGAGAATTTCCAAAAGGAAGACGGTGTTGTAGAAGTACCAAAAGTTTTGAGGAAATATTTAGAAACGTTTAGTGGTGCTCCAAAGGAATATATATATCCAAAGAAAAAGCCTAATACTACTTCTTAAGGTACTTTCCTAGATTAGCCTCTATTTTTCTCATTTGCCTCTTTGCTATTCTTAAGAATAGCTTAAGAGCCATCCTCACTGGGTAGTATAATGGTCCCTTCATGTAGAATCTGTTCATAATATCTTCTCCCCAATACACATCATGCCAAAAGACCTTTCTGTATAACTCTATATGTGCCTCTGTTAGTTTTATTCTAGTAAACCAGTCCTTATTTTTGAAATATCCCATTGGAACGAAGAACATTGGGACAAGTATACTTCTGTATGAACGCAAATTATCCACTAACTCTATGGTTTTATAAACATCATCTTCGGTTTCTTCTGGTAAGCCCACTATCATCGTGCCAGCTGGTATAATTCTATTTTCATGCATAATTTTGAAAGCCTGTTCAACAGTCTCAGGGTATTCCTCTATTTTGAATGGAGCTGATTTTGCTGGCATTATTTCTTTAGCTAACCTTGATGAACCAGTCTCAATCCCGACCTCTACACCTAAATATTTCTGGCTCTCGTTGTCATAAATAATCTCTGACAATTTACTTATAAGACCATACTTCTCTTCTGAATATCTTATGGCTGCTAAGCTTGCGTGGCTCCATGCTATGGTTTTATAGTATTTTTTCACCAATTTATGCAATTTAATAAGTGGTTCAGGTCTAGGAAATATTCCTGTAGCCCCATAGAATAATACGTCATCGCTGTGTATTACTCCATGCCTTACTCCGTTCTTAACATTAACTAGTAATTCTTTTTCTATTTTATCTAAAGGATAATATCTAGTTGGTCTTAATGTTACTGAGCAGAACCTGCATGATCGTGCACATCCTCTCATTATCTCAATGAGTCCATTGACACTAGCTCCTTTAATTTCTGAAATTTCGTCGACTGATGGTGCCTCATCTGCACCAATGTATACATATTTAGGTAATGGTTCATTATCCATTATCATTTGTGCTAGTTTTACGATGAATCTATCAGCCTCACCATCTACTAATGTGTCTATTTGAACATCTTGTATCATATCTTCTCTCCACAACCACTGCCATACTGAAGGTCCTCCGGCGATAATTTTCATTCCTCTTTCTTTTGCTTTCTTTATTTCAGGTCTTCTTATGAGTTCCTGGAAACTCTTGTAATTGATTGGTTCTTTCTTTGTGATCCCCCACCATGTAGATGATGGTGGTCCGAATGCAAAATAGTCGTGATGGGAGACCATTAGTGCCTTTGCAGTTTCCAAATATTTATTCAGATGATCAGGATCTATAACTGCAGCTTTGAACCCTGCATCTATTAATGAAGCCTCTACTTTTCTTAACCCATAGGGTGCCTGGACTGGTCTCCCCAAATCATCTGTTTTCATTTTTGGGCATGCTAACCACTTCCATACACTTTCTGGAACACCTACTGCAGGACCAGTGCCTAGGAATCCTAGGAACTCTTTGCCATGATGGTTGGTCATTAGACACCGATCAGTGGTCAAAATAAAATCGTACTTCTCTTCGGTCAAGAAATCACCTTAACTTAATTGTATGTTCTTTTCATTTATAAAGATGATTTAGATAAGGCTTAATATTTTACCTGTAATTTTTCTTACATCTTGAGGCAAATCTTCTCTCTTTTCTACATTTTTAGCATCGGTTGTATTTTCTTTCCATTCTTCATTATTAAGTAGCTTTGCACTAGTAAGACTCTGAAATATTATGATTTTTTCTCCCTTTTCATTTCTTGCTTCTTCTATAAGTAACTCTTGTCCTCTTACTTTCATGCTATATTTTGATTCAACGTTTGATATTTTCATGGCTATTTAGTATGATGGTTAAAAGTAACCATTAAAGCTTTTTGTGGGAATTTACCAAGAAAACGTGTACATTACAAATCGTTCTACAAGAATAATGATAACTGCCTATAAATTTGAGGATTATAAATTAATTTTACTCCTCTTCTTGTGATTCTTCTAACTCTTCTCTCAGTAGATCTAATCCAACTTCCTTATAGTATTCCTCTCTCTCATGGGCTAACTGATCTTCAGATAATTTGATCTCCCCCTTGTCGCTAACTAGAGATGTTGTGAGTACTTTAGCGGTCTTACCCTTATTCTCTTTTACACTATACTGCTTTTTCTCCTTGTCCGTCATCTCCCTCTCAAACTTACATTTAGTGCACCTTAGAATATCCTTGTTATCTTTCTTAGCCGGCACCATTAGTCCGCCACATTTAGGACAGAATTGCATTCAAAAATCACCATATATTGATGTAAAGCCTTAAAGATATATATAAGGGTTTTGCTTAATAAAAACTTATATAATTTTTATTCTAGGATCTTCCTTTACCACATTTAATACTATACTGGTGTATGTCCTTTCTATCTTAGGATTTTTAAGAAGCGACTTAATAAAGGTATCTAGATCTTCTATACTCCTAAATTTAGCAATAAGCATGACATCATATTCACCTACCACATCGTATACTGCTACTACGTTATCTAGGTTAGATACCTCTTTTTCGAACTCAAGAATGTGTTTACCATCTACCTTGATCATTAATATGCTTGTGACAGGATAACCTAACTTTGAATAATCTATTAGTGCAGTAAATCCTTTGACTACTCCTTCTTGGACTAGCCTCATAAGTCTATTATGTAGTGTTGCAGGGGAAACGTTCATTTCTTCTGCTAATCTTCTGAGACTTATTCTAGAATCTTTAAGTAATTCTATTAAAAGTTTTTTATCTATTGCGTCTATTTCTATCTTTTTTCTATCTGACATATATTTCTACATTATAAATATATGGACCTGTTAAAAAATTTTTATCTTAATAAGGATTCTTCATTTAAAGTTTAGTTGTGATATACCGGATAGTATAAGTTGAACGCCAAATGCTGCAATTATAATTGCAGTAAATCTTCCTGCCGCAACTGTACCAGTCTGTCCTAGGATTTTCACTAGATAAGGTCCACTCAATAACGAGAGATAGACTAATAGGGTTACTATTCCACTGCTTATCACTAATTCTAGTGGATTATAATCCACTGATAAACTTATGAGCGCAGTCATAGTACCTGGTCCAACTAGTAAGGGAGTAGCTATTGGAGTTACTATTGCCTCTCTGAGACTTCTTATGAATCTTAACTGCTGAAATCCACCCATAGTGTCAATTCCTAGATATACCAATAGCACTCCTCCTGCAATTTGTAGTGCTTGTGCCGAAAGTCCCAAGAAGTCTAATAAGGGTCTACCAATTAAGGAAAACAATGTCAGTAGAATTAGGATTGCGATCGTAATCTTATTTATCATGTAATTCCAAGACACTTTCTCCTGTGAGTCCCTATTTGCTTCTTCATATATTGCTAGTAGAAATGGAAGCACAGAAAAAGGATCTATAATTGCAAATAGTTTTACAACTATTGTCGCTATGGTTATAGCTAGGTTCTCACTCATTCTAATTGAGATAAAAGTTCTCTTAGGATTTTAATTCTTTGATCCTTATCTTCGGTAAATGTTGCAACCACAAGTTTACTAAGTATTGAATAGATACGGGAAATTTCCCCCTTACATCTTTCAGTATCGTCCTTTGTTTCATTTATCTTTATTTGTAATTGCTGTAGTGCTGATAAAATTTCGTCAAGCATGTGCTGGTCTATATGTTCTCCATGTTCATCATGATGATGTTCATCCTCTATTTCTCTTCTTATTGTGTCAAGGTCTTCCTCGCTCTTAGGAATCTTGTTGATTCTCAGTTTCATCTTCTCCCTCTTCAGTATCTACATTTCTTATATTTTTAGTTTCGCCTTCCTGAATTATCATCTTATCTACTCCCATCCGTAAATAATGCTTGATCACAATACTGATCTTTCCTGCTGCTCTCACAGGTATACATTCAGTTTCGACTTCGTCGCCAGTAACAAGAGTTGCAACAACCTTAGCCTGTTTTTTAGCCTCATCGCAATACTCAACATTAACTGATTTAATCTTGCCCATATACAGCAAAGACTCCATATCTCTGCCTTTCACTCCTATTCTACTCATCTTTTCACTCCTATTCCTCTTATTTCCTCAACTTTTAATCCTTTCTCTTCTAAGTAAGTACCTATGCCCTCTCTTATCTCACGTATTACATCAAATCCTTTCTCTACCAGGACTGTACCTAATCCGACCAGTTTAGCACCGACAGAGATTAATTCTATTGCATCCCTCCAATCGAAGACTCCTCCCACTCCTATTATTTCAGGCTCATATTCCTTAAACACGTCATGAATAACTCTTACAGCTAATGCATGTATACATTTTCCAGATATTCCGCCTGTACCATAGCTCAGTATAGGCTTGAAATCTTCAACGTCAATCAGCATTCCTTTAAGTGTATTAATTAAAGTTAGTCCATCTGCTCCTGCGGAAAGAGCCCTACCGGCTATCTCTACTATATTGTCCCAAGGACCTAACTTCACAAATACTGGTTTTTTCACTATTGACTTTACATTCTTAACTATTTCCTCCACATAAGTTAAGTTGGACTCGCCAAAACCCCTTCTATTTGGGCTACTCACATTAAGCTCAATCATAACGGGAATATCATTTATTTTAGACACAGCATCAATGTACTCATTTACATTACTACCGCCTATGCTTATTATCAGTTTACACTTTATCTCCCCTAAATCTCTCAGAATTTGAATCCCAGGATTCCCTAAACCTATGGCGTTAAGATAGCAATTATCACTTATTTTCACAAAAGTAGGTGATCTATGAGGTTCCAATGGTGAATAAGTTAAGGTCTTACTGGTTATAGCTGAGGGCTCGTACTTTTCACATACATTTTGCATGTATTCTTTTGTTGGTGGTACAATACCTGACGCTATTACTATAGGATCTTCAAAATTAACTCCTGCTACTTGAATCAAATATATTCACACCTCTTATAGGATATACATTCTCTCCATCAAATGCCAATTTACCTTCAACTATCACGTTTGTAACTTTAGCATCTAAACTAAATCCATCCATCGGTGTCTCCGTGACTTTACTGAATTTTGTTGTGTACCTCCAGTTCTCTCTCTTTATTACTGTAAAATTAGCCCTATATCCTTCCTTTATCTTTCCAGTGGGTATGTTTAGTATTCTAGAAGGATTACCAGATAATAGTGAAACGGCTCTATCTATACTGATTAAACCCTTGAACATTAATGAGTATATATATGGTGTGGAGAAAGAGACACCTGCTATCCCTGGTGGACAAAGATCAAAGTTCATTCTCTTCTCCTCTTTTGAATGCGGCGCATGGTCACTTGCAATACAATCCACCTCAAATAACCCCTTTAAGAATAGTTTAAGCCTTGTAACATAGTCCCTGATAGGTGGGTTAACTTTGCTTATACAGTCCCTTTCGCCATCTACAACAAGGTGATGTGCTGTTATATCCGTGGTAAAGCCCATACTTTTAGCCAATTGCAGTGTTTCGAAGTTGGTTATATGTGTAATATGCATGTTTCCTTTCACTAAATTGATGGCAGCAGTTTCCATCCAATAACTCCTTCTTAGACTCCTTTCGATCTTGGATACAAAGGGCATCTCTGGGTGTAGTATTTTCAATTTTTTACTTTTTTCTAAAACATACCTTGTTTCTTCCTTTTCCAGGTCTTCGGGATATATTTTGTATCCTGCTATTGGCAATTTATCTATTTCTTCAACTTCTTTGCTTACACCACTATATATACCGTAGTCAGTTCTTGAATATAATTGAAATTCTCTTAATCTCTCCTTTATTCTCTCAGGGGTATTAATGTAAGGAACAGTGTTTGGCATATCCACTATAACTCCAACACCACCATAGACTGCTTCACTTGTGGCTGTAGCCACAGTTTCTTTATATGACAATTGTGCTCCTCTAACGTGGACATGGAGATCAACTGATGCAGGCAGTATCAATTCTTCATTGGTAAAAGTCATATCAGGCTTGCAGTTTGCCCTAATTTCCTTTATTGACCTGTCAAAATTTATGCAGATTTCTTTTATTTCTCCTTCATAATACGCTTTCCCTTTTATCCACAATCCTACTCACCTGTACGAATGGTCCCTCAACACAGGCTATAACGCCCTTATATTCACACTCTCCGCAAACTCCTAATGTACAATTCATTTTAACCCATCTTAAATATACGAAAGAGTCAGATGGGAGCTTATGTAAGTCTTCCTTTGGAGCTGAAGATATTATCATATCGCCCTCTATTTTGTCTGTAGTCTCAAATTCCAGATCTTGACAGTTCTCGAGACAATAAACTTTTACTTCCATTCCAAGCCTTTTCCCTACTTTTAAGGGATAGAGAATGTCTAAGTAATTCTTCTTATCTTTAATTATGCCCAAGAGCTTTTTCCCCTTATATTTTAAGGGTTTTCCCAAAGGTCCTTTCAGTAGAACTTTCTTCTTCTCCATAAATCTTTTCTGAAGTGTTGTAGAATCTATATACACCGTTAGTAAATTATTTTCGTAATCTGCAACTGTCAGGGGTATTTCTCTTTCTGAAGGAAATATGACACTTATAAATTGTCCAGGCAAAGGATCAATGGCAGACTGTATTATTACTCTATAAGAGTTGTACTTATAGTCAGGTTCTACTTTTATAACTCTTGAATAGGTCAGGTTCATTTATTATTTGCACCCAATATCTGGCTCATTATCTCGTTCTCGTCAATTATTGTCTCACAATACTCACATCTCATTTTTAATGGTTTTTCCGTCAATGTTTTGAAAGTGGGAATAGCTTCCACATCATTACTCGTTATGCAGTAAGGATTTGGACATTTCAGTATTCCCTTTACCACCTTAGGAACCTCTAACTTGGTTTTCTTTACAACCTCATACTCCCTAACTATATTAATTGTAGCTGTTGGTGCTATTAATGTAATAAGGTTAGCTTCTGTATCACTTATCTCTTTATCTTCTATCTTTACAATATCCTTCTTACCCATTTTCTTGCTATCAACATTTATAACTAATGCAATTCTAAATCCTTCATGTCCCTTTATACCTAAGACATTAAGTACTGCGAATGCTCTTCCTGCCGGTATGTGGTCTATGACTGTACCGTTCTTTATTTTACTTACCATTAGTTCCTTTCTATTACCTTGGATCTCCATTTCACTCACCATAAATCTTAGTAAGTATGCTCATTCTTACGGGTACACCGTAAGAGGCTTGTTCAAAATACTTTGCCTTAGTAGTCTTGTCCACTTTTCTGTCAATCTCATTAACTCTAGGAAGAGGGTGTAATATTATAGAATCTTTCTTCATTTTATTTGCTAAGTCTAGACTAACAATGTAACTTCCTTTTATCTTTTCGTATTCCATTTCATCTACAAATCTTTCCTTTTGTATCCTGGTTACGTATAAAACGTCAACTTCGTTTATTACTTCAAATGGATTCTCTACTTCTTTAACGGGATAGTTTAACTCGTCAAGTATCTCCTTTCGAGCTCTTAACAATTGAGGCGAAATTAGATAAACTAACTTTGGTCTAAACCTTGTTAGTATACGAAGCAGACTATTTACTGTTCTAGCGTATTTTAGGTCTCCTAGAAGCGCAAAAACTAACCCATCAATTGTATTAAAGTGCTTATTTATTGTGTAAATGTCTATTACAGCCTGGGTAGGATGCTCGTGCTTACCATCTCCTGCATTAATGACTGGTATATCTGATATTTCTGATGCAAATCTAGACGCACCATCGTATTTATGTCTCATTACAATACCGTCAGAATAGTTATTCAACATTCTTATTGTATCCGCTAGATTCTCTCCTTTAGCAACTGAGGTTGATTCCTCTCCGCTGAACCCTATTACATCTCCTCCTAGATTGATTATTGCCTTTTGGAAACTTAGATATGTACGTGTACTAGGCTCAAAGAAAGCTATGGATATTGTCTTACCACTAAGTATTTTTCTGGTATCATTTAGATTTTTACTATACTTATCTGTTAGGGCAAATATGTCCTCTAGCTCATCACGAGAAAAATTATACGCCGAAATTATATGTTTCAATAACGCCCTTAAATAAGGTTAGTCTAAAATTATATTTAAAGTCTTTTGCCTTCAGTTTAAATAGGGTTAAAATGGATTTCGTGAAAGCTCTACTTGATAAAAAATTGCTTTTGATAGGAAATTTTATGTTAACATCAGGTAAAGTTAGCCCCTATTACCTAGATTTAAGGAAACTCCCCAACCATCCTGACATATTTTCATTCGTCGTTAGTTCTGCAGTCGACATAGTAAAAGGTATTAATTTTGATATGATATTGGGAGTTGTTACTGGGGGCGTTCCATTTGCCTCATTTATTGCTTGTAAGTTGAATAAACCTATGGGATACATCAGAGCTGAGAAAAAGGGTCACGGCACTGAAAGATTGTTGGAAGCTGACGTAGATGGTAAGAAGGTAATCGTTGTAGATGATGTAGCTACTACTGGTGGTTCAATTCTTAAAGCAGTGGAGGAGGTAAGGAAAGCTGGAGGTAAAGTTGAACATGCTCTAGTTATAGTCGATAGAGAAGAAGGAGCTTTTGAAAAATTAGAAAGTGTAGGTATAAGGTTATTGTCAGTATATAAGGTAAGCGAAATACTGAATTCTCTAATTAAGTCAAATCTCGTCGCTGAGAATGAAAAAAAGCTCATATCTGATTATATGGTGAAAAATATTGGAAAAAGCTAGAATAATTTTAGCTTTAGATAAGATTTTGCCTATAAACTTACTAAAGGATTTCACTACCCATATAAACAAAATAAAAATTAGCTATGTAACATTGCTAGAAGGAGGTCTTGGTTATCTTAAAGATATTAGGAAATTGGACTGGGACGAGATAATTTTTGATTTAAAGTTAGCTGATATAGACTCTACCATGATATCTATTGTGAAAAATCTAGAGCAATTTGCAGACTCTTATATATCCCACTCATTCATAGGTTATGAAGGAGCTCTAGATAAATTGAAAAACTATCTTGACAGTAGGAACAAAGGATTGTATCTAGTTCTTTCAATGTCCCATAAAGGATGGAATGACGATTATTATAAGTACTTGAAAAGTATAGTCAATGTGACAAAACCTAAAGGAATAGTTGTAGGTGCCACTAAGCCTTTAATGCTCAAGTTAGCGAGATCAGATTTTCCAAATACCATAATTATTTCTCCTGGTGTTGGTGTCCAAGGTGCCAAAATAGGTGAGGCAATATGTAATGGTGCTGATTATGAAATAATTGGAAGGAGTATTTATGACTCTGGAGAGCCTTTAAAAACGCTAATAGAATTTATTGATAATCAGAAGGTAACAATAAATGAGTGTAAAGTTCGGCAAACATGATAAGAACCAATTAAGCGAGGAACTGGCTAGGATATCTGAAATGATAGATAAGGCTGAAGAGATACACGAAGAGACCGGTGAAGTTCCCACAACAGATTTGGTTAATTTGTATACCCTGTCAGGATACTACGAATCTAAAGTGGGGAAAGGCAATTACACTTATTATCATCTTTATTCAGTATTTGCAGAGAAATATGTAAACTTCATTAGAACTACCATGAGTGAGTATGCAAGGTCTACTAAGGAGACTGAAATAGAGTATATTAATATATTGCTGGATGATGGATACTTTCTGATTCTTGAGGGCGAAGAGGATAAGGTTGTTTTACCACATCCCTCAGCTCTTGCCTCTACTCATACGCATCCAGGCATCTGTTTCTTCTCTCATAAGGATTTAGAGACAGCAGATTTTCTATTTATGCGAAATTATCTAGCTGTAGGTGTGACTTCAAATGAGTGTGCTTTAATCCTCTTTAGAAATGGTGTGTATACTTTAGAGGATAAGTCAGAACTTGAGTCATTAAGTAAACAAGTTAAAAAAGTTAAAACATTTCAGGAATTACTTAATGTTTACTCGAATTCCTCTAAAAAATTCACAAATCTTAAATTACTCTTCACTCAGTTTGCTTAGCCAATAGATCTATAGTAGCCTCAGCAATATCCATTGAATATCTTGTTACCCTTCTTATTGAGTCTAACACTATTAACGTGGAACTATCGTCCTTTAAACTGTGAAAGTTCATAATAACGTTTTCTGAGAGTTTACTATTAGTATCTAATGTCTCAAATCCCTTATTTATAACATCATGGGCTCTCTTTCGGTCTCTATTGGAAAAAGCTGAAAATGACGTTTTGTAGAGTTCGATCACTGACATACCGTGGTTGTATACGGTTTCGTTGTTTAACCTCTCTATGGATTGAGTCTGTTCAGCTATTCGTATTGCATGATCTGATACTCTCTCTATAGACTTAGCTATTGATGAGATATCAGTAAGCTGAGTGAGATTGAACTTCTCCTCATCAAGTATATCTGGATATTCGACTGATAACGAGAGTTGTCTTATGGTATAGAAGAAAAACCTATCCACGTCATCATCTCTATTTCTTATCTCCTTGGATAACTCCTTGTCTCCTTTTTGTAACCCATTTAATGCGTCTCTAAACATGTTATAGGATATATTGAATGCTCTTCCTAATGATTTAGTTATGGATAAATCTTTTTCATTGACCAGGAATTGAATAGATATATTATTCGAGCTTTCGTCTATAACTTCAGCACCTAAAAGTCTATTTCTTACTAATTCTTTTATCTTCTCCTTCTCCATTGTATTAAACTTGTTACAATAAACGTCAACCAATGAGTATCCTGCCATGTAATACGCTATAATTTCTCTCACTAAGAACGAGATATCAGCTCCTTCACAGTTCATAGTTATACTTCTCTCTTTCTTATCTGTATCATTCCCAGCTCTAGGACTAAGAATTAGTCTCATTTGCCTGTCCTCAGCAATTTCGACTTCATCTCCTGGTTTGAGAGAATGTTGCTTAACCCATCCTTTAGGTAACGAGATAATATATGTTGAGCCTCCAGTTAATTGAATCCTCCTAACTATAGGTTTACTCATACTCTATTTTCACTATATAGTTTTAAATCTCAATTTTATAGTTTTCTTTAAGCTCCTTCTTAGCCACATCCTCAGCTTCTTTAAGTAGTTGTCTAGCTTCCTCTTTCACGTTAATTTGGGGACTCTGCTGAACAGTGTTGGGAGCTATATAGACTGTCCTTATAGTCTCAATAATTTCATCAATTATAGGGGAAAACTCTATAGATGCTCCTAATTGTCCCTTTAACTCGTTCAATGCCTCTACCAGTGGAGATAGGTAGGTAACTACATTCCCTAAAATTATCAATGTTTCCAGCCTTATTTCAAGAATTTCTAATAGAATTTTTAGTTGAACCAAAGTTACTATGTATTTCCTCGTAAGCTCTGTTTCCTTAATGTATTCTTTACTGAGCAAAGGAAATCTACCTATGTTTGACAGCGACAATCTTTCTAGCGCTTTGTTTCTATTCTCAGCTTTACTTATCCACATATCGATTTTATACTTAGCCATACGAATGTCAGTGAGTAATTCAGCAATCGTCCTTTTCTTCACAAGTATCTTCTTTTAATCCCAGCATTTAAGAATATTTTGACCTCTAAAAATTGGTTTAGTAACCCTTTTATTGACCATTTCGATCTTGTCTATAAGTAGCTCTGAGGGAATATAGGCGGATTTAAACGTTCAAAAACTAGTTTTTCCTTTTCAAGGGTGTAACTCTAATACTAAGCTGGGCTCTTCTTATTGATTTCGTAATCCCTGCACTAACCCTTACAGCTTCACTGCTCGTTACTGTTTCTATTCTGTACGAAATTTTTAAGTTGTTGCAATATGTATATTACATCCTTATCTAGTTCTTTAAATCTCTCTAAATCACATAGACTTAGATACTCTAGTTCAGTATAAACTCCTATCTTCTCCTTTATATCCTTCATCGAAATGGACAGATCTAGAAATAACTTAACTATGTACTCACCTTTTTCACACTTTCTTAATATAAGGCTAAGAAGACCGAGATCCAGGAGTCTTTTCCTTTTGTTCTTCCCTGTTAATATTACTCTTACTCCTATAGGTATCTCTCTTCTTAAGTCGTCTATTTTTATTTCATTTTCATTAAGATAAATTATCGCATTCTCTTCTTTAATGAAATTTATCGAGTATATCCATAAATACTTTATATGCATATTGGATAAAAAGCGTAAGCATGACTAGTTGGGAGGAATATAAGGCTAAAGCTTGGGAGAGGATAAACAGAGACAAGGAGATAGGTTATCTAGACCCTGATATATATGATATTTTAAAAGCGTTCTTCTCAAGGCAGAAGTCTTATACACAGAGCAGTTGCAGTGGTAGAATTAGTATAATAGATGCTAAATTACCTTGGGAAAGGAGAGACTCCACGGTAGTATTTAAAGATCATTTAAAATTTTCGGTAGAAGATCTATATGATGTTTTAGATAAGGGAATTGTACGAAGGCTTTGGCTCATTGTTCAAGGACCTATTATTCATGTTTACACTAAGGATATGGAGGAAGCATTAAACGTTCTAAAACTTGCTAGGGACGTTGGTTTTAAACATAGTGGGATTTTATCCTTTAACGATAAAGGAATTTTAGTGGAACTAAGGACAGGTGTCAAGATGGTTCATTTACTTAAGCCTAATCTTCCAGAAGAGGAAGCAAAACATTTGGTAGAAGTTTCTTTAGAAATCCTGAACAAGGGAAAGGAAAAATTAAACAATTTAAGGAATATAGTGGAGTTATCTGTAGCTAATGATTCTATGAAGTTGGGGGAGGACTCTAAACTGGACACCAAATTCCATTACAGAATCAGCTAACTCCTTTAAGGCATTTACATAATCGTTCCTTCTTCCATCAGGCTGGAGTAGAACTTTTCTGTGATCTATCCTGTTTTCTTCTACAAATTTTATTACTTCCGGTATATCGGTCTTGGGATTAACTATAACAAATTTATAGTAGGTAGCCCAGTCGTCGTCCTTAAAGTTGTACTTTAACCTATAACCAGCATTACTCAATTTAGGGGATACAGAGAAAACGTCTACTAGTTCCATTAATTTCTGGTTAGGCTTTATAGTTCCACTAGTTTCTACTACTATCCTCTGCTCTAGTTTTTTTAACTCTTCAGCTAAGGGGATTATGTCTTGTAGAAGGGGTTCTCCACCTGTTATTGTAGTGGTCTTTACCGAGACGTTAATTTTCGAGATAATCTCCTGAATACTTAACTCTTTACCATCATATTTATGCCAAGAGTACTTGGTATCACACCATATGCAACGCATATGACATCCTGCTAATCTAACGAAGTTAGACGGTGTACCAATTACTTCTCCTTCTCCCTGAATCGATGTGAATATCTCAATTATCCAATACTTCACTCTGTTTCGATAATAGTTTAAGAGCGTAGTTTAAAAGTTCATTTATTCCAGTGTTCTTCTCTGCACTTATTTCAAAAATTTGCTCATTTTTTATTTCATTTTTTATAGCGTTATAAAGTTCCTCATTTAGGTCATCAATCTTATTAATTACTGGAATGACCACTTTTCCTAAGCCCATTATTTCTCTATATAGATCAAGTTGTTCCTTATAAGTATACATTGATGAGTTTGATGCGTCAAATAAGAACAGGATTATGCCATTTAAGTTCTTAATCGCATTAATAGCCTTTAACTCCACCACGTTTCTGTCTTTCATAGGTCTATCTAAGATCCCTGGCGTATCTATAACTTGGACAGTTAATATACCAGACGTTATATGTCCAACATGTATCTCCTTGGTGGTAAATGGGTATGATGCTATCTCAGGTTTAGCTGAGGATATTTTACTCACTAGGCTACTTTTACCAACATTGGGTGGTCCTGCAACTATTATTGTCGGCAAATAGGGATCGATGGTCTGTAATTTCTTTAATTCCTTCGAAATTCTAATTACTAAGTCAATACACTCCTTCCTCTTCCTCAGTACGGAGAAGACTCTTCCAACGTATTGTCTCATATATTTATTTGGTCTATTTTGTGGATCCCTCTTTATGAGTGAGATATATTCATCTGAGAGTTTCTCAGCTAATAATACACTTTTCCTAATTGCAGACAGGCATCTTTGAAAATGTCCTATATCTCCTGAAGTTATTTCCAAAAGTTCTCTATAGAATGGGTGAAGATCACTTATTTTTGGAAAAGTGTCTAAAAAAACACGATATTTCCTAACTTGTTCCACAACATATTTTATTCTCCTTATTTCTCTGTCCTTCGGAGTATTTCCATTGATTTTTGGAATTCTGTTAAGGATTGTTTTTATAACTGTTTCAGGATCATTTGGTATTGAAATTTTCTCAAAAGGATTCAACATACTTTCGTTCCTGCGGGAGTTTCCCCGTCTACAGTTAATATCTTAGGTTTTATTCCTTTTGCTTCATCTTCTTTACATCCAGCAGCTAGTATCATTCCCTGACTTTCAAATCCCCTTATTTTTCTAGGCTTCAAATTTACTATGACAACAACCTTTTTACCCAATAGCTCCTGTGGTGTATAATACTCTGCGATTCCGCTTATTATCTGCCTAGTTTCAGTTCCTAGGTCTACAATTAACTTTAGTAATTTAGTTCCTTCTATCCTCTCAGCTTCTTTAACTATCCCCACTCGAAGATCCATTTTTGCGAAGTCGTCTATTGTTATCTCGCTCATAATATCTTCGTTTACACTCTGTCATAAAAAGAGTCATTTACTTAATAAAGTAAAAATACCATCACGTAAATAGGATAGTTTTTTATATTACTCGAGTATAAAATTTATATGGAACCTAAGAGGGTCGCAGAGGGAAAAACCAAAATAGTATATGAATTCGATCCTGAGCATTATCTTCTTAGATTTAAAGATAGTATAACCGCAGGTGATGGTGCCAGAAAAGATGAACTTCCGGGTAAAGGTACTTTAAATGCTCAAACTTCAGCGCTGTTCTTCAGATTATTAGAGAAGAACGATATCAGAACTCATTACGTTGGTATGTATGACGAAAAAACGATGATAGTCACTAAATTGAAGATGATTCCAGTAGAGGTAGTTCTAAGAAACATTGCAACTGGAAGCATAGTAAAGAGATTACCTATAAAAGAGGGAGAGGTATTTGATCCTCCAATAGTGGAATTTTTCCTTAAAGACGATTTAAGGCATGACCCATTATTAAATTACTCTCACCTACAGTACTTCAACTTGTTAACCAGGAAGGAAGCTGAAATAGTAGAGGAAGTGATAGTTAAGGTAAATGCTGTAATGAAAAACTTCCTTAAAGAGAGGGGTTTAGTCTTATACGATTTGAAGCTCGAGTTCGGAAAAGATAAAGATAACAATTTGATCGTTGGAGACGAGATAACGCTTGATTCAATGAGAGTTAGAGATGAAAAAACAAACAAAATTTTAGATAAAGACTTATACAGAAAGGGCGAGTCATTAGAGGTAGTAAAGAAGGCATATGAAGACTTCTTTAACTTGATATCAAGGTGATAAAGACGTTATATAATGTTGAGCTCATAATAATCAGTAAGGATGGTATAAGAGATCCTGAAGGAGAGACAATTCAACGTTATGTTGTACAGAAATCTACAAATAACGTAAGAGAAACCAGAGCTGGCAAGTATTTACTTTTCAGAATAGAGAGTAATTCTTCTGAAGAAGCTCAAGAGACAGTGAAGAGAATAGCTGAGGAGATGAGACTGTTCAACCCCATTGTTCATAAGATCATTATCAGGGTGTCAAGGAGTGAGGGTAGCAGTAATTAAGTTCCCAGGAACCACTTGCGAGATTGATGTCTATAAGGCTCTTAAAGAGGTGGGGGTAGAGAGTGAAATAGTTAGGCATAAGGACTTTGATCCTGATAACTTTAAGGCAGTAATTATACCAGGTGGATTCAGCTTCGGAGATTATCTGAGAGCTGGGAGTATTGCTGCTAGTACAGAGACCATGAAAAAAATAAAAGAGATGGCAGATGCTGGAAAAGTAGTTATCGGGATCTGTAATGGTTTTCAGATCTTGGTGGAAAGTGGGATACTTCAGGGTGCATTATTACCTAACCTGAATTTACGTTTCTTGAGCAAATGGGTTTATCTAAAGGTAAATAGGTTTGACACTGTTCTCACCAGAGGTTTAACTAAAACTGTAGTTAGAGTACCCATAGCTCACGCTGAAGGAAGATATTACCATAATGACTCTGAGATGGCAAAAAGAATTGCAGTTTTTCTCTACTCTGACGAGAATGGTAACGTTGATGATAAAAATAATCCTAATGGCTCTATCTATAACATTGCAGGTATAGCTAATGAGAGTGGTAATGTTATAGGTATGATGCCTCATCCTGAAAGAGCCTCTTTTAATTTAACGTCTCCAGACGGGGAGACAGATGGTTTATTGCTATTAAGGGGGTTGAAAAGAATTGAGGCTTAGTTTATCCTCTCAGGAAATGGAGCTAGTGAGGAAGTTTTTAGGGAGGGAGCCGAAAGAGGAGGAATGGTTAGTTGTAGATGCCCTATGGTCAGAGCATTGTTCATATAAATCGTCAAAAATATTCTTGAGGAGTTTTCCCAGTGAGGGCGAAAGAGTAGTAATGGGTATAGAGGATTGGCAAGACGCAGGGGCGTTGGACGTAGGCGATGGATGGGCTGTAGTCCTCAAACTGGAGAGCCATAATCATCCATCTGCTATTGATCCTTTTAACGGAGCAGCCACAGGAATTGGAGGAATAATACGAGATATAATCAGTAAAGGCGCTAGACCTATAGCCTTACTTGATATGATAAGGGTTGGTAATCTTAATAATTCAAGAAATAGATGGCTGTTAAAGAACATAATAGCAGGTATAGGATTTTATGGAAATAGTATAGGTGTTCCTGTAGTTGCAGGTGAGCTAGCGTTTGACGAAACGTATAATGATAATCCATTAGTTGATGTAGCTGGACTAGGTGTTGTAAAGAAGGATAAGATCGTACCAAGTGTAGTAAAGGAGGCAGGGCTAAAGATCGTTCTTGTTGGTTTAACTGGTCTGGATGGACTTGGTGGTGCATCCTTTGCATCTAGGAAACTTAGCGGAGAAGATGAGATAGGTGCAGTTCAGATTGCAGATCCCTTTGCTGGGAAAATAGTTTTAGATGTAACTCTTCAAATCGCTGATAAAGTAGAGGCAATTAAGGACTTAGGTGGTGGTGGGCTAGTTGTCGGAATCACTGAAATGGCTAACGGATTAGGTGTAGAGGTCGAGCTGGATAAGATACCCTTGCGTGTCAAGGATTTAACACCTGGAGAAATTCTAGTCTCGGAAACCCAGGAGAGAATGGTATTTGCTGTAAAACCAGAGAGAGTAAAGGAGGTTTGTGAAGCCTTTGAGTATTATGAATATCCTTGCGCAGTTATTGGAGAGTTCACTAATGATACTAGTATTAGATTCTTATACAAGGGGAAAGAGGTTGTGAATTTACCCTCGAGTTTACTCTTGAATCCACCTAGATATAAGTGGGGTGTTAAAAAAACTAAGTACTCAGTATATTATGAAAAACCCAATATAAACCTAGAAGTAGCTGTGAAGGAGATTCTGTCTTATCCAGACCTTGTAAGCAAGTTCTGGGCATATTCCCAGTTCGATTATGAGGTAGGAACATCTACAGTGCTCAAACCCGGAGAGGCTGATTCAGGCTTAATATCTTTACCAAATGGTAAGCTATTAGCAATCAAGGGTGATGCTAACCCTGATTTATGCGCAGAAGATTCTTATGAGTGTGGTAGATATATTGTAGCAGAAGCATATAGAAATCTAGCCACAGTGGGCGCTAAGGGAATAGGTGTTGTAGATCATTTACAGTTCGGAGATCCTAAGAAACCTGAAGTATACTATCAATTTGTTGAGGCAGTAAGGGGTATAGCAGAGGCTTCAAAGTATTTCGGTACCCCTATAGTTGGGGGTAAGGTCTCATTTTACAACGAGAATAAGGAGGGGAAACCAATTAAGCCAACACCATTGGTTGTCATGGCTGGATTAGTACAGGACAAGTTTTTGAGACCTAAGATTACTGAGGGTGCGTCAATAATTATGATTGGATTTACCAGGGAGGAGATGGGAGGTTCACTATTGGCTAAAATATTTGGAAATTATGGAGACGTACCTAAGACTAGGTTAAATGAGGAACTTCTGTCAAGCGAACTTGTGATTAAGGCAATAAATGATGGGAAAATAATCTTCGCAAAAGACATTAGTAAAGGCGGTTTAGTAGGAGCGTTGCTACCTATACTTGTAAGGGGATTCGGCGTCTCAATTGATACTAATTTAATACCTTCAGATACCGATGACGTAATTTCCAAGCTGTTTTCTGAAAATGGAGGAAGATTCATTGTTTTGAGTGAAAGAGAAGATGATATTAATTGGCTCGAAAGCCAAAGTAGAGGAATTTATGTATCTAAGATAGGAGAAGTCACTAGAGAACAATACGTAATGTGGTTAAGGGAAGGAAAGAAAATAGACCTGACTAAAGAAGTAAATAATTATCATAGATATCTAGAAGAGGTGACAAGTGATTAGCAAGATAAAGGAACATTGCGGAATAGTCGGAATTCACAATGTTCCCGATGCACCAAGAATTGTATATGAGACTTTGAAGTTTCTCCAACATAGAGGTCAGGAATCGGCTGGAATAACATTCCTCGATAAGGATCGACTTAGTACTGTTAAGGGACTAGGACTTGTGGAAGACGCATTAGACCCAATAATTCTTAAATCGTCAAACTTCTCTATTGGTCACGTAAGATACTCGACTACAGGACGGGGAGTAATAGATGAAGCTCAGCCCCTAAGCGACGGTAAAATCGCTCTAGCGTTTAATGGAACTATTCCAAATTACATTAATTATAACGTGAGGATTGATACTGAATTCATTTATGAAGTACTGAAAAACCAAGAAGATATAAGGCAAGGGATAAGAAAATTGGTGGACGTAGCAGATGGTGGTTATTCCTTAGTTGTCTTAACCAATAAGGGTGAACTAATCGGTCTAAGAGATCCCAAAGGCTTTAGACCTTTGGTTTTAGGTAAATTAGGCTCAGGCTATATTATAGCGTCTGAAGATTCTGCAATAAGGCAGTTGGGAGGAATAGTGATTAGGGATGTTAAACCCGGTGAGATGATATACATCAAGAATGGCTCAATTGAAAGCGAGATCGTAGCTAGGGACGAAGTTCATTTTTGTTCCTTCGAGTATATTTACTTCTCTAGGGCTGACTCAATAATAGACGGAGTTTCAGTCTATAGGGCTAGAGTGAGGTTAGGCGAGATATTAGCTGAGAACCATCCAGCGAAAGCAGATATTGTGGTTCCTGTACCGGAGTCCTCTGTGCCAATTGCCCTAGGGTTTTCAAGGAAATCTGGAATTCCTCTGGAATATGGATTGGTCAGAACGTCTGTATCTAAGAGATCTTTTATAATGCCTTCCCAGGATAAGAGGGAAAGTATTGTTGAGGAGAAATTCGGAGTTGTTGGTGAGGTGGTAAGAAACAAGAAAATTATATTAATAGATGATTCTATAGTTAGAGGCACAACAATGAAAAAATTAGTGAAACTAATTAGAGAAAATGGTGCAAGTGAGATTCATGTGAGAATAGGTTCACCTATGATCAGGTATCCCTGCTATATGGGTATAGACTTTCCGAACAAGAAGGAATTAATCGCAAATGATAAAAACGAGATGGAGATTGCAAAGTCAATTGGAGCAGATTCTGTTGAATACCTCTCTATAGATGAGATGATTAAGGCAATTGGTAGACAAGATTTATGTCACGCATGTTTTTCAGGTATGTATCCTCTTAAACATTCGTATGATTTTTCTAAACTCAGTGTAAGTATGAAAGGGTGAGTGTGATGGCAGGTATACTAGGTGTATATGCATTTGATAAAATCTGGAACATAAGTAAGTTTTTGTACTACGGTATAATAGGCTTGCAACATAGAGGCTATTCAAGAAGTGGTATCTCGACATTAAGCGATAAAGGATTTTTTACCATCTCAGGAGACTCAGCACCTGAAGACTTAGAGCTTCCAGAGATTCAGGGATGGGCTGGTGTCGCATATACAGGATTAGAAAAGAAGTATCCTTATACCACAGATTATGGGGTTTTATCCATAGATGGAGTAGTGAAGACTGATCTCAATGAACTCAGTAAAAAGCTATACAAGGATCCTGAGACTGCCCTAATGGAAGCTGATGGAGTCTTCTCTTTAGTCTTCCTATCAAAAGACGGAAGAATGATCGGTTATAGGGATGAACTTGGAGTAAAGCCACTGGAAATAGGAGGTTTCGGATTTGATCTAGCCATACTGTCTTCTGAAACACCAGGTATTTCAGTGATTGGTGGTGAGTTGAAAAGGGAAATAAAGCCAGGAGAACTAGTTTATATAGATTCATATTCTGTGTCGTACAAGAGACTTAAGGAATCATCGTCCTCTAGATATTGCTCTATTGATATAGTTTATCAGTCAAGGATAGACAGTTACGTTTTTGATGGTAATATCTACGATATAAGGGTCAGGATAGGTGAACAGTTAGCTGAAGAGAGGAAAATTGAAGGAGATGTGGTAATAGGAGTTCCAGACACTGCAATACCATACGCAATAGGCTATTCCCGTAAATCCGGAATACCATTCTCTTTAGGCTTCACCAGGACAGGCAGTCCTATAAGGACTATGTTAGCCTCGGATGATTTCCTCAAGGTTATTGGTGTTCAGTTAAAGCTTAATCCCATAAAGTCTGCCGTTAAGGGAAAAAGAGTAATATTAATTGATGATTCTATGGTAACTGGAAGAACATTAAAGAACACCATCTTTAACTTAAGAGTATTAGGAGCCAAGGAAGTACATGTGCTAATTGGCAGTCCTAAGCTAATTGCCAAATGCCCCTATGGTATGCAAGTTCCTGAAGAAAAGGAGCTCATAGCAGCCAATCTTCCGGATAACGAAATAACTAAAGTTATGGGTGCAGACTCAATATATTGGCTAAGTCTTGAGGGACTTTACAAAGTAGTTGGTCATAGAAATTTATGCGTTGGTTGCATGACTAACCTCTTTCCTAAATGGTGATCGGCATGAAGAAAGTTCTCTTAATAGGTGAAGGAGCAAGAGAAAATGTATTAGCAGAAGCACTAGGAACTTCTGAAGAAGGATATAGAGTCTTCGCTCTTTCAAGCTACAAAAATCCAGGAATAAATGAGATTGTTATGAAGACTAATGGCGAGTACTTGATAGGAAATATAAATTCAGTTGAGGAAGTAAGGAGAGCTATTAAACAAGTGAATCCAGATTTTGGCGTAATTGGTCCAGAAGAGCCTTTATTCCATGGTATAGCAGATGAGTTCAGAAAAGAGGGTATCCCAGTAGTTGGACCCAATGCAGATGGTGCCATGATCGAGAAATCTAAGGTTTGGATGAGAGAGTTAATGTGGAAATATGAAATTCCAGGAAGGCTCAGATTCAGATATTTTAATAACATGCAGGAAGCTGCTAAATTTATTCTCGAATATGGCGGCTCAGTTGCAGTTAAACCGGCAGAACAAGTAGGTGGTAGAGGAGTTAAAGTGGTCGCAGATTTACAGGCTTATTTAAGTGAGGAAAAAAGAAGCGCTTTAAGTAAAGGTGTCGAGAACGTTGCTAGCTTGGTAAAGGGAGATGTGAAAATTCTTATTGAAGAGAAAGTAGATGGACCGGAGTATACTCTTCACGTTCTGACCGATGGTAAAAGCTATTTGCCTCTGCCTTTAGCTCAAGATTATAAGAACGCATATGAGGACGGAATAGGTCCGGAGACCGGTGGTATGGGGTCTATATCTGGACCAGACTACTTATTGCCGTTTATAAATAGGGAGGAATTTGATAAATCTTTTGAGATAGTTAGAAAAACTGCAGATGCAATTGCAAAGGAAGTGAAACAGGCTTATGTTGGTATACTTTCTGGTCAAATGATGTTAACTGCCATATGGGGACCCACGATCATAGAGTATTATTCAAGATTAGGGGATCCTGAGACCTCAGCCATAATTCCTAGAATTACTAGTGATTTCGGAAGAACCTTAGAGTTGCTTGCAACCTCTCACTTGAATAAAGCTAAAATAGAAATTAATGAGAAACCGTCAATTGTTAAAGCCGTAGCACCCTTAGGTTATCCATTAGATAAGAATATGGCAACTGGGCATACAATTTGGCTGGATTTACCTAGAATGAGGGAGATAGGTTGTAATGTATATTTCGGTTCAATATCACAGGAAGGGGGAAAACTTATAACAAAAGGTTCGAGAGCCCTTGAAATTACAGTGGTTGATGACTATGATAAAGCTGTAGAGAAACTGGATAGGTGTTTCTCATTGATTTCTTCGGATACAAAATTGATATTTAGACACGATATTGGAAGGACTATCTCTCAGCAGGAGGAAAAAGCCGAAATAGTGAGATTTTCGTATAAGTCCCGTGAATCTAAGGGAATTTTGGGCGTAAGTGCAGACTGGTCACCAAATGGTGGTCTATGGTGAGCGAATACAGTAAATCTGGCGTAAATTTAGACAAACTTAAGCAGTACCATAATTTCATAGCTAATTATTTGGGTTCATCTAGGCTTGAAGTGGGAATAGGGCATTATGCTGGCGTGATAAAGTTTGATGACAAGTATTTGGCAATGCATGTGGATGGGGTAGGTACTAAGACTCTTTTGGCGTTAAAGACAGGTATCATAGAGCCCACGGGAGTTGACTGCATTGCTATGAACGTTAATGATATAGTCTGCGTTGGTGCAAGACCGATAGCTATTGTTGATTATTTAGCTTTGGAAGGGGAAATGGACGACGTGATACAGAAAGTTATGAAGGGGTTGAAAGCAGGTGCTGAGGAGGCAGAGGTTAATATTATAGGAGGTGAAACTGCAATAATGCCTGGTGTGATCAAAGGATATGATCTATCATGCTCTGCTATTGGAATTGCTGATGCACTGAAAACTGGGGAAGATGTGAGACCTGGAGATGTGGTTTTAGGCTTAGCTAGTAATGGGGTTCACTCCAATGGTTACTCTCTCATAAGGAAGTTGATAGATGAGGGAAAGTTAAGATTAGACGATTGGGCTGAAGAGTTAATGAAACCCACAAAAATCTATGTAAAATCAGTGTTGTCTGTTAAGGATAAAATTAAGGCTGTTGCACACATAACCGGTGGTTCCTTTTCGAAGTTAAGAAGGATAACCAAGTTTGGAATATCTCTTAAAATGCCTGAGCCTTTGGATATATTTAAGGCAATAGAGAGTGCAGGAGTTAGTCATGAGGAAATGTATAAGGTGTTCAATATGGGAGTCGGAATGGTAATTTTTGTGGACAAAAAATTGAAAGACGATGTAATTGATACCTTAGCAAAGAGAAATGATGTGGTTTACGAATTGGGAGTAGTAACAGAAGGTAATGGTATAAAGATTTCAACCTACAAAAATTCTATTGTATATTTATAATATATAATATAGTCCTTTTAAACTCTGAGTACAATATGGGTGTCTAGTGGTTAATATGAAACAAATGGATATAAAATCTTTAGTAAATTATGTCGCACTAAAGATATTAGGTGGTAGCGACTATATTCTAGAAGCATTAGAAAAATACCTAGTAAAAGGAGAAGGTCCAGCTACAGTAGCATACGAGTATCAGATATCAAAGCATCAACTCAGGGGATATGCTCAAAGGATTATTGAAAAGAGTGGAAGCGAAGGAAGGGCTAAGAAGATTCTCCCGATTATTAAAGGCATATCAAAGGACGTTAAACCGATTGTTAAAAGAACAGACGGAGATCTATATTATTGTACACTCTGTAATACATCGATTCCTAAGGAGGATACAGAAGAGCACGTGAGGAAGTATCATAAGGAAATTCTTACATCAACAATAAAGACAATGTTGGAGAGATTAGAAGAATATAAGAAAGAAAAGCAAGCCGTAATACTTACATCAGTAAGTTAATAAGAGAGATAATTTTTTGAGGTAATACTCCTCATAGTTAACTGTCCTCTTTAAAAGGAAGACTTTTAATTTATTAAATTACTTTTTTCTATTTGAGAGAGAATGAAAAAAGTTGTAAGCGTCAGATTGAGGGAAGACGTTGTAAACAAAATTGATTACTTTGTATCTGAAATGGGTTTAGAGAGCAGAACAGATTTTCTAAAACAAGCCTTAGACTATTATGTGAAGAGGAAGAGGTCAACGGCTAAAGGAGTCCTTTAACATTCTATATGTAAAGAATAACGTATTTTTAATTATCTCGTCATCTTAAATACCATTTTTTGATTCTAATTTGCGGAATGAAAATCGTACTTGCATACTCAGGAGGATTAGATACGACTGTTGCTATTCGATGGCTAAGAGAAACCTTCAACGCTGATGTTACAACAGTTACAGTGGATGTAGGTCAAAAGGATGATTTTTATCAAATAGAAAAAAGAGCTTATATAGCAGGAGCAATAAAACATTATACTATAGATGCAAAAAAGGATTTTGCAGAAAGATATATCTCATACGCAATAAAGATGAATGGTTTATATGAAGATATATACCCTCTCTCAACAGCCTTAGCAAGACCATTAATAGTTGAAAAGGTAGTCGAAATAGCCAAGAAAATAGGTGCGGAGGCAATCGCCCACGGCTCGACATCAAAAGGTAATGATCAGGTTAGATTTGATTTAGCGGTTAAGGCGTTGTACCCTGAGGCAAAGATCATAGCCCCTGCAAGAATATGGAATATGACAAGGGATAAGGAAATCGAATATGCTAAATCGAAAGGAATTCCAATAAAGACAGAAAGTAGTAAGTATAGTATAGATGAAAATCTTTGGGGAAGAAGTATAGAAGGAGATATAATTTCCGATCCATCAAAGGAGGTTCCTGAGGACGCATTTGAGTGGACTAAGAAGACAAAAGATGACAAACTTAAGATTTCCTTAACCTTTGATAAGGGTCTTCCTGTGGAAGTCAATGGAGAAAAAATGGATTTACTTAAGGTTATTCAAGTACTTAATGAGCTCGTTGGTTCAAGAGGTTTTGGAAGAGTTGAACATCTTGAAAACAGAGTAGTGGGCTTTAAATCGAGGGAAGTCTATGAGGTACCTGCTGCACTAGTTTTAATTAATTCTCATAAGGACTTAGAGAAATCAACTTACACTCCACTAGAATTTAGATTTAAGAGATCTCTTGATGGTCAGTGGAGTGATCTGGTTTATCAGGGTCTATGGTTTGAGCCTTTACGAGAGACTATCCAGATAGCTGGAGATAATCTAAATAAATGGATCTCGGGGGAGGTATTTATTGAGGTTGAAAATGGTAACATGAAAATCTTAGGCAGAAAAGGAAAGTTCTCTCCATTTTCTGAGGAGATAGCAAGTTACAATAAGGGCTGGTATCCATCTGACGAGATGGCTAGAGGTTTCATAGAGATCTTTGGTATGCACTCATTGGTGGCCAGAAAATCGAGAGGGATATGAATGTTATATAGAAGATGGGGCTCTGATAAAGATTTTGTAATTTCGTACACTTCCTCTAATGAATCTGATAAAGAGATTGTAGAAGAAGTCAAGCTTACTTTAAAGGCTCATGTTATAGAACTATACTTATCTAATTACATCTCTAAGGATACTGCAAAAAAGATCATTCGTGCAATAAATTCCTTCAAAGATTACCCTTCCTCAGGCTATGAAGACGTTCATGAAGCTTTAGAGGATTATATTATAAAGAATATAGGAGAAGAGGGAGGTTGGGTTGGACTTGGTCGCAGTAGAAATGATCATGTAGCTACAGCCCTGAGACTAAGAACTAGAGAATATATTTTTGACATTATGGAAGAACTTTACTTACTTAGGAAGTCCTTAATCGAACAGGCTAAGAAAAACCTAAACACGATTATGCCATCTTATACCCATTTCCAGCCTGCTCAACCCACTACTTTGGCTCATTACTTCATGTATTTGGAAGAAGAGTTAAACACACCATGGGAGGCTTTGTTTAACTCCCTGAAACTAATAAATAGAAGTCCATTAGGTAGCGGAGCAATAGTAGGTAGTAATGTTAAGATAGATAGGAAGAGAGAGGCTGAACTGTTAGGCTTTGATGATGTACTTTATAATACAATATCGTCAACCTCTTCAAGGATAGATTTCATTAATGCAATATCCTCACTGACATTACTAATGCTAGTGTTAAGTAGATTTGCCGAGGATATGATACTACTGTCTTCTATGTTCGTTAATATAATTAAACTTCCAGATAGTCATGTCAGTACTAGTAGCCTTATGCCTCAAAAGAGAAATAGTGTAACGATGGAGATCTTGAGAACAAAGGTGGGAGAATGTTATGGAGATTTATCGTCACTAATGATGATTTACAAAGGTTTACCTTCTGGGTATAATCTCGATCTGCAGGAGATGAATAAACATTATTGGAATTGTATCAAACATGTGATACCATCAATACATATTACAAGAGACATAATTCAAAATATTCAAATCAAAAATTTTGGAGAAATACAAGGCTTAACAGCTACTGATTTAGCTGAAGAAATGGCTATTTCCGGCATTCCCTATCGAAAAGCTTATATAGATGTGGCAAACAAAATTAAAGCGGGCACTTTCGTAGCTGGAATTTCTTACACAAAATCCATAGAAAATAAAAAGGTAATTGGATCTCCAAATCCAAGTTTATTGACACAGGAAATTGAAATTAAAGAAAAGAGACTCAATAATCAACATGAAAAATTTAAGCAATATAAGGAAAGTGTTATAGAAAAGATGGGTCAATTGGGAGTGATAGAAGATGGATTATTACAACAATGATACACCAGGATACGTATATCTAGAAGATGGAACTTTAATGAAAGGAATAGGCTTTGGTGCCAAGGGTATACGAGTCGGTGAAATAGTATTTACAACGTCCATGAATGGCTACCCAGAGAGTTTGACTGATCCTTCCTACAAAGGGCAAATCCTTGTAATTACACATCCCTTGATAGGAAATTATGGTGTTCCTGAGAAAAATTATGTCAATGGCATACTCACTAATTTTGAATCAGAGAGAATTCAAGCTGAAGGCCTAGTTATATCAGAACTAACAGAACCTTTCAAATGGAACTCAAAACAAACTTTACATGAATGGCTTCTCAGTGAAGGAATTCCAGGTGTCTATGGAATAGACACGAGGGCAGTTGTAAAGAGAGTTAGATCAAGAGGAGTAATGATGGGAATAATCGCTTCAGGTGTTGAAGTAAATAATCCGGAGGAATATTTGAAGAAAAAATATGACGAAATGAACTTTATTCAGTATACCTCACCAAAGGCTCCTATAATTCACCAAGGTAAGACAGGCGATGTTGTAGTTGTAGTTGATTGCGGAATTAAACACGGGATTTTGTATCAGTTATATTTGAGAGGATTTACCGTGGTTAGAGTTCCTTGCAATTATAGTGCGGACAAGATAATGGACTTTTATCCCAAAGGATTACTGTTTAGTAATGGTCCTGGGAATCCAAATCTTCTCACTGATTTGGTGAAAAACTTCAGAGAGATAATTGAGTACAATCTTCCCACATTAGGGATATGTTTGGGTCACCAGATAGCTACCATGGCTTTAGGAGGAAAAGTTAAGAAGATGAAGTTTGGTCATAGAGCCATCAATAAGCCTGTTATAGATACAACCACTGGAAAGAGCTACATTACTACCCATAATCATGGTTACGCAATACTTTCAAAACAAGATGTTCCTATTCACACACGTGTTTGGTTTTATAATCCAGATGACGGAACTGTTGAGGGTTGGATACATGAAAAGTACAACATAATTACCACTCAGTTTCACCCTGAGGCTAGACCCGGTCCATGGGATGTAACTTGGGTTTTTGATAAATTTAAGAAAATGGTGGTAGGAGATGCGTGAGAACGTAAAAAGAGTTTTGGTAATTGGTTCAGGTCCAATAAAGATAGCTGAGGCAGCAGAATTCGATTACTCAGGAAGTCAAGCACTAAAGGCTCTGAAAGAAGAAGGAATTGAAACAATATTAGTAAACTCTAATGTCGCAACAGTCCAGACGAGTAGAAAGTTCGCAGATAAACTCTATATGATTCCTGTGACTTGGTGGACTGTAGAGAGGGTAATAGAGAAGGAGAGACCAGATGCGATAATGATAGGTTTTGGCGGGCAAACAGCATTGAATGTCGGTGTAGATTTATACAAGAAAGAGATATTGAAAAAATATGGTGTAAAAGTTCTAGGTACACCTATAGAAGGTATAGAAAGAGCCTTGAGCAGAGAGAAATTCAGGGAAACAATGATTAACGTCAACCTACCTGTACCTCCTAGCCTTTCTGCAAGATCAGAGGAGGAGGCACTCGAGAAAGCAAGACAGATAGGCTATCCTGTAATGGTCAGGGTGAGCTTTAATTTAGGTGGAAGAGGTTCCACAGTAGCATGGAGTGAAGAAGATCTGAAAAGAGATATCGGTAGGGCATTAAGCCAGAGTTATATTCATGAAGTCCTCATAGAGAAGTACTTACACCATTGGATTGAACTTGAGTATGAGGTAATGAGAGATAAACACGGAAATTCAGCAGTCATAGCGTGTATAGAGAATCTAGATCCAATGGGAGTTCATACCGGTGAGTCAACAGTTATTGCACCATGCCAAACTTTGGATAATAAGGAGTTCCAGGACATGAGGAGTATGTCAATTGATGTGGCTAAATCTATCGATCTAGTAGGTGAGTGTAATGTTCAATTTGCACTGAATCCTTTAGCTTATGAATATTATATAATAGAGACTAATCCAAGAATGTCAAGATCTAGTGCTTTGGCTAGTAAAGCAACAGGTTATCCTCTAGCCTATGTGTCAGCAAAACTAGCTTTAGGATATGAACTGTATGAGGTCTTAAACAAAGTTTCTGGATCAACTTGTGCATGTTTTGAGCCCAGTTTAGATTATGTGGTAATAAAGATACCTAGATGGGATCTTGATAAGTTCGAAAATGTCGAGCACTCTCTAGCAACTGAAATGAAGAGTGTAGGAGAGGTAATGAGTATAGGGAGGTCATTTGAAGAGGCTCTTCAGAAAGCCGTTAGAATGCTAGACTTAGGAGAGCCTGGAATAATTGGCGGAAAAGTGTATAATTCGAAGATGACTAAAATCGACTCATTAAGAATGTTAAAGGAGAGAAGACCATATTGGTTCCTCTATGCTTCAAAGGCTTTTAAAGAGGGTGCGACTATTGACGAAGTTTATGAAGTGACTGGTATTAATAAGTTCTTCCTCAACAAAATAAAGAATTTAGTAGATTTCTATGAAAGCATAAAGAACAATAAGGGATTAGACCAGAAGACTCTGTCAATTGCTAAACGTTTAGGCTTTAGTGATTATCAGATAGCTAGCGCGGTAGGTCTAAGTGAGAAGGATATCAGGGAACTAAGGCAAAAGTATGGAATTGAGCCTAAAGTTAAGCAAATAGATACTCTAGCTGGCGAATGGCCTGCAGTTACAAACTACCTGTACGTGACTTATAACGGAACTGAGGACGACATTGAATTTTCGAACGGTATAAGAAAATTGCTTATCGTCGGCGCAGGTGGTTTTAGAATAGGTGTATCAGTTGAGTTTGATTGGGGTGTAGTTTCTCTACTAGACTCTGCCTCAAAGTATTTTGATGAAGTTACAATAATTAATTATAATCCTGAAACAGTCTCAACTGATTGGGATATCGCCAGGAAATTGTACTTTGATGAAATATCGGTGGAAAGGATTTTAGATCTTGTAAGGAAGGAGAAGTTTAACTATGTTGCGACATTCGCCGGAGGTCAGATAGGGAATACAATATCGAAGAAACTTGAAGAGAATGGTGTCAAATTACTGGGTACCTCTGGACACAGTGTGGATATAGCTGAGGATAGAGAAAAGTTTTCAAGACTACTTGATAAGCTAGGCATAAAGCAGCCTGATTGGATATCTGCAAGATCAATTGAGGAGGTCAGGAAATTTGTAGAAATGGTTGGTTATCCAGTTTTGGTCAGACCAAGCTATGTCCTTAGCGGTTCGGCAATGAGAATAGTTTACAATGACACAGAATTAGTATCTTACATAAAGAAAGCCACAGAGATCTCTTCAGAACATCCTGTGGTAGTATCTAAATACATTGATAATGCAATAGAAGCTGAGATAGATGGTGCTTCTGATGGTAGAGGTGTTTATGGTGTTGTACTTGAGCATGTAGAGGAGGCAGGAGTGCATAGCGGCGATGCAACTATTAGTATACCATTTAAGAAGCTGAGTCCTGAAACGGTTCATAAAATGAAGGAGTCAATTCACTCAATTTCTCGTGAACTGAATATTAAGGGTCCATTTAATGTCCAATTCGTAGTTAAGAACGGAACTCCTTACATTATTGAGATGAACCTCAGAGCTAGTAGATCTATGCCATTCAGTAGTAAGGTAGTTGGGAAGAACATAATTGACCTCGCTCTTACAGGCGTGATAAAGGGATTTGACTTTGACGAGTTTGTTGAACTTAAGGCAAAATCATGGGGAGTCAAATCAGCTCAATTCTCATGGGCGCAGTTGAAGGGCGCATATCCCTTCTTAGGTCCTGAGATGAGAAGCACTGGAGAAGCTGCATCGTTGGGTGTAGATTTCTATGATGCATTATTGAAGAGCTGGCTGTCCTCGTCTCCAAATAGATTACCTGATCAAAAAGGTATTGCCCTAGTTTATGGAAGATCGAATGTGGAGTATTTACAAGCGTCTGCAAGAAACCTATCTGAATACGGCATGACGGTCTATACTCTCTCTGATGCTCCCATCTATGGTTATGAAGTTACAAGTAGTGGTAAAAGCGTAGAACTAATTAAAGACAGAAAAGTTGAAATAGTTGTAACCGATGGATATCTTAAAAGCTTAGATTATGAGGTGAGGCGTATTGCCGTTGATTATAACGTACCTATAATATTAAATGGTAGGTTAGGTGAGGAGTTAACAAAGGCATTCTTATTAAGAAAAAGTAACATGACTTTCTATGAAATAGGTGAGTATGGGGCAGGTATATGAGAGTAGCACTTGTCGTTGACATAGTAAGACAAGAGGAAAAACTAATTGCTAAAGCACTGGAAAAATTTCAATTACAATATGATGTAATTAATGTGGCACAAGAGCCCTTACCTTTTAACAAAGCCTTAGGAAGATATGATGTGGCAATCATAAGACCTATAAGTATGTATAGGGCACTCTACGCATCAGCAGTTTTGGAATCAGCTGGTGTTCACACCATAAACTCAAGTGATACTATTAGTTTATGTGGAGACAAGATTTTAACATACTCAAAGCTGTATAGAGAGGGCATACCAATACCTGACTCTATAATTGCCATGTCATCAGATGCTGCATTAAAAGCCTATGAACAAAAAGGATTTCCACTGATAGATAAACCACCAATAGGTAGCTGGGGAAGACTAGTATCTCTCATAAGGGACATTTTCGAAGGTAAAACCATAATTGAACATAGGGAGTTGATGGGCAACTCTGCTCTTAAAGTTCACATAGTTCAGGAGTACATTAACTACAAAAGCAGGGACATAAGGTGTATTGTGATAGGTAGTGAGCTTCTAGGTTGTTACGCTAGGAATATACCTTCTAACGAATGGAGAGCAAATATTGCTTTAGGCGGTTATCCATCGCAGATAGAGGTAGACCATAAACTAAAAGAGACTGTATTAAAGGCTACGAGTATTATAGGTGGAGAGTTCGTATCCATAGATGTAATGGAGCACCAATCTAAAAATTACGTTATAAACGAGTTTAATGACGTTCCAGAGTTCAAAGGATTTATGTTGGCTACCAATATTGATGTAGCGGAAGAGCTAGTGAGCTATGTGAAAAATAATTACCTCAGGTAAGCCAAAAATATATCATGATGTGTTTCCTCTAAAACTCTCCTCATTGCATCTATTTTTTGCCTCAAATTAGGAACCAGAGCTTTGGGATACTCCAACTCCCATAACAACTCATATAATTCCTCCATCATTTGGTAAGTCTTTTCTGCTTCTTCCAGCTCTTTCTTCCTTAAGTGTTCTAATGTTTTTCTTCTTAGCTCTCCTATAGCGTCCGCTATACCTAAGATGTAAAAAGCGTCTGGTATTCCTAAATCTGTAGCTATTAGTAAATTCTGATTAAAATATATGGATATCACGATTGTTGCCTCTGCAACTTCCTGGAAAGCAGTAGCTATTTCGCCATAAAGTAATTCTGGGTATTTTTCTATTAGCTTTTTCAAATTGTCCAGTTTTTCCAATGCCAGTTTGTACTTGTTTAATGCCTCGTCTTTTCGGAATCTATGTGATAGAGATATTGCCTCTCCTGCGTATCTAATGATCTCCCTTGATATCGAAAATGCTTTTTCCCTAGCATCAAATCTATCCTGTAACTTAGGTACCACAGTTGTTATGTAAGTCTTTAAGGTTTCTGTTACCATAGGATTAAAATGTCAGTAATAGTATATATAGTAAATGAGACGTTTTAATTGTAATCCAAAAAATACTTATACTTTTTATACTTTTAAAGTAATATGAGACAAGTAAATGTAGTTTCTATTGTAGGAGCGGGAATTATTGGAGCAGGTTGGAGTACCTTATTAGCTGTCCATGGATATAGAAATATCTTTTACACGGAGAAGAAGGAGACCTTAGATAAAGGAATACTCAAAATTAAGGGTTATCTTCAAGTTATGCATGAATATAAGCTGGCGGATAAGAGCCCAGAGGAGTACATGAAATTGATAACTCCTACTACCGATTTTAATGATGTTCTGAAAGGGGATTTCATAATTGAGGCTGTTATTGAAGATTATGGAGTTAAGAAGAAAGTGTTCGGTGAATTGGATGAGAGACTTGATAAAGATGTAATCATAGCCAGTAGCACCTCAGGGTTACTAATCTCTGAGATCCAAAAGTCCATGTCAAGACATCCAGAAAGGGCCATTATTGCGCATCCTTGGAACCCTCCCCATCTTCTCCCTCTTGTAGAAATAGTGCCTGGTGAAAAGACTTCAGAGGAAGTCATACAATCTACGAGAGAATTCATGGAAGACAAACTGAAAAGGGTAGTCGTCGTTCTCAAGAAAGAAGTTCCAGGATTTATTGGAAATAGGCTTGCATTTGCTCTATTTAGAGAAGCTGTGCATCTTATTGACGAGGGAGTTGCAACTGTAGAGGATATTGATAAAGTTGTAACTGCCGCTATTGGACTTAGATGGGTATTTATGGGACCCTTCCTAACGTATCACTTAGGTGGAGGAGAGGGTGGATTAGAGTACTTTTTCAGCAGAGGATTTGGTTATGGTGCAAATGAATGGATGTATACCCTTGCAAAATACGATAAGTTTCCTTACACAGGAGTTATTAAAGCTGTAAACCAAATGAAAGAGTACCAGTTCATAAAAGGTAAAAGCTTTCAGGAACTATCAAAATGGAGAGATGAAAACTTGATAAATGTCTTAAGATTTTTAAAGGAGAAAGGAGCAAAAAAATAGAACAAATCTTATTTTATGTATGAATTTTCATCTAGAGAATTAAGTGTAGTTTACGTGTTATTTTCACTCTCTTCTTTGAACTCTAATATACCTAAACTCTCTAACAATCCTGAGTCTGTTACATCAAATAATATCGACTCGGTATCCGATGTATTGACATGGTAATGAGGTAGGTTTGCCGGTACTACAAATACATCTCCATTTTCCCATTCTACCTTCTTTCCACCTATTATACTGTAACCTTTTCCTCTCACCACTAAATAAATTGACGCCATATTGTGTGAATGCGGTTGTGTTTTTGAACCTGGTTTTAGATACTGAAATCCTGCCATCATTGTCGGAGTTAATCCTTTTGCCCTCCCAGTGGTAGGGGATTGGAACATAACTTTTGCTACACCTTTTTCTATCGGATTATCATCAGCCAGTAGTCTTAGTAGTTCAAGAACTTTATGAAACTTTATTATTTTGGGTTTAATAGTTTCTGGTGGGCTCGTATGTTCCATAAAGGCGACTACTTTAAGATCCTCATCACTTTGTTCTATTTCCCTTATCACATTCTTAATCTTATCGGTTATAATTTCAGACTGTTTATCGATTCGTTGTATATCTTTAGGCATATGTTTATATTGTATAAGTAGTTTAAAAAGGTGACTATAAGTGGATTGTTACGTATATTACGAAAATAGGAAGTGTGTAGAAATTTGTGGTAAGGTCGTTTGCGATAAAGCTACTGTAGAAGATTACGGGTCTATTTGTGAAAAGTGTGCAAATGGGGACAAGAAGAGTTGTATAGAGTTATATAATAGATTTGGTTGTTGGAGCATAACAGGTTGGTGGCTTTAGTGGACTGGAGATCCCAAAGTTTTCGTTAGAACTATGGAAAGTGCTGCAGTTACTAAACCTGCTATTAGCATTATTATTGCTGTGTTTATCCTTTCCTTGATTTCTCCGCTGTAAATGGATCCTAAAATCGATAAAATCAGAGAAGACAGAAATATGGTTATCCACATATTCTCAGAGAAGTAGTAAAATACTATTATTACGATACCGATGAAAGGAGATAAACCGTGTACTAGTGTGTTCAGAAATATACCTATTTTTTGCGAATAATCTATGATAGTTCCCTTAAGGCTTTTCAGTATTTGTCTCTCTAGGTTTCTCAGTTCTAATTCTTTTTCCTTGATTTCTACAACTAAGGTATTACATAAAGACGACATGGCTACACCTATTAGCCCTGACATTATACCCAAAAGTATAGTGTTGAAATTAGCCTCAACTATGACAGTTGATACTAGTATACTCAAACCAACAAGAATACCGTCAAATGCACCAAGAATTAGGTACCTCCTGAGTAGTGGTAAGTTATCTCGAATAGCAATCTTAAAGGCTTCAAGTAAAAGCTTACTTGACACAGGGTATTTTAGAATGAACTTATATATTACTATTATTATAATAACGTGACTATGAATAAGAGGCTTTATCTAGTCCTAGCGATAATTGTTATACTTATAACTGCGGTTGGTGTATACGCTTCGGAAAGTTCATACAAGACAACAATTCAAGTCAACAATTTAGGTGGTTCTACTGTTGACGGAAAGTACGTGCTTGAAGTCCAGGTTATAGTTAATTACGGTCCATTTGGTGGGTCACAGCCATTGGCATCTGCACCTATATGGTTATACTACAATGGAAAATATCTAAATCAGACCTCCACAAATAATCAGGGAATAGCTATATTCTATGTTCAGCCAGGCAACTATACAGTATTCTTCACAACATTTAAACTCACAAAGAGTATAACTGTTAATGGGAACACTGAGGTCACTTTAAATTATGCTTATCTAAAGGTATAATGATGAACGCGGAGTACGACTGAGGTATGATGTAGTGGTCCTCGGCTGAGAAAATTTTTACCCCCGATAGAGAATTTAATATTATGAGTGTCAAAATTGATGTTGTAAGGGTGGAAATACCTGAGGGAACTAACGTAATAATAGGGCAATCCCATTTTATAAAGACAGTAGAAGACCTATATGAGGCACTAGCGTCGTCCAGCACTTCAATAAAATTTGGAATCGCTTTCTGCGAAGCCAGTGGAAAAAGATTAGTGAGATGGGATGGTAATGATGAAGAGCTGATAAAAATAGCACAAAAAACTGCTTTAGCAATTGGAGCAGGTCATACTTTCATAGTCTATTTGAAAAATGGTTTTCCCATAAACGTGCTTAATAGGATAAAGAGTGTCGAAGAAGTTGTCAGAATATTTGCGGCAACTGCTAATCCTTTACAAGTTCTAGTAGCCCAAACAGACCAGGGAAGAGGTATAATAGGTGTCGTGGATGGGTTCACTCCGTTAGGAGTTGAGGGTGATGCTGAAATAAAAGAAAGGAAGGAGTTCCTCAGGAAGATCGGATATAAGAGATAATGCCTTATTCATGAGGTCGTCAGAGACCTGTATTTGTCCCTTACAGTATTTAACCATTGAGGCGCAGATCAAAATTAAGGCTTGTAGGTATTTTTTCCTCTGTGGATCTGTCTCAACTCTCCATAATTTCTCTAGACTTTCATGTGTTTCCCAAAACTTAAAGTCATAGAATAGATCTTGAAATTTACAGTTATCACAATCTGTAGAGATTGGTGGACCTAACATCTCTACGACCTTTTCGTCATAAAAGAAATCAATCTCTAGGTATTTGCATACTCTTACATCTACTACATTCACTCCCTTTTCTCGGAGTTCTTCCTTTAAATTTTCTCTATATAAAGATTTTGGATAGTAATAAATTACCCTTTTCGTAGATACTAATTGAATTTTGAGGTTTAAAAAAATGTTTAGGAAGTTTTATGAGCAATCAAAGGAGACTGAGTACGAAGTGGAACAGCCTGTATCATCCAATGAGATTTCAAAACTTGCCTTAAAGGTCTTAAATGAGAGAGCTGAGGTTGTTGACGTTTACCTTGAGATAGTGGAAGTACAAGATAAGGGCAAAGAATACTCAACGGTCGTCGTTGACCAATATTTAGACGACGGATCAAACTTAGTGTATCTAATATACAGTTCGGAGTACATTGACGAGATGAAATGGAGTATTCTAAAGGATGAAATTAAGAAATCCTACATGAAGAAGTATAATGTTTGTGATGAAGATATTTTTTACATCTCATTTTGTAGATGAGGTTTTTTACTTCAGTGACTAATAATTAAATTGTGGTAAAGGAGGCAAGTTTATATAAATTTGAGAGTGGTAGAATAAGATGCCTAGCATGTGCTAGGAAGTGCCTGATTGGGGAAAATCAGGTGGGTTTTTGTGGTATTAGATCTGTGAAAGGGGGAAAATTGTATTTAGATGTCTATGGAAAAGTGGCTGCAGCCCATATAGATCCCATAGAGAAAAAGCCTTTAGTTCATTTCTATCCTGGGTCAAAAGTATTTTCATTCTCAACTTTTGGTTGCAATTGGATGTGTATGTATTGCCAGAACTATGATATAAGCCAGAGGAGAAGAGCAGAGGGAACAGAGATCTCCCCTGAAGAAATAGTTGAGATGGCACTAGCTTATGAAAGTGAGGGAATTACGTATACCTATAACGAACCAGCAATATTTGCAGAGTTTGCTCATGATACGGGTGTTATAGCTAGAAAGCATGGGCTATTTAACACAATGGTCACTAATGGTTATTGGAGTATTGAATTGGTGGATTATGTTAAAGATTTCCTTAATGCAGTTACTGTTGACTTTAAGGGTAATGGCGAGGAAAAGTTTATGAAGAGGTACACTGGTGCTACAGGTCCTGAGCCAATACTCGAGACTATTAGAGAGCTTAGTAAAAGAGGAATACACGTGGAGATAACTGACCTAATAATCCCTGAGATAGGGGACAACCTGGAATCTGCCAAAATTCTCCTGAAAAAGATTTATGATATTTTAGGTCCAGACATACCTATTCATTTTCTTAGGTTTCATCCTGATTACAAACTAGATTACCTACCATGGACTCCTGTAAAGACATTGGAGGCTCATTACAAAGTTGCAAAAGAGTTTGGGTTTAACTTCGCTTACCTAGGAAATGTTCCAGGTCATCCTTATGAGAATACCTATTGCCCAAATTGCGGTAAGATGGTTATTAGGAGATACGGTTTCAGGATATTAGAGTGGCATTTGAAGGAAGATATGAGATGTAAGTATTGTGGATATAAGTTACCAATAGAAGGAAAACTATCTAAGCATGCATTTGACGAGAGATTTGAGTCAGTTTTCCTGTAATTTTATTCTCCTTTGAAGTTAGGTTTTCTCTTCTCTAGGAATGCGTTAACACCTTCTTTTGAATCCTTTGTAGTGAAGATTACTCCCCATCCTAAACTCTCCATGTTTAATCCTACAGTGATTGGTGAGTTCATTCCCTGATTTACAATAAGCTTTGATAGCTGAATAGCTAGAGGAGGTCTTTCAGCTAATTTAGACGCTAAATTTAACGTTTCCTTTTCTAGGTCATTGGAAGGAACTACCCTATTTACCAAACCTATTCTCTCTGCATCCTTTGCTGATATTCTCTCACCTAACATTATCATTTCTAAGGTTCTACTTTTTCCCACTAATTTCAATAATCGCTGAGTTCCTCCAAAGCCTGGGTAAATTCCTAACGTAATTTCTGGTAATCCTAGCTGAGCCTCATCTGAGGCTATTCTAATATCACAGGCTAAAGCTAACTCTAAACCTCCACCTAAAGCATAACCGTTAATCATTGCAATAGTGGGTTTAGGATAATTTTCGATATAGTCCATAAGCTCTCTGCCTTTCATGGCAAACTGCCATGCTGTCAGACCTTCCAGCTCCTTAAATTGTGATATATCTGCACCTGCGCTAAATGCCCTACCATTTCCCGTAAATATTATAACTCTTACTTTCTCGTCCTTTACTGTCTCTTCTAGAACAGTTCTGATTTCCTCAATCATTTTTTTATTTATTGCATTCAATCTATCTGGTCTATTTAATGTGATTCGCAAGAATGGTGGTTCATTTTTTACTATTATTGTCTCCATAAAAAATACTATAACTTCCAATTAAAAAACCCTCACTACAACTTTTGATAATACTTTTTAGGTGGAAAAAGTAAAAGATATGTATGGACCGGAAGGCTATTTACTATACGCTGATAGGTGCTGTACCCTTTGGTGGTAGCAGCATATCATCCTTTATGGTGTCAAGATATTTAAGGGACTTCACTGAAACCCTAAGATATTTGCCTTTAACAATAGGTATCTGTTTACTTACCACATTCTTAATTACTTACAACTATCTGCAGTCCTACGTTGCTGAGATACTAGTAGCTGTTGCCGTGGCTCCATTTATAATAGGGTATGTGTTTAGTAGCGTGTACGAAAATATCAAAGTGAATGTGAGCGAATATTACATTGAAGTCATATTTAAAGTCCCTGTGGGGGAGTTGAAATTTGATAACCCATCAGAGATGTTTAATTACTTATTCTCTAGATCATTGAAAAAGATTAGACCTCCTTACTATCAGAAGTTAAAAGTATTAAATAACTGTGGTAATCTCAGAGTTGTACCTAGGGAAAATGAGATAGTACTAAGGAAAAAATGTGGTGATACACAGATCGAGATCATTGTAAGAGGAAAAAGGAATGTTGACATGAAAGTTACAATGAGCTATTAAAAATTCATATTAGTATTCTTGTTGTATATTTTTAGTAAAAACTTTATAAACTACAAATCGTCATGATATATTAATGTCAGTTACGCTATCGAGGAAATTAATTGACTACGTTAAATTAGCGAAACCTAAGGTCGTTAGTCTGCTAGATGTTGTAGCTATTGCCTCATATATTCTCGCATTTAAGGGGAATTGGTATAACCTAATTCCCGTCTTAATAGGGGGAAGTATTGCAGCCGGTGGTTCAATGATAATAAATGGCGGGCTTGAAATAGAAAAGGATAAAGTGATGAAGAGAACGTCTTGGAGACCCACAGTGAAAGGGGAGGTTGGAAGAAAAGAGGCATATATGGTAGGCGGTATAGCCTGTGCTTTAGGGTCATTGATTGGATTGTTAGCAAATCCCCTTACAGCCTTTTTCATTCTATTGGGTTCTCTAGTATACGTATTTGTATATTCTTACTACCTGAAGCCAAGAACTTGGCTGAACATAGTTATAGGAGGGTTTGCAGGAAGTGCGGCTGCATGGGCTGGTTATGCTGCTGCGTCAAACTCATTTAATCTTGAATCACTACTTTTAGGACTGCTAGTGTTTGCTTGGACACCTGGACACTTTTGGGCTTTAGCACTGAGGTATAAAAGAGATTATGCTAACGCAGAAATACCAATGCTTCCGGCTATAGTTGATGATAAAACCGCAGCAAGAGCAATAGCAATTTCAAACATTCTAATGATTCCATTTGCCTTGGGTCTCATGTTATATCTTAACTTGATTTACGTAATAATCACGCTTGCTGCGACTGCGGTCTTGTTGTATTTCAATGTTAGGCTTATGAGGAATCCCACTCCAGAGGAATCATGGATATCATACAAATTCTCTGCCCCATACTTAGCCATAGTTATGATAGCTGCTGTCATATCGTTCATTTTGTAACATTATACAGTTAAGATTCATGCGACTTAATTCTATAAATTATCAAGTAGTCTAGTCTTCATAGACTTTTGTGAGTATGAATTAAGTCGAGTATGTTATCAGAGATATTCTATGACTTACACTAATTTTTACTATTACAGAGGTTATGCGTAATTAAAGAGAATATAGTGAGAAGTTTTCAGCGAGAAAAATGTCGAAGGCTTATTTTTCTTACCATTAGTCTAAAATCTAATACCATCCCCTCGTCATTAAAATCAGATCTGATAATAATCCATAAGCTGCATTCTTTGGTCCTGCCCCTGGTCCTCTAATTACTATGGTCTGAATATCTGTGGATATCTCTAATCCATTCTCAACTCCATCCACGCTGAATAGCGGATCCTCAGGTAATAATGGGACTGGTCTTACCTGGACAGTTTTTTCGTCCGCATAGGCTATCAGTTTGATTTTTTTATTATCTCTTTTTGCAGAATCTAAATTCTGTATACCCTCTATTTTCACATCCCTTATGGTTATGTCTAAGTTAAGCATTAAATTGGCTAATATGGTGAGTTTTGCACCTGCATCAAATCCACTTATATCATTTGTTGGGTCTGACTCTGCATAACCTAGTGTCTGAGCGTCCTTGAGGGCTTCCGTAAAACTGAGACCATTGTACATTTTGGTCAGTATGTAATTCGTTGTTCCGTTCAAAATACCTCTAATTCTCTTGACTTCACTTCCCGGTAACACTCTGAACAGATTTATACTAGGTGTTCCACTCATTACAGTTGCCTGAAATCCGACTCTTCCTTTTCCTACTATGTCCTTAAATGCTAATGCAAGCGGTGCCTTGTTTGCGGTTATCACAATTCTATCATCCTTAAGCACCTTCATGTAGAGTTGTAATGATGGAGACCCATCCTTATAATTAGCTGGTAAAGTATCTATTACAGCATCAGGATTTAATTTTTCGTAAGCTAGGAATATATCGCCCTTATAGTCCACCGTAAAATCCTGTTTATCACCTAACATGATTCCTTTACTTGTCACTACTCCAGCTATCTCAATATCCTTTAATTCCCTTATCTTACTCTTTTTCTCATGAATTAAACTCCTAAAGGCTTTACCGACATTTCCGTAACCTAAGAGAAGTATTTTTATGCTAATTTTACATCACCGTTCCACTTACCATTTGCGTATTTTACTAAAAGTTCAGCTGTTCTTTTAGAAGCTAAAATCACCAGGTCCTCATTCACTCCTTTTACACCTGCAGAGACTATTAGTACATCTTTCGTTGTCTCAATTACATTTGTTAATGTGGAGTCTCGGTGAGGATAGATATGCATAACTACTCCTTTACTGTCCACTAATATTGGTATGTTTGGATCTATCTTTTCAGGCTCTGATCTGCCTATGGCATAAAATAGTTCTCCCCCACTACTTAGTTTAAGGTATATTGGATACTGAAACCTAGCCTTATCATAAATTCCTATAGGAACTAATGTATCTGCACTCACCAAATTTCCAATGTCCACTATATTGTTTATTCTTGGGATACTACCATTCCTGCTAATTCTCCTTCTTAAGGCTTCACCGCTGGGTCTAGTTTTTGTCGGATCTATTCCAATTTTCCAGTAAAAGTCTCTATAGGCTCTGATTATGGTGTTTTCCTTTAGCTTCTCTGGGTTCTCGTTTTTGTACTTTTCTTCTACCATCTTTATCTCAGTTTCTAACTCCCCCGCACTTCTCCCAAATTTAATGTCTTCAACCTCAGTATAAGCTACGAAGATTCCCAAAGCCTTAGCCCTATCCTCAATCAGAAGCATAGTAGACTTATGAGTGTTAAGTTTTTAAAGATTATATGGAAGATTAACTTTTACCCAAGTGTTACAAATAATTATTCATGGATGTTTTAGCTAGAGCCGAATCATATGGTGCAACATTTGCGGATTTGCGTTACTTTAAATCTAAGGGATTATCGTTAGTTGTTACTGAAGATAGAGAGCAAGTGAGTAGTTATGGAACTGAAAGAGGTTATTCCTTGAGAGTGTTGTATAGAAATAATTGGGGATATTTTTCATCTTCGAAGGAAATTGAGGAGGAAAATGTAAAGCAAGCCATAAATAGCGCAGTAGGTAACGAGAATGTAAACATAATACTTCTCCCTTCTAAGCATGATGAAATTATGCTGAAACCCAGATATGAGGTTAGTAAATCTGTCCATGAGAAAATGGAGGATCTTAAGAGACTTAGGCAAAAGTTATTTGATCTTGATTCAAGAATTAAGAGCGTTACCATAAGGTACGCAGAAGAGGAAATTAGGAAGGAGTACTATAGTACAGAAGGTAGAGAAATAAAGCAATCTTACTACTTATCTGGAATTTCTATAAACGTAATAGCTAGGGAAGGAGACACTATATCTTCTGCCTATCATCGTCATTTTTCCTACCAAGGTTATCCATTTGAAGTTTTCAATGAGGAGGAGATATTAGATACTGTGAAAATGAGAATAAATAATCAATTTATTGGCTTGACACCTAAAGCAGGTCTATACACTGTTATATTATCTCCAGATGTTTCAGGAGTTTTCGCTCATGAGGCAATAGGTCATTTGGCAGAGGCAGACCTTTCAACTAACGGTATATTATTTCCTTTAAGAGGTAAGAAAATAGCCCCTGACTCTGTGACAATAATGGATTCACCATTGGTTCAATATCCTGAAGGGATAGGAGTGACTTTGTATGACGATGAAGGGGTAGAAGGCAGAGATGTGAAGATTATCGATAAAGGCGTGGTAAAGGAATCTCTCACAGACAGGTTTTACTCATTATATTTAGGTCAAAAGCCTACAGGTAATGCTAGGTCGGAGGACTTTAAGAGCCCTGTCCTTATTAGAATGAGAAATACTTATTTCGCTCCTGGAGATATTTCATATCAAGAGATATTAAGGGAGACAAAAAACGGTATTTTACTTGTGTCTCCAAGTGGAGGACAGACTAGTCCAGATGGAACTTTCCAATTTGGTATCCAGGAGTCATATTTGATAGAAAACGGGGAAATAAGTAAACCTTTGAAGACTGTAGGGATATCTGGATACACTTTAGAGACACTAAAAAGTGTGGTAAGTGTATCTAAGGAGTTTAATGTTTTTCCAGGTTTTTGCGGTAAGGACGGTCAATCTGTTCCTGTAGGTACAGGAGGTCCATATGTGAAGGTTGAAAAGGTTAAGGTGGGTGGTATAGTTGGTTAAGGACGAGTATTCATTGATTAGTAGAGCGAAGGATATGGGTGTAACCGCTGAAATATACTCTGTAGAAGTCTCCTCAATACAATATAAGAAAGACAGACAAGCTCACTTTTTTAATCTAAGAGATACAGGCTATGGTCTTAGAGTAATTAAGGATGGAAAAGTAGGTTTTGCTCACTCAAACTTATTAGACGATAGTTTACTGGAGATGGCAATAGAAACAATGAAGTTATCTAAAGAAGATAAATTTAACGTCTTACCATATTCAAAGCCTGTAAATAAGATCAACTTAAAGTTCTTCGATATAGAAGAAGTAAGGGAGAAATTACTTGAGTTTTCTAAGCAAACTGAGGAAGCTAAGGATTACGCGAATGTGGTCAATGAGTACTATGAGGCTGTGAATAGTAAAATTAAGATCATAAGCACAGAGGGTATGGATGTAGAAGAGGAGAGGAGTCTTGTAGGCATGTCAATAGTTTATAATTTCAAAATTGGAGATTACGTATCTCCTGAAATTTACGAGGGGATTTCCAGTAGAGATATAGGGAAGTTAGACGTCCAGAGGGGTATTATGGATAAAATAGTGACGAAGAGAAATTTATATAAAAATATGAACAAAGAGAGGTTAAAATTCAATAGTGTCATATTAACCCCTAAAGCTGTGTCCTCATTATTCATTCCCCTCCTTATGCACTCTTTATCCTTAGAGAATAAATTTAGAGGCAAAAGTATTTTGAAGGACGAGGAGATTTTGAATGAGTCTCTAACACTAATTGATAACCCATCACTCTCCCATGCTCCTGGTAGTAGATCTTTTGATGGCGAGGGTCTACCCTCAAAAATTGTACAGCTTATAGAGAGAGGAAAGGTTAGGAATTTCCTATCTAACACGTATTGGTCATTGAAGGCTAACAGAGAGAATACGCATTCAGCAGGGAGGAGTTATTCAACTTTGCCTTCTATTTCGCCATCAGTAATCGATATTCAAGTCTCCAGCTCTGCAGATGAGGAGACAATAGTAGTTGATGAAGTTCAAGGAGTCCATACGAGTAATTTCGATACAGGAGATTTTTCATTAGTAGCTTCAGTCTCATGGTATAAGGATAGTGCTCTAAGAGAGCTAACTATCAGTGGTAATATCAAGGATCTTGCGAAGAATATTGTAGGAGCCCTAGGTGAAAAGGAAATGGTGTGGAATGTTCATACTAAATCCTTGTTTTTTAACGGCGTTAATCTAGTATGAAAGTTTTTATTTTTTCTCTATCATAATAATGTGTGGATGGGTATGTTTAAAAAAATAGTTGTAGCATATGATGGTTCTGATAACGCTAATAGGGCATTAGACGTTGCCATAGATCTAGCAAAGAAGTATGACGCTAAGTTAGATGTTGTTCAAGTGGTGGATACTTCAGCATTACTTGGAATGGGTCTTGCACCTGTACCAAATGACTTGATCCAACAAGTTTACTCTAAGGCTAAGAGTGATGTGGAGAACGCTAAGAGTAAAGCCACAAATCAAGGCATTAAAGAGGTTGATGGTATAGTACTGGAGGGAGATCCTGCATCTTCTATCGTAGAGTACTCAAGTAAAAGTGGTGCCAATCTGATTGTGACAGGAAGTAGAGGTCTATCTACTTTCAAGCGTCTCCTTTTAGGGAGTGTATCCACAAAAATTGCTCAAGAATCAAGAATTCCGGTGTTAATTGTCAAGTGATTCTACCCTCATTACCTCTTCTACTTCAAATATTCCGCAGTCTGTAACCAATCTGCCGTAATAGTCTACGAATAAGGTTTTACAAATTTTTTCCCAGTCTTGTCCCATTATCCTTATTTTTTTATCCTTGATTTGCAACACCTCATTAATTTTATCTATAGTAGTCCTGTCGTCAAGATTCATGATATTCTTAATAGAGTTTATAATCTCGTTCAATAGCTCGTCATTATCTACCTCCTTTCCTGTTTCAAGCAATATTGAAGTAGCTATTATGTCCTCAGGAAATCTCGTCACATTTGTATCAATACCCGCACCTATAAATACAGTTCCAGAGCTCCCCTCAGCTATTCCCTCTATTAGTACTCCAGCTATCTTCTTATTGCCCACTACGATGTCATTAGGCCACCTTATTCCTGCGTTAACATATTTGGCTAGTGCGTTTCTTATCCCTAATGACACTTTTAGAGTCAAGAAGGGAACCTTATCTACATCGTAATTCTTCACTACGTAAGTAATCCATAAACCACCTTTAGGGGAATACCATTCTCTTCTATATCTTCCTCTAGCGTTTGTCTGCTCCTCTGCTGTGACCACAAACTCCTCTGCGTTAATCATATAGTATATTGCTTCAGCTAAATCTTGTGTCGAGGTCACACTAGGGAACTTAAATATTAACATACTTGTACACATCCTCCAACTTTTGTACGATGTTGAATCCGGAGGCTTTCCTTGCCCTGTTCATTATGGCTAGTCCTACACCTCTTTCAGGAAAACCTACCATAACACCTAGTTCAGTATCCCTGTTCTCAAGTAGTCTAAACGACTCGAAGAGATTCCTTGCAACTTCATATAAGTTCTCATCACTTCCCAATACGATCATGTCCTTGTCCTTGAATTCGTTTACTAACTCTTTGGTTATAAGCACAGTAACTTTGTATTTGGCTGATAATAAATCAACTACTTTTCTCATTAAACTTCTATTTTCTATCAGTATAATTTTCTTACTAGGCGCATAATGTCTGTATTTCATTCCGGGGGCTAGGGCGATATCAGCTTCTCCCAAACCCCTGGCAAACTCAGGAACCTGAATATCGGGAAAGAAACTCCTCAGCTCTTCAACAGTAAAGGGTCCTGGTCTTAGAAGTGTAGGGGGATTCGAGGTCACATTAACTATTGTGGACTCAACGCCAAAGAATGTATGTCCACCGTCTATTATAATATCCACTCTTCCATTAAGGTCATTAAGTACATCTTCTGCCCTTGTGGGACTTGGTCTTGTGGCGAGATTAGCACTAGGAGCAGCTATGGGAACACCACTTTCTCTGATCAATTGTAGAGCTATTGGATGAGCAGGCATTCGCACTGCCACTGTGTCTAGCCCTGCTGATACTTCTTTTGGTATTTTGCTACTCTTTTTCAAAATTAATGTCAATGGACCAGGCCAAATAACTTGAACTATTTCCAACACTTTTTCATTTATATCTACTGCTACATCAAAGAGTTGGTCAAGCTCTGCTATATGAACTATCAATGGATTGTCAGGCGGTCTGTTTTTCGCTTGAAAGATCTTTAGACAAGCATTACCGTCATATGCATTAGCTCCCAATCCATAAACAGTCTCTGTGGGAAATGACACCAGTCCACCTCTTTTTATGACTTCAGAAGCTTCCCTGATCTTCTGTATCTCAGGGTTCAGTGGGTCAACTTTTAGCACAAGAGTCATGATAAAGTATAATAGTTCATGAGAAAATAAGATTTTTAGTGATGAGGAACCAACGAGAGCTAGTTTGATGGCTTCGACGCTCTGCTCTGAAATCTATGAAAGGTGATTAGTGAGGTGATCGCTGATAAATGATGAAAGTGTTAAAACTCTTTAATGCAAAGGTATTTTAGTAACTGTTAGAATATACCTTATTGATGATGTTAAGATGACAGAAGAATTATTATTAACAGGAAACCTTGAAGAAGTATCAAAAAAAGTTGTTAATTGGTTACTAAATAGGAAACCAATAAAAAGTTTGAAAGACTGGGGTACATCATTCTCGTTATGGCCTCCTCATCTAACAACAAGTTGCTGTGGGACAGAGTTCGGCGCATTTGCAGCAGCAAGGTTTGACGCAGAAAGATATGGTGTTTTACCATTTTCCTCAGCCAGACAGACTAACTTACTAGTAATTGAAGGTACATTAACTAGAAAGATGGGTAGAGCTGCCAAGATTGTCTATGATCAGATGCCAGAGCCCAAATTCGTAATAGCTATGGGTGCATGTGCATTAGAGGGTGGTATTTTCTGGAACTCTTACAATACTGTTTTACCCTCAGATTTAGGAATTCCTGTGGATATTTACGCGCCAGGTTGCCCAACAAGACCTGAGGCATTAGCAAGAGCCGTATTGCTACTTCAGAAGAGGATTAGATCTAGTAACGGAACTCTTAATAAATAGAGTTCCTTATTTTTAATATGGACGACCTATTAAAACTGGTTTCTGGACTAGTCAAAATTCCTAGTGTAAACCCACCTCATGGAGAAGGTTTAAGAGACTGTGCGAATTTTATAAGAGAGTATTTCTCTAACCACGGTTATAGTGCTGAAGTAGTAGAATTTGATAAGGGATGGCCAAACATTATTGTTAACAATGGTAAGAAGAGCGATAAGTCTATAATGCTGAATGGGCATTATGATGTTGTTCCTACGGGAGATTTAAAAAGCTGGTCTCATGATCCCTTCTCAGCTCTAATACTTGAAGACAAGATTTACGGAAGAGGCTCTTCTGATATGAAGAGCGGTTTAGCAGTCCAAATGAAAGTCTTCGTTGAGTTAGCGGACAAGTTAGATTATAACCTGGTGTTTACTGCAGTCCCTGATGAGGAAAGTGGTGGTTTTCATGGCGCTAAACATCTTGCAGAGAAATACAAGCCTAATTTAGTATTAGTTTCAGAGCCCTCAGGATCTGAATGGATAAATATAGGTGAAAAAGGACTTCTTCAGGTTAAGTTAAAGTCTAAGGGTAAGGTTGCTCACGGTAGCCTTCCTTCTCTTGGTGATAACGCTATTATGAAAATTGTTAGGGATCTAGTGAATTTGGAGAAGATAAGGGATGTGAAAATACCTATACCTAGTGAACTAAAGGAAGCAATTTCAGCTAGAGCTTCATCTGAAGTGGAGAAGGATTACGTATCTATATCTTTCAATCCTGGGGTAATTAAGGGTGGCGTTAAGGTAAATGTAGTCCCTGATTACGCTGAGGCTGAAGTAGATATGAGGATACCACCTGGTATAAAAAATTCAGAGGCTTTATCATTAGTTAAGAAGTTAGTAAGTGAGAGTGAAGTAGAACCAATTGACCTCTCCGAGCCCAACTATACTAACCCTGAAAATCATTATGTTAAAAAGCTTGAAGAAACGATAAGTAAGACCTTAGGGATAAGACCTAAGAATTATATCATAACTGGCGCTACAGACGGACGCTATTTTAGGAACAAAGGAATTCCCGCAATAGTTTACGGACCCGGAGAGTTAGGTGTCGCACATACTTACAACGAGTTTGTGAGTTTCAAGGAGGTAATAAACGCGTATAAGGTCATAAGGGAATATTTACTTTCAATTTAATTTTTTAGGAAAAAACTATTTAAGATGGTAGTATTCCTGGAGGCAAGAAATGAGCTGCTAGGACTCCTAACAAGTGTGTAGCTATAGCAGCTCCTATACCTAATACTAACATCTCTGCTCCTTTTTTGACTGGATTCACTTCACTTATTAAGCCTATCAATGATCCCACTGTGAATATTGCTAATCCTGATACTAAATAGGAGGATATTAAGCCTGTTAGTCCGCTTAAACCAATAAGGTATGTTATAACGGGTATTATGGCACCTACAATATAAGACAACCCTGTTATTAATGCACTCTTTCTAGGGCTTTCGTCAGTTTCGGGAGATATGATATCCTCTGCGACATCGACCAGTCTAGGAGATAGCTTTTCTGCCACCTCCTCTTTTACACCCATATCCACTAACACCTCTGACAGTCTGTCCATAACTTCATTCTTGTCTATTGCTTTAGCCTCCTCTATCCTTTTCCTCTTTATCTGGTTAATCTCTTTGCTTGACTTGGTTGAGAGATAAGCACCAATGCTCATTGATAATGTACCAGAAGCTCCCACGATTAATCCAGAGACAGCCACAAAAAGTGGGTTTCCTATAGCACCTGCAATACCAGAGGTTGCTGCTAGAACCTCAACTAAACCATCACTTATACCGTAGATGAAATCTCCAACATCTTTGGCTTTAAGTCTACCTAATAGCTCCTCATGAACAGCCTCATCTATGGCAATTTCCCTAATTTTTTGCCTCTCCTGTTGCGTGAACTCCTCGGTTCTAGCCAATGACAAATATTTGTTTATACTCTCATTCTCCCTGGATTCAAGTAGTTTTATTGTAAGCTGCAGACCGAATATTTTCCTGAAAGTTTTGTAAAATTTTATTCTTAATCTATCAATTTTTCCTAACTGTTCTAAGCCTAGTCCCTTCCTATCCGCAATCTTCCTCCATACTTCTGCATGTTTTTCCTCCATCTCAGCCAGTTTCAATAAGCACTCCCTAGCGTAATTGTCCTTCTCATCCTTTGCTAATTCTCTGTAAACTTCTCTATCGAAGAGTTCATCTTTATAGTTCTTTGATGGGTTACTACTCATAAGATAGAAATAGATATCAGAAACTAAAATATCTTATTCCACTACCCTACGAGATGTCTTACCTTCTCCTAAAATTGAAAGGATTGCGGCAACTACAACTATAACTGAAGATATTAAAAACGCCAAGTGGAGACCATCGACAAATACTGAACTTACCCCTCCATTCAGCACGTTAGTTCCCAGAAATATCTCGAAGGCAACATTTCTAGGTATACTGAGTGTAGATACTGTAATTGTGAGCACATAACTCAATATTGTACCGATATTTCCTAAGGTTCTTGATACACCTGAAACAGCACCATAATATTCTCTAGGAGCGTTAAACATTATTGCAGTTTGGTTTGACGGCCAAAACATACCTGAGCCGACTCCAGTTATGAAGGTAATCATTAAGATTATCTCTATGGGCGTTGTAGGTGTTAAAAATAAGTAGTAGGCAATTAAGGACAGAAATGTGAAAATTAGCCCTATTCCAGCAATTATTCCAGGTTTTCCTCTATCAGCAACTCTGCCCATGATTGGTGCTAAAATACTAGCTACAATATATCCTGGGGACAGTATTATTGATGAGTAAAATGGACTATATCCTCTAACACCTTGTAAGTACATGATCAAGAGGAAACTTACCGCTAATGCGCCTAGACCCTGTAAGAAATTTGCGAATACAGAATATGAAAGCTTCTTCTCTCGGAAGACCCTCATATTCACAATTGGTGCACTGACCTTTCTTTCCACAAGTATAAATGCAGGAATGAGCAATACGCCCACTATGATCATTAAGATACTTGATATCGATGCGCCCTCTCCTGCAATTAGCACTGCACCGAAGGAAATTAAAAATAACAGTAAACCCAATACAAGTGAACCTGCAATATCTAACTTATTCTTTGTCTTGTTAACGTCTTTTATCTCTCTGAAGCCTAGGATTACAGCAATTATTCCTATAGGTACATTAATGTAAAATATGTATCTCCATCCTAGAAAAGTAGTCAGCACGCCTCCTAAAATTATTCCCAAAAGTGCACCTACATTCCATCCTAAACTGGTCAACCCATATGCACCACCCCTTCTGTTAGGTGGAAGGATATCTGCAACTATTGCCCCACTGTTTGACGCAAGCATCGCACCTCCAGCTGCCTGTAGTATTCTGAAACCTATGAGAAATTCTATATTAGGTGAAATTCCACATAATCCAGAGGCTAAAGTGAAAAGTAGGAACCCCATGTTATAAATTCTGGATCTTCCTACTATGTCTCCGATTCTACCAGCCTGCGTTGATAGTATAGCTAATACCAGTAAGTAAGCTAGTAGAACCCATATTGACGTGTAGAGGTCTGTATGTAGATCGGTTGTGATTGTGGGTAGAGCTAGTAATACTATAGTGGTGTCTACTGCTGCCATCAGAGTTCCAAGCATTAGGACAAAGATAATTGTACCAATTTTCATAAATTATTTTTGTTCGGTTCCGAATTAAAAAGTTATGCTCTCTAACTTCATTCAAAAATCCAGGTAAACTGAGACTAGTTTGTATTTAGAGCTTATTAAATGTTTTTCATCCTCAGATAAGCAGGTTAACGGTTAGGGTATTCCGTGAGTTTCGCCCTATTATACGGAGGAATAGGTCAAATATCATGTATTTGAATAATTGCTTTGCTCCTACACTTACTACTCAGATAAGTTAAATTGGGATTAAGAAAAATGGGTTTTCTGTTAAAAACTAATTCTGGCTTTTCAATTTATTTCTTCAATTCTTACAAATCTAGTGGTACCCTTTTGGTCTGGTCTTGCTGCACCTACCACTACAATGTTCCCATTTAATCCTAGGTTTAAAGCAGTCTCTTTTGCCTTTCTTGTAATATCGTCTAATGTCTCCAATTTATCCGTTAGTACTGGATAAATGCCGTAACACATTGACAATCTTTTTGCGACGCTCTTGTCGAAGGTTAAGGTTATTATTGGACATGTCGGTCTTAGCCTAGAGATCCTTAGTGCAGTGGAGCCACTCCTTGTGTACACAAATATTGCGGGCGAGTTTGATAATATAGAGGATACTACAGCAGAGTAAGCTATAGCCTCGTCTACGTTCTTGTATATGTGGATTCTTTTCGGTTTAAACGTCTTTTCAACACTGATAATTAAACTATCAAGAGTTTTAACCACGTCGAGTGGATACAATCCTATAGCCGTTTCATCGCTCAGCATTATCGCATCTACTCCTTGAGATATTGAGTTTGCTACATCAGTTACTTCTGCTCTCGTTGGTAACGGAGATTCTACCATTGATTCTAGTACCTGAGTTGCTAAGATAACGGGTTTACCGTAGTTTCTAGCGATCTTCACTATTCTCCTCTGTATCTGTGGTAAACTAGGTAATCCTACTTCAACCCCTAAATCCCCACGGGCTACCATCACTCCATCAGATGCCTTGCATATCTCCTTCAAATTGGACAAGGCTTTTTTCTTCTCTATCTTTGATATAAGCCAAACCCTATTTCCTACAATCTCTCTTACTTTCTTGACGTCATCTGCGTTTATTACAAAGGAGAGACCTATGAATGTTGCCCCTAAATCTATTGCGAGCTTTAATAACTCATAATCCCTTTTTGTTAAACCTACAGGTGTATCAGCATCAGGTAAATTGATTCCCTTTCGTGATGTGATTGTACCCCCCTCAATAACAGTGGCAACTGCTTTTCCCTCTCCGACTTCCTCAATTTTCAGCTTTATACGACCATCAGCTATTAAGACGTTAGAATCCTTCTTTATTAGTTTAAAGAAAATTTCATTGTCTACTGGTATATCTTGACCGAATGTGACTTTATCTCCAGGCTTCAGATCTATAGGATTTTTTAAGTCACCAATTCTCAGTTTAGGTCCAGGTAGGTCGGCAAGAATAGGTACTTTATCCCTTACCATATCAAAGTATCTTCTATGCTGTTCCTCATCTCCATGGGCTAGATTGATTCTAATTATATCAACTGCTTTAGCGAGTTCATCTATAATCTTCTCACTGTTAGGTCCCATTGTAGCTATTATCTTGGTTTTTCTCCTATACATACCTCGTTATCCCTTGTTTTCCTTCATCCGCTACACCAAATTTATTATTAATTCTGTTTATCACCAGCATACCTGCATTCCTGACAACGTAATAAGCACTTAATAGCTCATTTGGTGTCATGCCATCTGCAAATATAATTCTTATGATCTGTATTGCGTCTGGTACATCTGTGCCTGGTGGTAGAAAGGCAAAATCTACACCCATCTTAAGAAGATCCTCTGCTAGGTTGTTAAGGAATTCTTTTCTTTCCTCTAATTTCAAGCCTCCAATAGCTTTCTTGTGAACAGGATGGATTGCGACGCCCATAGTTATCAGATAGAACCTAGATTTATCTGTAAGACGTATTATGTCAACTACCGGGAAACCTTGGGGCGGAGTGGTTACAATGTGAAACTTCTCTTGTGCCTGTGGTGGTCTACTAACATTTAATCCTAACTCTTTCATCACATCTTCTATTTCTTTATCATTCATAGTGGTTTAGTAAACTCTCGTAAGATATTAGACTTTCGCTCAAGTTATCCTAATCTAGCTATGTGGAAGAAAATGTAATTCATGAAAATTGCATAAAACGATAAGTATACGATGGTTAAAATCAGAGATCTCATCCAGGTAATCGAGAATGCTCCCCTATAGACTAAGACTAATAGTGGAATTACAAGAAGGAAAATATAATCTAACGTAGAAAACAGTGACATAAATAGTAAGCTGAACAAGGATGCTATAAGGGATTTCTTGAGGTCAAGTCTCTTTGAAATAACCCCGTAAGAAATTGTGAGTACGAGGAAAGAGAGAAGGAAAAGCGTTACATACTCTATTAAAAATAGTTCGATGAAATCCATCCCAAAGATTTTTGAGCAATTCAAGCTAATATACTTTTAGAGAAAAAATTCCATTTTTTAAATGATTTTTAATTATTAGTCCTTAACCCCTATATATAGCCCGTTATTAGGAATTATAGAATTTTGTCTGAAATTAATATATTTTAAGGTCCTAAAACCCTCCTTCTCTACTACTTTCTTTATCTCACCTGGCAAGTACAATCTATAGAATCTGTAGACCTCTTTTCCATTAATAACAGATCTTATAGTGACTCTTCTTCTAAAAAGAAACCTCGGTTGAACTAGCCACACAGTGAGAAGTATGTTGCCGTGTTTCTTCAGGACACGATAAGCCTCTTTTAAGGAATTATCGGGAGTTTCTAAATGATGTATCGATGCTATAAATACTGCTCCGTCTAGGCAACTGTCTCTTAAGGGTAGGTACTCCATGTCTGCTTCCAAAAGGTGTTCACACCCCTTTTTTCTAGCTTCATAAAGCTGTTTACGGGAGAAATCTATACAGAGTCTTACCTTTGCCTTCAAAATCATACAGTTTTGCCCTGAACCACAACCTATATCAGCTATCACTCTTCCCTCTATTAATTGTACAAACTTCAGCGGTTTTCTCCTATGTACAATATAGTTATAAGCCTCTCTAGTAAGTTCTTTCTCGTCCACTGTTAAACTTTTGAGTTATGATTATAAATTAGTTATTTGTGAAGGTAACAGTTGAGCTGGTTAGAGAAAATAAGATTATTGAGGTCGAATTGCCAGAAAGGGCAAGGGTAAGAGATTTGTTGAAAAAAATAGGTTACAGAGTCCAGGGTAGTGTTGTTGTTAAGAACTCATTACCGATAATTGAAGATGAAGAGTTGAAAGATGGTGACAAGCTGAGAGTATTCTTGGCAGCTTCTGGTGGATAGATTGGAGTACAAGGAAATTAATGAAATTATAAGACATAAGGACGAAATCCTGTCAGATCTTAAAAGTAAGGATAGAGAGAAGAGAAAAATAGCTTGGGACAAAATAAAGTCCCTCGTAGATACAGGAAATGTCAAAGTTCTTGAAGGCAAAAAGAATTACCTTAGGTCTCTATTGTGGAATAGAATTCAGGGAGTTAGGGAAGACGCGTGGTCTCACCTAGATATTTACAAGGAACTATCAGTTGAAGGTATTGAGAGAGGGCTAAGAGCGAACTCAGATAGAATAAAGTGGACTGCTTGGTCACATATTTTCGAGTTAATGGATATGGGAATTATAACTAGGAAAAAAGTGATTGAGGATAAGTACTCTTTTTGGAGATTATTGAGGAGTAGATGGTCGACCATTAGGAAAAAAGCATGGAGATTATTTGTTGACTTAGTTAAAGCTAGAATTTTTGACAGAAGAGATGTTGGTAGATATGTAGAGTTTTTAAGACATAACAAACCAAGTGTAAGGATATATGCTTGGGAGGTAGCATTACAGTTATTAAACCTGGGTTTTATTGACGCGAATACGCTTAAATCTAATCAGATATATCTTGAAGATTTAACAAAAATAGAAAGTAGGATTAAAAAAAGAGCTTTAAGAATTTTATTAAGGTTGAAAAGTTGAAGGTTGCCATAATCGGTGGGGGTATAGTAGGCTCGTTCATAGCCTATTACTTAAGTAGAGAGGGAGTAGATGTTACAATTTATGAAAAATCGAGCCTCGGTAGTGGGTCAGTACACGCTGCGGGATTAATCGAGCCCTACAGGTTTGATAAGATTAACACAACAGGAATGATAAAAAAGATGTTATCTTATGTGGGTAAGAAAGTCACTATCGTAAAACAGTTAAACCCAGAGTGGATTAAATCACTTTTATCCATTTTAAATAAAGAGCCACCACAGGAGGCATGGGACATAATTAGGCGTATGGCTACATTTTCTCTCAAGGAGTACAAGAGAATGGCAGAGGAGGTAAATGACTTTGATTATGAGGAGAACGGTTTATTGGAAATTTATCAAGATAGGTTAAATCTAGAGCATGGCGTAGAAGAGGAAAAGCGTAATCCGTTTAATCCGAAATTTGAGGTTATAGACGTCAAGGGATTTTCTGGTGCTATATATTTTCCTGAGTTATCCAAGTTGAACACTTACAAGTTTATGGAGAGGATGAAAAGGGAACTTAAAGGAGTTAAGATCGAAATTAGAGAGATAGTTAACCTAGACGAAATTTCAAAGGGCTATGATACTGTAGTACTTTCTGCTGGTGTCTGGTTAAGTAAACTGGGTATGCCTATAACATCTTTCAAAGGTTATGGTTATAGGGTTTCAGGAGAGATGTTAGTGAAGTATCCCAGTGTTATATCAGAGCTCGGTGTAGCGGTGGTTAAGAATTCAGATCACATAAAGATTACTGGAGGGTTCGATGCAGACTTTAGTGCTGATGTGGAGAGAGCTAAAATATTCTTGGATGCTGGGGGTTGTTTAGCTAAAATTGATAAAGTCTACGACCTATCTATGGGATACAGACCATGTTCCCCAGATGGTTTTCCAATAATAGGTAGAGTGGGACAGTTTGTTATTTCCACCGGAGCCTGTAGGTTAGGTTGGAGTTTTGGTCCATCTATGGGAAAATTTACCGCTGATCTCGTTCTTGATAGGGTAAAATCTTATGGCTATTTGTCACGTCTTTTAAATGGAAGAAATTTAAGTGTGCCAAAATTATAGTATATTATGACAACCATTAAGGCTGATACCCTAAAGAAATTAATGGATGCTAAGAAACTTTTATCTGATGGGATTATAGAAGAAGGTGATAAGATCATAAAGGAGCTAGCGAAGTCCTCTCCCAGAGATGAATATAATTGGTTTATATGCAACATAGTTGACACAATTAGTTGCGATACTCTGTTTGTAGTTTTGGAGGACATAGGGTCAAATTTTGATCTCTCCAAATGCCAAAATCTCAGGACTATCATAAATTGCGGTATTAAGTTAAACATAAACAGCAAATACTTTGATATGGCACTAGACTATTTAACTGCTCAAGGTAAGAAAGAGCAACTGGAAGATATCTCTAAAAACCTATTCAAATTGAATGAGCAACCTAAACCTGAGATCGTCATAAAGATAGCAAATGCTTTGAAGAAAATAGGTAGTACAAGGGAGGCTAACGATCTGATGAATGAGGCATGTAAAAGGGGAATTAAGGACGCCTGTGCAAGTGTGGTAGTGGGAACCACAAAGTGGACATGAATTTTTATTTCTTTACTACGACAGCGTCAGTTAAACCCCTCCACATTAACTTATAACCTAAGTAATCTATTACGTCAACAATGTAATCCCCATATTCCTTTTTTAGGTCTGATAACTTCCTTCCCTCTAGTTGATAGCTCTTTATCTTGTTTATTAAATCCTCTTTTACGTAGTAATTTTTTAAGAGGATATAACCTGGGAAGTTTTTCAGATTCTTCCTCAAATGCTCCAGCGGAAGGGAGAGCCTATTGGCTATCTCACTTACACTTACTACGTCACCCTCTATGGTATAGTCTATGTTATTCGGCAAGCTTTGTAGAAATTGTCTCTCATAATCTCTTAACCATTTGTACACTTTCATTACATCTATTTTTTTCTTGTATAGAATAATATTGGGAAGATCAATTTTACCATCAATTGAGAGCTCCTCATTTACCAGTAAAAGTAAAGGATTCTCGACGTCACTGACTTTCTCCAGTTTATTTTGAAGATACTTCTTAGTCCAAAATCCTACTATCTCTATGTAGACCTTTAACTTTCCCTTCTCAGCCACGAAATCAGGTAAGAAAATCTTATCCTTCACCACCAATGGTTCAGGTTCTCTAGTTATTTTCCAGTCCTTAAGTATACTAGTGAAGTCGTTGTAAAATTTTTCTTCAATACTACTATCGAATTTCTTCTCATCTATTTTAATCTCGCGGAGATTCTTCAGATTACTGGCTTCTAGCTTATATATCCTCTTCTTTAATTTACCTAACACTATTTCAGCTCTTATACTCCAATCTGGTGAAGAGACCACATATGGTAGTAGAACAGCAAAGTTCCTGCCGTACTTTTCATTCATTTTAACTAAAGTTGCAGGTCCAATAAATTCCAGTTCCAATGGTTCCTTGTATGCATAATACATTAGACCTAGTAGTTTTGCTCTCCATATGATTTCCTTCCAATTTGAAGATACTCTAATTGATAATCTGTATCCCTTGAATAGAAGAGTTTGTAATAAGGAGAGGTTGTACCATTTTATTAGCTCATCTGCTGAGATATTTGGTTTCTCTATTATCCTCTTCTCCTCATCAAGGTCTGAAAACATGTATCTAATTGGTTCTATGTTATACTTTTTCTTAATCTCCTCAATTACGTCTTCCTTTACCTTCTTATCAAAGACTGGTCCTCTACTGAATAATTCTCTCCTCAATATTGAAGGGTCAATCGGCGAGTCTTCCTCTAGACTTGTAACTCTAATTATGAGTCTTATAAGCCCCCTTACTAGCTTATAATCGTATATTTTTTCCAGATATTTAGCCTGTTCAATTACATTTCCTAACCTTTCTCCCTTTTGGAATAAATCTAATACCTCTTGTGCTATTTCAGAGTTATCAATGAATAAAGGAATAATTCTGCTTCCTTGAATTTTAAATCTCGCTAATTCCCACGGTAACACATTTATTCTTTGCTACAATATTAATAAATTGTCTTGGTTTATCTGAGGTATTACAAAGGTTTACTAATATCCGATGCTTATGCCCCAGGCTTAAAATGGGATGAGAAGTTACAGGGCTATATAAATTTCGCTTATAAATATAGAGATGTAAAGAAATATTTTCTAACTGAGGGTATAGAAGTTGTTGAAAACGTACTTGATCCGTTACCATTCCCGTTGATAAGGGAGAAGTCGTTAGAGCTCAGAGACTATCAGATGGAAGCAGTCAAGTCTTGGCTTAAGAACGGAAAAAGGGGAATAGTGATCTTCCCCACGGGTGCAGGTAAAACTATGGTAGGAGTAAAAGCTATTGCGCTTTTGAAGGTGTCTACTCTAGTCGTAGTTCCAACAATAGACTTAATGAACCAATGGGTTAGTATTATAGAGAGGCATCTAGATACTGAGGTAGGATCTATAGGTGGAGGAAAAGATGACTTAAAGGGAATTACAGTAATAACCTATGATTCAGCATACACCAGGGCAGAGGAACTCGGTAACAAGTTCCTTCTAATAATCTTTGACGAAGTTCATCACTTACCTTCAGAAGGGTATTCACTAATGGCTAAGATGTTTGCTTCACCATACAGGCTGGGTTTGACTGCAACTCCAGAAAGGGGGGACGGTAAGGAAGTTTTGTATCCAGAATTAGTAGGACCAATAGTTTACAAGAAGTCCTTAAAGGAGCTTTCAGGTAAGTATATAGCGGATTTTGAGATCATAAAAGAATATGTAGAGATGACCAGTGAGGAGAAAGAAAGGTATAAGGAGTTAAGAGGAAAATTAAAAGAATTTTTGAGTAGCAGAGGGATGAGATTGAACAGTTTAAATGACTTTTATAAATTAATCAGGTTAGCAAGCAAGGATAAGAAGGCTAGAGAGGCTTTATTGGCTTGGCATGAGTCCTTAAGATTAGCTGTAAACAGCCGAGCTAAAATAGAGAAATTGAGAGAGCTCTTAAGGGAATTCCACGATAGGAAAATTATAGTTTTTACACGAGATACGGAATTAGCTTATGATATTAGCAAGGAATTTCTCATTCCTGTAGTGACATATAAGACTTCCAAGGACGAAAGATTTGAAATATTGAGTAAATTTAAGGAGGGCAACTATAGGGTGATCGTGGCATCCACTGTCTTTGATGAGGGGGTTGACATTCCAGATGCTGAAATTGCGATAATTATGGGCGGATATGGCACAAAAAGGCAATTTATCCAGAGGCTCGGTAGGATATTAAGAGGTAGAGGCAAGAAGGCGTTGCTTATAGAGATAGTTACAAAGGGTACTGCGGACTATAGGTTAAGTAAAAGGAGAGAGTATAAATACTAATAACCTGTAATACTTTTCTTTGATAGACGTAAATAGTAGAGAAATTCTCTTTTAAGCAGTGTATCAAAAATTTGTAATAAAAAATATAAATATCATAGGATGAATAATATAATGATGGATTCAATAGATAAGAAGATACTGATTTACTTATTTAGAGATGGTAGAATTTCGCAAAGAAAGATCGCTGAAGAAGTGAAATTATCTGCTACCTCTCTTAATTATAGATTCAACAAATTAATAGAAGATGGAATAATAAAAAGCTTTAAAGTGCAGGTAAATCCTAATCTTTACGGAAAATATTATGGTTTTGTATCGTTCAAGAATTACAAGGATTTAGATTTTCAGTTCATCGATCTTAAAGTAAATTGTCTCGAAGATCTTAATGTTTACAGGTTAGTAGGAGATTCAACTGAGGATATTGAGGATAAGATATCTGTAATGAGCAAAGATCTAGGAGAGCCCCAAATGTCTTACATTCCACCACAGAACCCAATTATTCCTTCAGGTATAGACATAAAGATTGTCAAATCTGTTATAAAGAATCCAAGAATTGAAATAAGTGAAATAGCAAAAGACCTTAACTTACCTAGTAAGTCAGTCAACAGGAGAATAAATGTACTGACAAACAAAAATATGATAAGAATATATCCAATAGTTGACCTATCAAAGGCAGACTTAATAATGTTTGCCATATTTTCCAGTCACATAGATAGCCTAGATTTTCTAAAGACATGTAGCTTTACTTCTTTCAAAGATAATGGGAGGGGAATAGTAATCTGTATTACTGAAAACATTAGGACAGCTGAGAATTACTTCAAGAACGTGAGAGATATAGACAGAGAAGCAGAAATAATGGTTACAACTAGCTATGACATCAGAAATGAAGGTGCTCTGAGGGAATTAGAGAGGATCGAGTCTCAAACTTACTCTAAAGCCTTTTGACAAAGAAGTATGCTACATAGACTATTGTAGGGATAAAAGATATCCAAAATGCGATTGTAGGTTCTGACACAATTAGTAGTGATGCAGTTGTGTTACCTTGATGTATAGTAAATGTTTCTTGACCAAAAATAACGAAAGGATAATTAGCATAGTTGGGCAGTGCAAACTTTAAGACTAAATATGTGAGTATTGGATCAATTATATAAAGTACGGGTAGCCACGCCATTGTTGTGTATTTGTACTCCTGCTTCTTTCTAAAAATGTATATCAGGGCATATACTATGTTAACTATGACATAAATTCTAAATGCAGTAAGTAAAATATTTACTATATTTGCAATTATCACGTAAGAACCTAAGAACTCGACTCTTAAAAGGAATGGTGAATCATAGATATTTGCAATTCCCCCAGCACTATAATACCACCAAGATGTGGGAATAAGTGCAACTATAAGTGAAGAGATGTAGAACATAATGAGAGTCTTAAATCCCTTGAACATCATATTTTCACCGTGGAAGTGAAGGTGGTGTTTGCTAGTCTCATATAAATAGTAACGTTCTCGTTCTGATTTTCAACGTTATGTAGGAATCCCTCAGAATTTGTTATGTATATGGTAAATGTTCTATTAGTATTGGGCATTATTGCAACCTCATGTTCAAATTTCATATATTGTCCTGTAACATTCTGTATTATCATAGTTAAATTGAAGGGGTTATGAACTGTTAGATTGAGTTCATTATAACTGATAATTTTTACGCTGTAACTCAAAGAGGATGAACTCAACATACTTCGATATTCTTGAATCTGAGCTACTCCATTATTTATCGACCCTTGTATCTGAAAAAACATGGTAATAATGAAAATAACAGCCGCAATTAGACCTGCTATTTTTCCATAATTCATTAAAATACTAAAAAGAAATTTAGAGATAAAAATTTTGCTAGCTTTTCAAGTATTTATGCCTCAAATATAGTATTAACCCTTCTGGGTTATACTCTTCTCCAAATGTCTTTCTAAGTAAATCTTTAGGTGAATAGGTGGCACCATATTTATAGATTTTTTCCGTCATAATAGTTTTAATTTCCCCAATTTTTCCTTCTCTAAGTAGATTATATAGGTTTGGAGTCTTTGAGTATACAATTCCCGAGACTACGTTTCCTAATGTGTAGGCTGGGAAATAACCAAACCCACCGGTCCAATGAATGTCTTGTAGTGCTCCTTCCGCGTCATTCTTCGGTGTTATTCCGAGATACTTTTCCATCAATTCACTCCATAAGGACGGTATTTCATCAACTTTTATTTCTCCGCCGATCAACCTCTTTTCTATCTCATATCTGACTGCAATATGGAAATTATATGTAACCTCATCAGCGTCAACTCTAATGAAGCTTGGTCTGACGATGTTAAAGTATCTGTATATGTCGTCCTCGTTATATTTAGATAAGAAATCAAGGTTCTGCTTAAGTTTTGGATAAATTAGGCTTACGAACTCCCTGCTCCTCCCTATTATATTTTCCCAAAACCTGGATTGAGCCTCATGAATACCCATTGACACTCCTCCTCCTATAGGCGTCCCCTCAAGTTCTCTATCTATACCTAGCTCATAGATTGCATGTCCACATTCATGAACCACTGAGAATAAAGTGGATCTAAAATCCTTGCCCTCATATCTGGTAGTTATTCTAACGTCATCAGCAGATATTCTGACTGTAAATGGGTGAGCTGAAATATCTAATCTAAACTTTCCCTTGGGCATTTCTAGTATTTTTATTACCTCTTCATTAACGACTTTCATCCTACCTATATCGTATGAGACTTCTTCAAGTTCATGCGATTTAGGGAAGTAACCTTTTTCGCTTACTTTCTTCATAATATCGCTTAACTCAGGCAGTAGCCTGGAGAAGATTCTGTCTCCGTCCCTTATTGAAAATCCCTCTTCATTTAAATCCAATAGTGCATTGTAAGGGTGGTCTTCATACCCCCAATATTCAGCTATCTTAATTTGTAGATCTTTTATTTTCTCGAGGTAAGGTTTAAACATTGAGTAGTCTGACTTAGCTTTAGCCTGTCTCCACACTACTGTAGCTTCACTTCTAACTCTTTCAATTTGTTGAATTATTTCCAACGGTATCTTTGAATAATACTTGTAATCTCTTCCAAGAACTCTTAATATTCCTCTTTCCTCGTCGTTAAGCCCCTCCTTTCCTTCATATCTTTCTATTATTTTACCTAATTTTTGATATATTTCCCTTTTAATCTCACTAAAAGTTGATATGACTTCGCCTCTAGTCATGGCATCATCTTCCGGCATATAAGTCTCAATATCCCATCCCATTAGGGACTCAGCGTATTGTAGAGACCATAATTTCTTATACTCTGCCAAAAGTTCCTTTAGGTTTTCGAATCGTTTCATACAAAAGCACCTTCTCCATATAAATTGAAGTCTCGCTTATTATATACTCCTCATAAATAACAAATTTTTTAACGAAATCGATATATCTCATTATATGTTTCCTGGCTTAGCTAAGTTTATCGTAAATAAATGGTATGTTATCCTAGCTTTATGGATAGTTGTCATACTTATTTCTGCTCCATTCACTTCACTATTTTTCAAATCAGTATCATATCAAGTGTCCATATCAGTACCTGGTAGTACAGCTGAAAAGGCTGAAAATATAATTTCCCAGGATTTTAAGATATCTGGTGCTGCAGGATCCAACGGGGTGCTAATAGTTGAGGGTAACTATTCTCAATACGCTGGATTTTTCGCGAATTTAACCAGCTATAAGAATATTTCAGTGATTTCTTTCTACACCATTGAAAAAGATCTGCTGAACACAACTTTCTCCCAGTTAAGCCCTAGAGTAGACAATTTAACTAAAATTTTGCAAAACATCTCCTCTTCAGAGACGTCTTTAGAGAGCAAACTGCAGACACAGAGGCAGAATATAACAGGTGATATAAATAAATTAATGCTTCTTAGAAACGCTACAATAAAAATAGAGAACTCTTTCATTAATATTTCATACACTCTAAACTCTACCAAGGAGAAACTGGCTTTACTACACAGATCTATGGTAGAGAACTATACCACATTTGAAAATCTTAGAAAAGAGGAGCTAAACGTAAACTCCACTGCTACTAATATATCATATTTTCTTTATTATCCTGTAAGTTACTTTCTCGTTGCCTGGGAAGGTATCTATAATCAGACTCATAATACACAGTTAGCTAACCAGTATGCCTATAACCAAGTATACAATTCTTTATCAAGCCAGCAGGAAAAAGAGTACTTTAACTTATTTTACAGCTACTGGTCTTCAATACCTAATCCCCTTCCAAATTTACAGTATAATGCCCAAAAGTCTATTGAGAACGCAAGTGCAAAAATATTCAATTCAACTGAGTACCAATTTATTTCCTTCATGTTTAATTACATAAATATATCTAACTTTCTCAACAAGTCCTCTTATCAGACCTTTACAATAACCTATTTTGTTGAACTTTACCATGTTCCATATCAATTAGCCTACAGCCTACTTAATTACCCAGCTCTCCAAGTGCTGATAAGCATATATCATCAAAATACTGGCTTAAATGATTCGTTCCTGTTTGAGGTATTTAATTCTACTAACTTTAGTGAACTTGCATATCAGCTTATAACCTCAAATTTGAACACTTCAGAAAAAGAATTCGTCACTCAGGTTTACTTAAATCAAACTAAATCTCCAAACGAGTTTGCCGTTTCCTATATTTCTCAAGCCTATAATATATCTCAAACGACCATAAGTGATATTCTTAATTTCAACTCTACAGAGGATTACCTGAATTACATTGCCCAACAAGCTTCAAATGAGAGCAAGATTCCTCAGTGGTTTTTCATTTCGCTCTACAAGTTTGGAAATATAACAAACCTAACCGCATACCTCATATCCACAAATCTAGGAAAGCTTCAGCCATTAATATCAAGTAGTAACCTAACTACGAACGAGTTTGCTCTCCTATTACAACAGAAAGATGTAAATTACAGGCTACTTGCATCACAGCTTATAATAAATTATGCTAATTTCTCGCCAATACTTACGGTCAACAGAACACTATTAGTAAATGATATTGCAAGTAATGTAAGTTATTATGATGTCATAAAGTCTGGCAATTATCCCATATATCCTATACAGAACATAACTAAGAGCATTATAGGCAATAACTTACTGTTACTTTTCCTAAAGTCAGATGCAAAGAAAGGAAACGTTACGTACAACGAGTTAGTGCAATTTCAGCAGTACGTGAATAACTATACACACTTAAATACTGTCCTTACGGGCGGTGAACCAATTTCACATCAACTTAGTGGAATAGCTTCAACTGCATATTCAGTAGCTATTCCCGTTGGAATTGCCTTAGCTATTATTCTTGCAGGAGTTTACTTCAGATCTGTAATAGCTGCTTTCATGCCGCTTACGATATTTCTCTCAGCCTATCTCGTAGCGTCGGTGCTTCTGTATTTGGTCGCAATAAAACTTTTAGGTCTTCAGCTAAGTTTTCTGACCCCCAGCGAAGTCTTATTACTTGCTCTTGGTTTAGGTACAGACTATGTCGTCTTTATATCCAGTAGATATGTTGAAGAAAGAAAGAATGGTAGAGATCAACGTGATGCAGTTTATGATGCAGTAAGATGGGGAGGAAGAGCTGTTACCATAACTGCGTTTATTGTAATCTTGTCCTTCCTGTTTATATATATCTATAGAATACCATTCTTTTCTGACACTGCAATATCAAATATGGTTGGTGTCGTGATAGTATGGTTAGTCTCAATAACACTTTATCCTTCCATACTTAGAGTTGCGGGAGATAGGTTATTTTACCCAAGGAAATTCGGTAATAGCTTAAATGACGGTAAAAGGCAAGCAAAAGAGAAACCACTAATAGTAAGTAAGAAGCCCCTCATTATTGTTGGCGTTATAACAGCTATAGTTTTAATCTCTGCAATATATGCTGCCTCTACACCACTAACCTTAGATGTATTATCATTGTTGCCAAGTTCACAAGCCACTTCAGGAGTTAGAATATTGAGTACTCAGTTCACATCTGCCAATATCTTCCCAATATATGTGGTTATACCGTATAATAGCACATTTGATCAAAACGCCTACAACTTTACAGTCAGCTTATATAATAAGTTTATGAGTATTCCGGGAGTTACTAGTGTTAATTCACCTGTATCTCCATATGGATACATTGTTAATTATAACCAGTTGAATAATTACAACTACACCCAGTATTTTTCAAATAACTACATATTATTTGAGATTAATCAGAAATATGATCCTTTCTCAACTCAGGCATTTAATGTAGTAAAACAGGTTGATAAAATAGTAGGAAATTCAGGTTATGTTGGTGGTGGACCTGTTGATGATTATAACATTTACAGTTTCGTAGAGGGTAATTTTGGACTAATAGTTGTGGAAATTTCTGTAACCATGTTTGTCATATTGTGGATAATAACAAGAAGCCTTTCTGTTTCGGCTACAATAATATTTGTAATTTTATCAGCAGTAGCAATAACGTTAGCCATTCAAAGGCTAATCTTCTCATCAATCTTAGGTTTCTCCATATTTGCAGTAGTTCCATTGTTCTTAGTAGCCATAATAATAGGTATTGGTATGGACTATAACATATTCCTGGTGGCTAGAATTCATGAAGAACTCGAAAAAGGTAATGACATGGGATCTGCAGTGGAGGTTGCCGTAAGGAGACTATGGCTTACCATAGCGTTTCTTGGACTAATATTTGCGGGAACATTGGGATCACTAATGTTAGTTAATGCACCAATACTTCAAGAACTAGGATTCGCATTTGCTATAGCGGCAATACTGGAGACAACCCTTTTATGGAGTCTGTTAGCTCCCTCCCTGTTACTATTACTATATAGGAAATTCAAGATAAGACCTAAGATGATTGTTTAGAAACCTCTACACATACATAAGAGCCCGAATCATCATATCTTATCTCATAAGTTTTTTCCTTTTCACTCAATAACGTACTTTTAACGCTTACTATATTATAATTGGATAAAAGAGCGTAAAGTTCCTTTTTGCTAATAAACCTAGCCTTAGAGTAATATCTGTGTCCCCTTTTTCCTAACTCTTCGTAATACTTACCCAATTCTGAGTCCCTGGGTATAAAACATGCCACAAGCCTTTCTTTAGTAACTCTCATTGCCTCATCTATGAATTTTCTTACATCGTCAACAAAACAAATTGTTAACGATATAAAAACACAGTCAGTAGCGTTATCCCTTAGCGGAATATCTGAAACATCAGCCAGAATCCTATCTTCACTTTTATCCACTTCATTAAGCATTAGTAGTGAAATATCGATAGATATCTTTCTCCCATTAATTACTTCATGGAATGTTCCAGGACCAGATCCAAGATCAATGCAGTTTTTTAACTTAAAGGACTGGACTAGTTTCCTTTCACTTTCATACAAGTCATTATGTTTAACGTACCAGTTCTTGTAACCTACAGGGTCTGTAAATATGTTATCATCCATATCATTATTATTTAAAATACCCTTGACTAAATATTTTTAAAGTGTTTAGAACACTAAGTGTCATTATCAAGTTATTACCAAGAGTTATAAAGATAAGAAATTATAGAAATGCAATTCTAAATAATGAGCAAGTGGACGAGAAAGAAATGGAGAAAGAGGCTGAAAAATTTGTGGACACACTGATATCTCTTGGTCCCATTTTCATAAAGTTTGGTCAATTATTGTCAGTTCACTCAGACATTTTACCACAACCTTATCTCAAGGCTCTCAGCAGACTTCAAGACGACGTGGACCCTCCATCATGGGAGGAAATTAAGAAAATTCTTGAGGAAGATTTAGGCAATAAACTGAATGAATATGAGATAGACCCAACACCTATATCCTCTGCAAGTATAGGTGTAGTCTACATAGCTAAGAGGAAAAAGGACGGAAAGTTAGTTGTGATAAAAGTAAATAGACCTAACATAAAGGAGATGGCTGATCAAGACATAAGCGTTCTGAAATCATTAGCACCACTTACGAAATATGTATTTGACGAGTCTTTCTATGAAAGTTTCAAAGTTCTTGTCGATAATTTCGGAAAGAAAATATATGAGGAGATGGAATTCACGATCGAGGAGTTTCACATGAAAAAGATAAGAGAGGAGATGTCTGACTATCCCTGGATTAGAATTCCAGAACCCTACTTAGCTACAAAGAGGGTGTTGATTATGGAGTACGTTAAGGGATATAAGGTGACTTCTGAAGAGGCTAAGAGAATTATGAGGGCGCCTGATTTGTCATATATGGTTTTCAGGACTTTTATGGTAATGCTCTTGACAAAGGAGTATTTTCACGCTGATCCTCATCCGGGAAATATAGCATTAGACGAAAAAGGTAATCTAATTCTATATGATTTTGGAATAGTTGGTAGGATGGACAGAGATACGAGACTTAGATTATTGAGGGCTTACGGAGCTTTACTTAGATTTGATAGTATAGGGCTCGTGAAGGTTTTAGAGGAATTAGGGGCAATACAGCCAGAGGCTGATAGGGAAATACTAGCCAAAGGGATAGGGCTATTTTTGGAACAATTTCAAGGTATAACACCTGAGACTCTGGAAGTTGAACAATTCCTTGAGGCTACAAATGAGGTATTCTATAGGTTTCCACTAAAGATACCTGATAAACTGGCAATCTACATTAGGATGACCTCTATTTTAGGCGGAACATGTACAAGAATTGATCCTGAGTTTAATTTCTTTCTGAACTTACAGAAGCTTGTTGAAGAGGAGGGATTACTATTTGAGGCTATGATTAATGACATGAGGAGTACTATAAGCTCAGCCATTCAGAAGTTTAGGTTATCCTTGCTGGAGAAACCTATACCGTTAAATAAAAAGAGTACAAGTGAAAAAATATCTAGATACTTGTCGTTCTCCTTCATAGTCATAGCCCTTTTGACATATCTCTATGACAGAAACTCAATTCTTCCTCTTCTCATAGCCATAATTGCGCTTGTAATAATCATGAATAAGTAATAAAATTGGATTATTATTATTTTTTCTACATTATTCGATCTTAATTGCTGATACGCCCGCTATAGGTATCCTTATTGTGAGAACTCCATTCTCGTACTTACCTGCGACTTCCGCGTCCTTAGCTACATTAATGGGTAGTTTTATTGTCCTCCTTATGTATTTTGGTCTCTGCGTTAGATACTTTATACCAGGTTCACTTATCTCCCTTTCTGCCTCTATTATCAGCTCATTCTGTCCAGATATTCTAGCTTTAATCTTGTCTTTATTGAAACCAGCTAAGTCAGCTACAACTATCAGATATCCCCCTTCCTCGTACATATCTACAGGAGGATATACTAACTCATAGAATCCTCTATTTAGCTGTTCTATTCTTCTTCCCAACTCTTTTTCAATTACATATGTGAAGCTCATCTTCTACCCCTCCTTCTCCTTAATAGTGCTACTAAAAGTCTATAAAGCATGTACCACCTAATTAGTCGTCTCATAAGTATTAATACTATTACTAGTTTTTATACCTTGTTTCTAAATATTTAATGTGTTAGGGAAAATTATTTTACAAAACCTTGAGAAATACGATTTTCCCTATAACATAGATAAAAAAATATGTTCTGGCTGGGCTAGTGATCTACCTAAGGGCGGGGAAACTATCCTGTTTACCTCATGTATGCACCAGACAGCTAGCTTAAGTGATACATTTTCAAGAACCATACCTTTAGCTGAAAAAGTGCCCTCACTATCTGTTTTTGCAAAACTTATCAAACCAAATAAGGAGCAGTTAGAAAGGTCATATAAAGTTCTCAGGAATATAGTAAGTCTACTGAAGAAGAATGGAGTGAATTTTGGATATCTTTATGAAGAGGAACCTTATAGCGGGGCAATCCTTTTAGAGTTAGGGTACCTCAACGAGTTTGGTATCCATGCGGAGAGGGTAACTAAATTCCTCAAAGAGAAAGGAGTGAAGAGGATAATAACTGTAGATCCCCATACCCATAATGCACTAAATAGGTATAGCGAGTTCACTAAGTTCGATATTGAGGTTGTAAATTACTTAGAGCTTATTAAGGATGCCAAGATAAAAACGGATGTCAGTTTTGTGATTCATGACTCGTGCTTATACTCCAGGTTTCTAGGTTTACGAGACGTCTACAGGCAAATTCTAACCAATGCTGGAGGAAAGATTGTGGAAGATTTAATGGTAACCAGTAAAGAGGTCTCCTATTGCTGTGGGAGTCCAATAAAACCAGTAAACCATGAATTAGGGGAGAAAGTTGCCAAGTCAAGAGTGGAGCAATTGAAGAAATTAAGTGACAACATACTTGTAGTATGTCCTATGTGTTACGCTAATTTATCGAAATATCACAATAAAATATATGATTTAGCTGAGGTGGTGGAGTGATGAGTGAATGGGAAATAGCAGTGAATAGGGCAATAAACAATAATGTTCCTAAAGTCTTCCAGATTCTAAACAAATATCCTTACATATTGGAGCTCGCAAAGAAATTAAGGGAGGCTAAACTTCAGGTTCTGTCTAACCCTGAAAAATACATTGAGGAGACAATAAATTCAGTAAAGAGGATAGGTGGAAATGCGTATTTTGTAAGGGACGCAAATGAGGCTAGAGAAGTGATTTCTAAGATAGTTGGCTCTGGCAAAAAGGTGGTAATGGGTAAGTCAATGGTCGCTTATGAGATAGGGTTAAGGAAACATCTTCAATCAATAGGTAACGAAGTGTGGGAGACAGACCTAGGTGAGTTTCTAATTCAACTTGCTGATGAGCCACCCTCTCATATACTTGCTCCAGCAGTCCACATGACAAAGGAGAGAATTGCTAAACTAATAAGGGAAAAGCTACATGTAGATGTGGACGTGAATTCCTCCCATGAAGAATTAGTTGCCAAAGTTAGGGAGTTCCTAAGGGAGAAATTTGTAAAGGCTGATGTGGGGATAACTGGAGCCAATGCTGTAGCCGCTGACACAGGTTCGGTTATATTGGTGGAGAATGAGGGAAATATAAGAATGAGTAGTGTTCTACCAACTGTTCACATAGCTGTGGCAGGAGTAGAGAAGATAGTTCCTACATTCTATGATGCGCTCACTGAAGCTACAGTTCAGGCAGCTTTTGCAGGTCTGTATCCTCCGACCTATATCAATGTGTCCTCTGGTCCAAGTTCTACAGGGGATATAGAGATGAAGAGAGTTAGTCCAGCCCATGGTCCAAAAGAATTCCATTTAGTTATTGTAGATAATGGCAGGATCCAAATCTCTAAGGACGAGATTTTGAAGGAGACTCTTTTGTGTATCAGGTGTGGTCGCTGTCATATGCATTGCCCCGTATATAGGGTGGAAGGAGTTGACTGGGGAGATCCACCATACACTGGACCAATGGGTGCAATGTGGTCTTATGCAGTTTATAGGGATACTAAACCAGCTATGTATTGCATGCATTCAGGTAATTGTAAGGAAGTGTGCCCAATGAAAATTAACATTCCTAGAGTTCTAGAGAGGATAAAAGCAATAGGAAACGGAAGTGTTAGAGATGGTGACGGATATAGAAAGAAATAAGAAATATTATACTACCTTTAATCAAAAAATAGGCAGAAAAAACTTATTATTTTCTCCTTAAGAGCAGGGCAACTACTCCTATCACTATGATTATCACTATGACCGCTAATACAATATAGAATGTATTATTAGATGACTGAGAAGAGCTTTGAGGTGGTGTTGTGCTACTAGATCCAGAGTTAAGTGGAACTCCTGTACCGCTAGGTGTAGATTGAGTGCTGGAACTACTCGAATTAGTTTGAGAAGTACTTGAAGAGGAGGTTTGTGTATTAGACTGAGTTGTCGTCCCTGTTGAAGTCTGTTGAGGCTGACCATAAACCACATAGTAAGTTGTTGCAGGATCATCAAATACTACAACACTGCCGTTGACTATGAAGTAATTCTCTGAATTTAGTTCTATCCAACTTCCATTAACTTCCTTATATACAGCCACATTGCCTTGTCCACTTACACTAACGTTAAAGATTATGTATCCTGTCTTGTTCTGAATGTCTACCCTTTCAGCAGAATACTGAGATCCATTAATGTTCACATAAGTCTGTTGTACTGTTTTATTTACTACAGGTTTGACGCCTAAAGTTGAGTTAGCTGATGTTAATACTATAACTTTTTCCGTGTTATTTATAGACAGGGAAGCCAAAATTCCCTCAAGCTGTTGATTTAGTACAACCTTGTGTGACAAATGTACGTCTGCAGTCGAAGAAACTTGACCACTTGCATTTGCGACTACAACTACTGTGTTATTTCCAATTTCAGTCTCGCCCACATACTGGGGGTGTTGAAGTGAATTAACTCCTTTCACTGTAACTATCTTTAATTCTGTCATGTAGAGATTCAGGCTGTGTCTAGACACACCTAAGGACGAATACGCAGTACCATTTATACTGGCTAAGTGTACATAACCTATTACTGTTCCATTGACACCATAAAACTCTATGGTCTCGAAGTTAGTGTTTGCGTTAATAACCGAAGATAGTTCCACATTTAACAAGTTAATTCCAAATTTGATATTACCTAATCCCTCTCCTTTCCACACTAATGCAGGTACATATGTTCCATTGAAGTAGGCAATTGTTGCATTAACGCTATTACTCTTTGCAGTCACAGAGGTATTTTCATTATAGCTCATGTTAAACTGAACAGGGGCATATCTTCTAGGTAAGTTGAATTGAACAGTTATTTTTCCCTGGCTCTCCTGTTGGATTGATGTGCTAATTAGTTCTCTCAAAACTACACTCACATGTTCTGTAACAGTTTCATTTGCCTTCACATTAAAGGTTAGTTGTGATATTGATGTACCGTTGGCGAACTGTAATATCACGTTTCCAGAGCCATTTATGTATGCATGTGTATCAATAGTAGCGGTACCATTAGTTATTCCTGACCACACCAGTTGAGAATGAGATGAAGAGTTTACTATAACTCTGATGAGGTAAGGTATCTGACTATTTATGATAAGTTCCATGTCTGGTTTTGCTGTAATGCTTATGTTACCTGAATACGTTTTGTAAGTATCTGAAAACTCTAATAAATAAGAGGTTTCATTGTAAGTGATCCTTGTTGCGCCGTTAGTTTGGTTACTTAAAGTTGTGTTATATAGGGCTGAGGTTGCTATTAGAGATGTAAAAGTTGCGTTAGTGAGTAAACCTGTGTAGTTGGTGTTTATGTAAATACTTCCATATCTCTGATACATTATATTTAATGTTGTGTTATTGCTGGAAGGTGTTGCGTCTACACTCAGGGCTATTATACCCGCCAATGAAAAAAACAGAAGGGTTAGATATATTATGGCATTTTTCATGAGGTGCTCGTAAGGGCTCTACATGAAAATTACTTTTAAGCTTTTTCGATATAGTAATTTCATATATATTTAAATAGATTTAATTCTATTTAAAAGACTGAGTTTAAAAATCGAAATATCATCCTTTGTTCTAAAAGTCTTTCCGAAGAATATTTAATATTTTCATATATGTTAAAATTTATAATGATTGAATTCATGACTATGATAGGATTTAAGTCATTATATGAAATAGATTTAAATTAGTCTTGAGAAAATGTTCATTACCGAACGAGAATGGAGAAAAAGTGGATTGCTTTAACAAATACTAGTATAGGAATCTTCTTAGCCTTTGCAAACTATAATATGATAATATTAGCTCTACCAACCATATTCTCTTCCTTAAACTTTAATCCGACATCACCAGGGGCGTTGGACTACCTCCTTTGGGTGATATTAGGTTACATGATTGTTACTTCATCATTGGTAGTTACAATGGGTAGGATCTCAGATATGAAGGGTAGAGCAAGACTATACATGATTGGATTTCTAATATTTTCCATTTCCTCGGGTCTCTTGGCAAGTGTTGTAAGTCCTGGCGCGGAGGGCATAATGGAGATCATCTTGTTGAGAATTGTTCAGGGGATAGGTGGCGGTTTCCTCATGGTGAACAGTGCTGCGGTATTAACTGATTATTTTCCGAAGAGTGAACTAGGAAAAGCTTTAGGATTAAATCAGGTCTCAGGACTAGTCGGTAATGTAGTGGGTCTAATATTGGGAGGAATTCTAGCTACAGTGAACTGGCGCTATATTTTCATCTTCGATCTAGTAGTTGGTATAGCTGGTACATTATGGAGTTATAGGTCACTAAAGGATGCGCAAAAGCCCATCTCACAATCTTTAGATGTTATAGGTACCACGTTGTTTGGAGTTGGTATAACTGTTCTCTTAGTCTCGGTAACCTACGGTATAACGCCTTATGGCAACCAAGAATTAGGCTGGGGAAATCCTTTTGTAATTGCAGGAATAGTTTCATCCCTTGTTCTAATTGGAGTCTTTCTGTTTATCGAGAGTAGGATTAAGAATCCAATGTTTGATTTGTCACTATTTAAAATAAGGGACTTTTCGATAGGTAATTTCACCAATTTTGTAGTGTCCCTTACTAGACAAGGTATACTGTTAGTGCTCCTAGTCCTATTACAAGGCATTTGGCTTCCTCTACATGGTGTAGCATATGCCGATACTCCTTTTTGGGCGGGGATATATCTTATTCCAAACGTACTAGGTTTCGCTGTGTTTGGTCCAATAAGTGGAATATTATCGGATAAATATGGTTCTAAGCTTTTCACCAGTCTAGGTCTGTTTCTTAGTGCTATAGGTTTCTTCTTGTTATCAGAATTACCTTATAACTTTGACCCATGGGAATTCTTTGTAATAACCTTTATTATGGGTGCAGGGATGGGTCTTTTCTCCTCACCTAATATGGCAGATATCATGGCTTCAGCTCCTGTGGAAAAGAGAGGTATAGCATCTGGTATGAGGGCTTCATTACAAAATACTGGGTCAGCGCTAAGTGTAGGTGTATACTTTAGTGTGATAATTACAGGAATGGCAGGAAGCTTAGACAACTCTTTATCATCTGCTCTTCTTGCCCATGGTATCAATCTGAGTATAAATATACCAGCATCTGTCGCAATATTCTCTGCCCTACTGGGTTACGACCCATTGGCGTCAGTTACCTCGAATTTATCTCCCTCATTAGCTCATGTAATAGACAGTCCACAATTCTTCGTCTCTGCGATAGCTCCTTCCTTTATGTCAGCTTTTAGGTTAATGCTATATATTTCCACTGCATTATTAATATTGTCAGGAATATTGTCACTTATAAGAAAGGGTGTAAGAGTTGGAACAGTGGGAAGTAATATTAAGAGGACACAAGAAACTGAGGAAGTTACTTCAGAATGAAGCAGAGAAGCTAGGTTTAACTTATACTGATGTTCAAGTACTATATTCTCTAAGCTCTGGTGAGAAGAATGTTTCTACGTTAGCTAAACTAGTGGATGTCAACAAGTCCACTATGGTTGAGGTTTTAGACAAATTAGAGAAGATGGGTTACATAAAAAAGAGTAAGAATGAACAAGATAAGAGAGTGGTCATAATTAAAGTTACAGAGGAAGGGCTGAACATCTTAACTCAAGTGAGGACAAGGTATAAGGATCTCATTTTAACATTACTAGACAAGGTAGAAAATAAGGAATGTGTATTAGCATTCTTTAATGCGATAATTGATCAAGCAGAAAAGCAAAGCCTCTCTACTCTTGCTTAATTGTACTCTAAATTTTATGATAATCCATTTTAGTCAACATTTATAGTTATATAGGTCTAAGTCTTTTAGTCAACATTTATTACTTCTCATAGTATAATTGGAGTTTATTTATTTAAGTTATGAGTCTATTTTAGTATAGTTAATATGGGTTTGCTTGTAGTATCCTATACCCAACTCTAAAGTAAATTTTTAAATCATTTGGACTAAATATAATATAGAGAGAGTGAAATGACCAAGGTTGAGGTGATTAAAATTGAGATCAGTGAGCCATGCGGTCGTAAGCTGGACTCTCTGGAGTCTAGCGCTATATCTCACACTTCCCTATCTTTCTTCTGCCATCGAACACTCAATTAATAATCCACTTTTTGTGGGTCCCTTTTACATAATCTCCTCAGGTATTGGTAGTCTAAGTTTATTAGCTCTTGAACGTCACGTGAAACTGCTATCAACTATAGGGTTAGCACTTTCAGGCATAGGACTGTTAATGATAGGAGTAGATGCTAATCAGCTCCTGACCATAATTGGCTTTATCTTTTACAACCTATATTGGCTTTCAGTTCCAATTTTCTACTATTTGCTGTCTGAAGAGGAGGGCTCTCTAACTAAGGCATGGTCTATATCGATGGTCCCTGCAATAATAATGCCAGTAATCGCTGGGATATTGATAAGATGGGGAGAAATAATTATATTTATACTAGGAGGTTTGCTTCAGTTAACCTCTTCAATAATATTAATCTTAGTTAAACATCGAATTGATGAGGACCATATGGTTGGTTATGACGTTGGGATTCCTAAAAATGTAATCTTTGTAGTCCTTCCGCTCTCTATAGTAATGCCGTTTCTCTACTTAGATGTGAGAGAGTCTTTGATATGGGTGATTTACTCCTCGGGGCAAATCCTAGGTATTTTAATGTCGTGGTTTTTGTGGAAGTCTAAAAACGCCATAATGTTATCTTTGATAATATTCTCAGGGATAATATTCTCAGTATTTTCACCTATAGGTATATTGTTTTACGGATCATCAGAAGCCTTAGTTGCATTGGGAATAGAGAAGTCGAGACCAAGTCTAATGAAGCATGCGATAAAAGTTGCTCTCACAGAAGCCTTGGTTTGGACTGTTGGATATGCAGTAGGTTCATTACTATACTACATATCAGGTTTCCTTCCATTTATCTACTCTTCTCTGGTATCGTTGATATTAGCGATGATAATTGGCTTATTCAGTTCATTGACCTTTAACAGTGTAATTAGCAAAAATCCGTTAAAGAATACAATTCCCTTCAAAATTGTAAGATATCTAACATTACGTGAGGGAATATTTCCATATTTTAAAATCTCGTAGTTTTTAAAATTCAGGACTTTCTGTATAAGGTAAAAAGCCTTTTTTCTCTTTCCAACTAATCTTATAATTTATGCTTCCCCATCAACACATAAAGCAACTACTTGATAAGGTCTTACGAAATTACTCCATTGATAATATTAGGGAAAATGGTTATGATCTTAGGATATGTGGTGAGAAGTACTATGAGGTACTCGGAGACGCAGAACTTCCCAATAAGAGAAGTAGTCTGAGAGAGTTTAGATTTGACGACTTTGCAGAATTAAAACCGCTTAAAACTTATTTATTTGAGTCTTGTGAGGAGTTTGACATGCCAAGTGACCTAGCTGTTCTAATAACATTAAAGAGTACTATGGCTAGGAACGGGTTCTTAGCACCTCCCACTGTCATTGATGCGGGATACAAGGGGAAAATAGCGATTGCGCTAACTCCAGTTTACAGTACAAAACTTAAGAAGGGAATGTCAACTCACCACCTCATCTTTCTCAGATTAGATGAGCCTTCCTCAAAAACATATTCAGGAAAATATCAGGGTGGAGTTATACTGTAAGAGAATAGTGAATATGTTCAGTAAGCCACTTTCACTGTCAACTTAACCTTATACTTTCGTCCAGGCTTAGTTATCTCATACTCAACTTTTACATTATTGCAGTTATAAACGTTCTTTATCATATCATATCCTAGACTTGTGGTGTCTTTCGTACAGTATTCCCTATTTATTCCGATATTTGAAAGAAATTTATCCACTTTCTCTTCTACTTCATTTAAAGAGGAAGCGTAAAATTCAGTATTTATCGTATTACCAGATATCGTAGTAGTCGTTATATTGTTTGTGAAGAACATAAGGGACAATACGGATACTGCTACACCAGCTATGGTAAACACGATTATGAGTAGAGTGAAGATGTTCCCAAAGAAGGATATCCGTAGAAAATAAACAAGTGAAAGATATACTACTGACGAGACAACATCACAGATTGCCAGTGATATTAGCCCTCTCCTAAACTCTCTTTCCAGCATTGCAGTAACGAAACCTAATATAAAAGGTCCTAATAACGGAATCCACCATACTGCAACTGCTAAGGGTAATTCATACTTTAACTTCATATGGATTCTTAGTAGTAACTCGCACTTTTTTAAATATGGGTATAAATTTTTCTTGGTAAGTTCTATTAGTGTAACGTGGTTAAAGATTTACTTTTAAATTGTAAAACAAAAATGAATGAGGTGATAAACTAATGATCAGGATATTTAATCAGAAGGGGAAATTGTATGAAGGTCCTATATGGGCATATAACTCATTGTACTTCGTTGATATACCCAAGGGAGAATTGCACAATCTGAAAGAAGATGGCACACATTGGGCTGTAAAATTTCCAACTTATGTTAGTTCATTACAACCTACTAAAAGAGGTGGCATAATAGTCACTGCAGGAAACGGATTTTACTTAGTAAAAGATAAGGATCAAATCTCCTTATTATATGAGGTTAAAGACTGGGATTCTAGGAACAGGTTTAACGACGGAAAGTGTGATCAGATGGGAAGATATTGGATAGGGACAATGAATTTAGAGGAGAAGTATCCTACAGGTGGTCTATTTGTACTTGACCTTGATATGAAATTTAGGAGAGTTTTAACAGATGTTACCATATCAAATGGATTAGCGTGGAGCCTAGATAATAAGTATCTGTACTATATTGACTCCCCAACTAGAAAAATATTCAAGTTCAAATTTGACCTGGAGAGAGGGGACATATCACAGAGGGAGGTTCTTATAGATCTCAAAGAATACGAAGGAGTCCCAGATGGTATGACCATTGATAGTGAGGGAAACTTGTGGGTTGCTTTATATGGAGGAGGAGCGGTCTTGAGAATTGATGTGGAAAAGAGAAAGGTAATTCAAGAGCTGAGATTACCTGCCCCAAGGGTCACTTCAGTCATCTTTGGTGGGAGTAATATGGATACATTATTCATCACAACAGCTAACGATCACCCTGATGGGGGATTTGTTTACTCTGAAAGAGTTGATGTAAAAGGAGTAGAGACCTATTATTGCGGATTCTAAGAACGTAAAAGTGGCATAAAGTAATATTTCACTTAAGATCTTTGTTTATTAGCCTGTAATGAAGACCGATGAAACAAGATTAAACGTGTTTCAGGTCAGAGCATGGTCTGTATTCATCACTTATAGGGTTTTGATAAACTTAGAGATATACTTTAACCTTTCAGATAATGCAGGATGAGTGGAGAAGATAAAGCCTTTCTTATCATCCCTTAGTATTGTCTCCTTAGCCAGCGTTAGGTCTACCTCGGAGTAGTCCCTGATTATTTCATGAGGTAGAAATCTACTCAGATAACCTATTTTAACTAGTGCATTAGCCAGATTTAATGGTATCCAGTTAGTCGTTCTACATGCCTTTATATCAGCGTTTTTCTCTAAAAGCCTATGAACAGGGAACAACAAAACTACACCTATAACTAGTTCAGATAATCCTAGTAGTGGGTTGTAATTCGCTATGTAGATGTAGAATGTGTTAACAATTAAAACATATATTAGCTGTATCTCAATATCTCTGTTTTTGATGTGGTGTAACTCATGTAATAGAACAGAAATTAACTCTCTATCGTTAAGTGACTCTAACAACCCCCTTGTAACTATAACATTGTAAGATAGGAAATTACCTAGTACGAAGGCATTAGGCTTACTAGAGTTTATCTCGTGTAACTTTATCTTCTTCATTTGTACCAATGCTAACGCGTATTCGAATTTCCTTAATACGTCCTCATTTTCTACCTTTTTTGACTTTATTACCCTGAGTAATATTCCAGGAGAAATTATATACCACAAGAAGAGAATAAATATTACTCCGATTATCTCTATGTAGAACAATGGAGGAACTAGAAAGTAGATAGTTAAGATCATTGCAAAGAGAATTATGATGGTTGCTAGATGATATCTCCACCATAGGTGCATTGTAATTTTTACCACTCATAAACTTATAAGAGTTAATAAAAAGAAAACACGTATAATCTAGTTTACGTGAAGTTACGTGAACTGAAATAGAGGGAGAGTAACACACCATTTTATTCTTCCTGATACAAAGGGTATGTTGATATTATAGCAGAAACTAGGTTCACCCGTCACTATTAACGATATGAGGATAGCCTCGCCATTTATGGCCGGGAGGAAGTCAGCTCAATAACTCTGTAAAGGATTTGGATTAACCACATTAGGGCACGTAGCATTTATGTTTAGTTATTCATAACTCTTAAGCTAAGTACTAATTAGAGAAAATATTTTTAGTATGTTAATAAAAATAATATTAGTATTTCGAAAAAGTACACAATCTAAAAATAGTTCAGTTGTTCAAGTTTTTTAGTAAAATGTGCTAATATCAGTGTAAAAATAATTTTGCATAATGTTTATTAATATTCTCTGCATTATCTACTAGAATTGAGGGATCTCGATATTAGAGAGGTATCAACAATGATAAATGTGAAGAGGGTAGACCTTACTAAGGTTAGTGGTGAGATCAGATTCTTAGTGATGAAGACATTACTAACCGCAAAACCCATAGTTGTGTTTAGGACCCATGAAAAAGGTAAAAAAATTATAGTGGAACTTTGTGAGATTTTAGACTTCCCCTACAGAGAGGAGTTAGAGGAGGAAAAGGGGATATCGCTAATAGAGATTAAGAGAGAAATGGAGGTCTCTGATGCTATAACTGATAAAGTTAGTGTGATAGCCAATTTTAGTCCCTCAGGAATAGCCAATAGACTAACGAATCCTTCCATATTACTCTCTTTCATTCCTGAAATTCGAGGTATAAAGGACGTAAGTCCTAGTTATTACTTCTTCACCGTGAATTGGCCTAATAAAATAACAGTCCCCTTTGTGTTACATAAGATCAAGGGTTACGGACCTAAATATATTATTAGGTATTTAGGGTATACTAAGTCATTAACACGTACATTTCTTTTAAAGATTGACTTTACAGTATCCAAAAATTCTAAGGGAAGCAAAATAGAGATGACGGAGAGTTACAAGGGCTCCTTCATGTTTCTAGCAGACGACAAAATAAAGAAACACATATCTCTATTTAAAGAGAAACTACATAGTATCCTGTTTTAGCTTTTTATCCATGTTAACTCTTATTTAAATAGAGTTGACACTTGCAAAGGTTTTTTCGCAAAAATTAAGAGAACTGGGCATATCAAGCATTTACATTGGTCATGAGAGACCATCGTTACAGTCATTGGCTATCAAGATGCTCCTTAAAAACTACGGACTTGTAGAGGAAAGAAGGGAAGGTATGCTAATAACTCAGGATCATGGTATTAAGTTGATCAGTGGCAAGGGAACCGAGACCTCCAGATATACCTTTCGTAAGGGGGGTAAGAAAGTAAGTATTCATTTACCTGAGTATCCTAAGATGGTAATCGATTTGGGTCTGTTTGAGTTTTTAAACGAGGAGGAAAAGGAAAAGACTTTACTTCAAGTAGACTTGTGTCTAAGTGTAATAAGGAAATTTCTATGGGACGGTAATTTAACAGTAGTGGGAAAAGCTGATTACGTGTTAGGTAGGGCTAACATTGTTCAAAGTTTGAGTTTAAGTGATGAAGATAACCCAGTTATTCTTGATCCTTACGGTGATGTTGTAGCCACAGACCAGATACTGAGGGATCATAACGTTTTTGTAATAGGTGGTATAGTGGACAAGGGAAGAAGGTTAGACAGGGCTACAGAGAGGTTAGCCTTGAGCAGAGGATATAGCTTTCCAAGGGTAAAGATCCAATTGAGAGGTAGCATAATAGGAGTTCCTGATGAAATAAATAAGATACTTGAAATAATTCTGAGGGTAAAAGAATTAGATCAGAGCTTAGAGGAGGCTATAATCTCTCTTCAATCTAAGTCGGATAAAATATCAAGGCTTTTACATGATGTTCAACTATATGGAATGGAAGTTCTTGAGGAGGAGGCGAGATGGTTGAGGGCTGATGATAAAGTTATTGAGATAGTGAGAAGTAGACTGGGAAAAAATTGATACTAATATTTTCGCAAGCTAAGAGCTTTGATGAACACTTTTTAAAACATTTTTGATTGGTCTGCTTTTTATTAAATTATGTGTCAATAAGAAATACTCCTAAAGACTAGTGAAGAAGGAAATATCTTTAAAAATTAGCAAAACTTATATATCGTCTAATGTATACACTAAATACATAAAAATATCTTCACGAGATTGAAAGGTGTTCCTTTTATGCTAAATGTGAAAGAGGTTGATCTGACAAAAGTTGATGGTGATAAGAGATTCGCTATACTTTCAGCTTTTTTGACTGTTAGACCAATTATTCAGCTTAAAGCTGATGACGACGACAGTATAGTTAGAATATTTGAACTATGTCAGCTACTGAGTTATCCTTTTAAAGAGAGCGTAGGCGAGGACGGTGTGACCACTTTTGAGATTAGGAGGAAGAAAGATTTACCTAAAGACTTGCCCAGTTCTATGACAGACGTTACTGTACCATTTAAGCCTGAAAAGATTGCGTCCAAACTGGGAACTCCAACTATTCTCACCAGCTTTATACCTGAGTTAGTAAGTGTAAGAAGAGTAGCCCCAAAGTCATATATGTTTAAGATAAAGACTTATGGAGAAATTCCCTTTGTAATTTATAAGGTAAAGACTCCAACCCCACGTTATATTATACGTTATTTTGGCTATGATACCAAGTTGTTCGGTCAGTTCTTGCTGAGAATTGAGTTCGTAATCTCTAAAGCTAAAGGCGGAAGTAGGGTTGTTATGACCGAAACGTATAAGAGAGCGTTTGGTGCTGAGGGCGCAATAAGAAAACATTTGTCACTGTTTAGAGATAAGATGAGTTCAGTTCTTTTCTAAGAGATTTCTGCAGACGTTCTATCCTATGATAAATTCAAAAGCTGAAAATTTACGATATGAGGAGAGCCTCGCCATTTGGGGGAAGGAAGTCAGCTTTCAAAAATATTTAGCAGTTTTCACAAAAATCAACCACTTTGATAAATTTTTGAAAAAAGCCTTTATAGACTTTATTAACACTTTTAATTTATGCAAAAACCTGAAGAAGCGTATTCCATAAGGGTAATACCAGATGTAAAGATAGTAAATAAAGGTATTCTACATACTGAAAATAAAATAGAGGGAGAGGAATACAGGAGTTATATCTTCTTAAACTTTGAAAGGATAACTAACAAAGGGTACGAGGCATCACCTACTATTAGAGACGACACATTATACTACGTTAATACAAAAAGAAACTCTCTGGTCATGCAAAAAGAGTTCGGTCAACCCGAGGAGCTCTTCAAGCTGGGCAAGATATCAAAGTATACCTTCCATGACAAAGGAATTCTGGTAATAGGTGAGGATAAGACTGACAAAAAATCACCGTTCGTGGCGTCAAAGCTCAAATACCGATTTGACAGTAGGGGATTATTAAGAAGTAGACTCTCACTCTATTTATTTTCTCACGGCGAACTACGAAAAGTAGTCTCAGGCGATTTTGACGTGACTGATGTGGCGACAAACGGGAAGAGGATTATTATCTCAGCAACTAAAGAGGGTGACGATTACGGTTTAGGAGACCTTTATGAGGTAGATGTAGAAACTGGTGAACTGAAGAGGATTACAAAAGGTGAAGGAACTGTAGTTGCAGTTGCCATGAACGAGAAGGGTGAAGTCGCATATCTAGGTCATAGAGAGGGTAAAACACCATGGTCTACCGCTAAAGTTATTCTGCCTGAGCTAGGGATTACATATCAATGCGGTAAAACCTGTGGTAATCATGTGTTGTCTGATCTATTTGACGGTGTAAAAGATAGGCTAATTTTCGAAGGGGATGTTATAGTCTCCCCAGGTCAGGAGGGCGGGGAGGCTCACCTCTATCTGTTATCTGATGGTAAGAGCCAAAAGATGACAGACGGTAAAATAGTAGTGAGATCCTTTGACTACAAAGAGGGCAAACTAGTCTACACTTACTCTACACCTGAGAAGCCTGTAGTATTGTACTATGAGGGGCAAACTTATGACCCCAATCCTGATGTCAAGGGATTATCCCCCCAGAGGGTTGAAGTAAATGGTATTGAAGGATGGGCAATAATCTCTGGAGAGAACAATCCCACAATCCTATTCATCCATGGTGGTCCTCACACAGCCTATGGCTATGCTTATTTCATAGAGTTTCAGTATTTCGCTAGAAACGGATATAATGTAATTTACTCAAATCCCAGGGGAAGCCAAGGTTATGGAGAGGAGTTTGCTAAAGCCTGTGTAGGTGACTGGGGTGGAAAAGACATGAACGACTTGCTACTATTTGTTGAAGAGGTGAAGAGGAAGTACAATCTCAAGGGCAAAATAGGGGTCACTGGGGGATCTTATGGGGGTTTCATGACAAACTGGCTAGTGACACAGACTAACGTTTTCTCTGCTGCCATTAGTGAAAGAGGGATATCGAACTTAGTAAGCATGTGTGGTACTAGTGACATAGGTTTTTGGTTCAATGCTGTTGAATCTGGTGTGACCGACCCTTGGACTGAGGAATCCCAAATGAAGTTAATGAGAATGTCACCGATATATTACGTAAAGAACGTTAAGACTCCAACAATGCTAATACACGGTGAAGAGGATTACAGATGTCCCATAGAGCAATCTGAGCAATTCTTTATTGCACTCAAGATGAATGGTGTTGATACAATACTTGTGAGATATCAACAGGACAGCCATGAACACGCTAGGAGGGGAAAGCCTAAAAATATGAGAGACAGGCTGGAAAGGAAGCTAGAATGGTTCGATAAATATTTAAAGAAATAATTTTTTGTATCATGGATCATGTTCTCTAGACAACTGTATAGGTTTTGTACTCTCACTATAGACTAGTAGTAAGCGTAGAAAGATCTATCTACTTATCTCTCAATACCTAAATCTGTTTAAAATATAAACGCAATAATCGTAGAACTATATCTACTAATTGTAGCTAAAAGGCTTTAAATATAGTGTTTTTACGTACACTACCTAGAGAGATTTGTGGATATTTTTTATAAAATATTTTGTACTAAAAACGATATATCTATAATTATAATAATTACGTTTTATTATGTTTTTAAATATAAAAAGGTATCTATAATTATATTTTTAAACGTTTACATTTCTTTATATTCATATCTCTTACAAATTTGTATAGATAATCTTCATCCTTTTCAAAACAATATAGTAAAGTATAAATTTGACTTTAACAAAGTTATAATTTGCAAGACCAAGTATGGACAATTCAGTAACCACATTCATACTGGTCATAGCTACAATATTCGTAGGAATAGCTATATTCGGGCTGTTTTCAGCTTACTACGGTATTAATGCAACTCAAATCAATCAAGTAAAGAACATTCAACAAATTGCTTCAGAATTCCAGGTAAGACTGATAGAGTCTCAAATAAGTAACTCAGAGACAAGCTTCATTGTTATACCTTATATACCTAACTATAAGGGTACGTTATATGTCTCAGGTTTTCTGATTTCTTCTCAATACGTAAATTCGCAACCAGTAGTTACACCAAATCTTGGTCAGGGATTTATAAACATTAATGGGACTTCACCTGTCTGTAGTGGTCTTGTTAATGTACAAACTGATTCAGACACAAGCCTATACTATGGTCAGATCTGTTTACAGCAAACTTTTCCAAATGCACCTCAAATAATATACCTTGCTACAGGTCAAAAGGCAATATTATGGTTCTTAGTTTTCCAAAATAATCAGTATTACAGAATAGGTTACGTATTGTTATCTGGGTGAGAAATATGGGGTTTGTGAGAAGAATATCCAAGTTTAAAAAAGCCATCTCTCCTGCATTAGGAATGATTTTTGTCTTGATAATAATAGTAGCAGTTCTAATCCCATTATCAATTTTACTTTTTTCTGTTCCCACATCTCAGCAAGTTGCAGCTCAGAACTCAAAGGCTGTGTCAAGTATAGCTCAACAAGAATTAAGCGAAATCGCAGTAATAGAGACTCCCTCACAGTTGCAATCCATAATAACTAGGAATACCCAGTTTTCATCGACTTCTCCTATATACTACGCATTAATGTACTACGTTAATAATACAGGATCATGGTTGTATATCGTTATTCTCCAAAATAACCCAAATGTAGTACTCAATATAACTTCGATTCTAGGACTTAACAGTAATGGTCAATGGGTTACAGTGAACAATGTCTTCCCTCATTTACCTTTGTTAGCAAGTCCAAACACTCCTGGAACTAGTTTAGCCGGATATCCCGCATATTTGATTAGAATAGGCGGAAATTATGTGGAGTTGGCTGTCATAACTCAGTTGGGAAACATTATAGCTGTACCCAAGTACGACGGTGGTTTATATCAACCCAATGGAATGTCAGCAATAATCTCATTGGATCCTAATAGTTTTCACGTTTTACAGAATCCTTCGTTAATTCTACTGGGCTCACCAAACCTCAGTAGCTTAATACAACAATACGGGAACACCTTAACGTTTTATGCCTTTGGAATATTACCTAGTCAAAATAATTATATATCATGGTATTATGAGGGACCTATGTATATTCTACGTTCTTCAAAGCTATTTAACGGAAACATTAGTAACGCAGTAATGAGTTTAGCCCCAGGTTCAACAATGAGCGTTCAAAGTAATAATTGGAATATAAATATTACAGGAACTGCTAAGGTTCAATTATCTCAATTTACAGGTAAGGTACTATTTCCAAATGGAACGATTAAACAGTACAATGATTCTAGTCTTACAGTAGTGCTAAACAATCAAGCGGCATCAGTATTAGGTTCTGGGCAAATCTCAGTAACAAATACTCAAGTTTTAAACGTAACCAAGTTAACGGGAAATATAGAGAATGCAATAGTTTACTTATCAGGAAATGTACAGCCTGGTTTTACATTCTTCACTGGGTATATGAATGGGACATTGCTAAGCAATATCGCAATTCCAATTATAAACGATCTACCCACTGGCCTGGTTTTACCATTAATCACATTGCTCTCAAGTACAATAGACGGACTATCTAATTTAGGAACCCTCTTATCTTCCTTAATAGAAGGAGTATCAGGATTGGGAAATTCTGCAGTGTCTTCTTTACTACCTCCAATTATAATATCTGCAGAGAAGGTGACGGGTGTTAACATCATCTATTTAGCTGCAGTGACTCCTGAAATAATAACCTTAAAAGGCGTAGTATACAATCCTACTTCGCAGTTACTATACATTAATTATACATATATCATGCTTCAGGAATACGATACATTGAGCGGTGTTGGTGGACCAACAACACTAGGGCAAATAGTTGGTATGGTTCAAGTGCCTGTCAATATGTATGTTTACCCTGGTACATATCAAGACATAGATCTGAAGGTAGGGATACCATTGACCTTACCAAATGTCTTGCTAAATAATTTACTATCAAATAGTGACAATCAAGGACCAGCAACTCTGACCTTGTCTTCAACTTATAGAGTATTAACCATAGAGACTTATACAAACATGGGGCTCATATCGTCAGGTCAGTTTATATTACCTTCTACTCAGCCACCTGTTTCGCTCCCAGATTAGTTTTTAAACAAACTATTTTTTCTTTTTCTCCATTCAATGGCTTTCATTCTTCCTCTCTATTCGTCCTCTATATCTATGGGCTTTGAGGTACAGTTGTATAAGTATATACTATTCTAAACCAATAGTTGTTTACTTTATATATAATCCACACTACTAAATCTTGGTTACTAGAGACTCCATTATATATTATTGTAAATGGAGAATTAAAGGAGACCGTGTAGACCTGTAGCTTAGAAGGGGAATAAATTACTGACCCTCCTACGTCATATATACTCCCTGATATAGTGGTGGTGTTAGCTCGTTTATTGTTTGTCAAGTAAACTTGATAATTCAGTGAAGAAGTAGACGGTGTAACTACTCCTACACTGGGCTGTAGTGATGCAGGTATTGTAAACGCTACTACCTCAATACTACCGTTAACGCTGGGGTTATAAACTTCTGCCACTACACTTCCTACAGTGTTATTTATAAGTAGAGGTCCCACAGACAGAGAAGTGGAACCAGCTATTTGGTTAGCTTGTTGCTGTGATATTGAAAATACCTCTTTTGGTAAGAAGTAAGCGAATGAGAATGCTAGAAGTGCAATCCCAATACCTACTACAGCAATAATCAGTATTAATTGAGGAATTACTGACTCCATTGTTTAACAACTATAATCGACAATATATAAGTTTTTCAGAGGAATCGAAAGATATAAAACTGTCTTATACAATTTTAGAATGTGCCTACTGTAGTAGCTACATTCATATTAGTCGTAGCTGTATTCTTGATATCTATCATAGTCTTCTTCTATTACGCAGGATACTTGGGTTTACTTTCTCCATCAATCTTAAACCAAGAGTACCTTATAGGTCTATCTAAATCTATACAGATAAGTGTCTCTAGTGTAGCATTTAAAGGTGTCTCACCAAACCTGATTAGCTTTAACGTTAGCTATTTAATCACAGTTAACTCTCCTACTAAAGTCCTCACAGTTGTCCCCTTTGTGACCTTAAATTCGCCTAGCATATTTTACTCTCAACCATCAACAAAACAAAATGCAATAATTGCAAAAGCCAACTCAACAGGATATATTCCCCTTAAAAACTTCAAGATAAACGGACCTGTATATATACCACAACAGAGTATGCTGTTGGGAAATTTGGTCAATATTTATGCGTATAACGTGTCTTCCAACTCCTCCTACATAATTTACGCGAATGTGAAGCCTGGTCAAATAATAGTCCTTTGGTTCCTACTATACTATAATGGGAACTGGTACAGACTAGGTTATGGTTATTTGGACCCTAATCCGTCATTAGCTATAAATACTATTTCAGGTACAGGTAAATATAAGGTAACTGCTCCACAAGCTCCTCCACCTTTAATAGATGCGAATCAAAAGGGGTTCCAATTTGGCATGTGGTTTTCTCCCATAATAAACTCATCGATTCAAGTTCCATTACTTAATATATCATTTAACTCTGTAAGTAGATCTGGAGGCAGCGGTTCTCAGAGAACTACTTATGTGTTAACATTTTATGTGAAGAATAGTAATTTGTATGTAGTATCTTATAGTTCATCAGAACCTCAAAAATTTATTACTACTAATATTGCACAGCTTAATGTTAGGCAATATTATTTCCTCAATTTTAGTTTTGGGTCTCAAGTTGAGAAGTCTAAGAATGTTATTATAGATTTATACAATTCCACAAGCCTAATAAAAGGAGGAATATTAATTCCCCTTGGTCAAGGTTCAGCTAACAGTCGCTACTTTAACGTAACTTTTGGATCTACTAAGTACTCTGAGTTTGCGATATTTCAAGCGTTTTTCGTTACTACCCAAGACAAAACAGCTTTACAAGACCAACAAGTTCCATCGGCGTTCTACAATGTGTCTAATCAGGTTCTAAATAACGGTTATCTCTATAACAACACTCAAGTATTGTATTCTATAATCTACAATAGCGAAAATGAACTTTACGCCATAGGATACTGGTATTTTGTAAACCCCTCTTTCCCAATTCCCAAACAAATTTCAGGCTTATTGTGGTATTGGAACTCTGAAAAACTGCATAACTCAACTATACCTGAGACTTCACCAAATACTTATATTGCAGTATAGTCAAAATCTTATTGCGAATACATAGACCCTGTTTTTAAAGACTTCATATAATTTCCCTCTAATCTAGTTTTGCTTTCAAAAATCTTTAAATAAAGTCAAGGAGTTGAGTAATACTACTTATAGTTAAATATATTACATTTCCGACCATAAGTGAGTAAAAAGATACATTTATTAAATAGATGTCTATAATAATATGCAGGAGAATGAAAAGAAGGAAATTAAGTATTGGTTTATCAATCCCTATAGGTCTCTTGATATTTCTAGTTATATTAGCTTTAGTTCTGGTTCCAGCTATAATTATATTTAATTCTTCTTCCTCATATCTTTCCCAATCTAACATAGCTAACTCTGGTCAGCAACAACTTAAAGAAAAAGAACAACAGCAAATACTTAGAGGAAATCCTAATATCTTCTATAATTCAACAAAAAATCCACCCCAACTCTAGTCTTTATTTATAATAACATACCTGTCCCCTTCAACATCTCCACTGTATATTACTTTAATGGGACAATATGGTTACCTGTGACAAAGAATATAGTTGTAGGGTATAACGTAACACTTCCATTACCAAATTATGTGTTCAATAAACCTCTGCTGATAGTAAGTGCACTATCTAATTTCTATTTCCTATATCCTAACACTTCTGTCACAGCAATCAGGGTATCAGGACCTGCAGGTAAAATACCAGTTTACATTACAGCGTTTGCCATAAATGGGTCAAGGTATTTACCATTAAACGTTAACATGACACTTGGACAGACAAATCCCTTTACCTCTCCTCAAATATTCTACCTGACACCAGGTACCTATCAGCTGACTGACAACAATATTAGAGTGTTTTTACAGCAATACGGTCTAACCGCACAGTTTATGAACTGGTCTTATGTGGGATCAGGTCAGTTAACAAGCGCTACAAACCCGTCTACCACGTTCACTGTAACTGGTCCACTCGTGATAACTGCAGTATATAAGACATTTACGCAGACCTATAAAGTGCTCATAGTGCCAAAGAACATACCGCTTGGGACAAGTTTGAGCTACACTATTACAGGAGATTGTACAGTTTATTATCTAAGCTGTGAAAGCACTACAGTCACTCTGACCTCTCTGAATAATACTATTCCAGTTTTTGTAGACAATAGATTATATCAAGTCGGACAAAACGGCATAACATTAAGTTTATCTTACGGTTACCACATTATTCAGTTCCCATCAAATTACAATATAACCTTTAACTATACTGGTGGTTATTTCACAAAACCAGTATTAGGTGGTCAAATTACCACATATACATTTCAAAGCCTATCATCTAGTTCTAGCAATATATCAGTGCTTGGTAGCACCGAGATATTTCTACAAGGTAGCGGTACAGTTCAGGGTGTGTTTAGTAATAGCTCCACGTATTACTTAGTTACAGTTTACAATAATTTTTCATTTCCTGGTAACGTTTATAATTATACTAATAATACACCAGTTTTAGGCGATATAGCGGCACAACTACTAGGCGTAAATGTATCTACTACAGGTCAAAATATCGTATTGGGTCCAACTCAGAACTATGTACCTGAGAAAATTTATTTTATGGCAAACACTAGTCTTTATATATACATTGACTACTTGCATAATATTAATGGTACATTTAATATAAGTTATTATGATTATTATAGTAAAACACAAAATTTTACAGCACTATTATCAAATCCAAATAACGTTACGGTCTACAACGTTTCTAGTTATTTAAGTGGACCTGAAATCTATTATTTTAATATAAATCAGTTAAATTATGGGACAATTCAGGTAATATCTCCACTTATAATAATTAACAATCAGGTGTGGGAATACGGTGGTGTGGAAAATGGCTAAGGCTATATCTGCTCCCATTACTTTTGCCATAATTCTAGTCATTGGCATATTGCTTCTAATTCCTTTCCTTACGTACGTAACATACTTATCTCAAAGTAACCAGATCTCTCAAGCTCAATTCAATAATTATATCTATCTGAAGAACTTGGAACAACAGAGGGCAGTATCCGGTAGACCAGGCGTGTACTATAATGGTAGCTCTCTATTTATCCTATATTCCAACGGAACTTTCGTGCCCAATGCGAGTATAGTTGTTGTAGGAATTCTCTACCTTAACAATTTGGGTGTTTGGCAGAATATAACGAGCCTTAAGTATCCTATAATTCTAAATAGGACTGGTTCAGTTAATCTGCCATCAAATGTAGCTGGTAAACCTATAATACTGGTGACTTCACTGGGTAATATATTCTTTTTACAACCTGGGTCAAGTATTGGTCCGTACTCTAACTCCATTGGTAAAGGTGGAGTAACTATAATATCCCAGATTTACACTTCATCTCAAATATATTCAACCTCAATTAATATTACAACCAACATAAATGGAAAATTTAGCAATTACACTACTCCAATAACTTTTCCCAACCAGACAGGGACATTTCAAGTAAAGGCACGAGAGTACATCTACTATATTAACAGTAAGACGGGTAAAGTTATCACGGGAGTATTTAGTAATTGGCAAATCCTAGGTTCAGCAACAGTAAATAGTACAACAACTCAGGGAATTACAGTTACATTACAAGGGAAGCCTGTCATTTTAATAGCTAATTATTCCCAGCTAGTCCAGAGTGTAAATCTTTCCATTAAGACTAATGCCAACTTTAGTATAGTGGTTAATATAAATGGTGTGAATTATACGGTAAATAATCATGCATTATCAGCTACTGTACCAGCAGGATATGTCAACTTTACAGTTTATACACTGCAGGGAAATGATACTAGTTCAATGAGTAGCGGAATTATTAAACATTATAAGTTTAACACAATTAATTATACCGGAAATACTTATGTAACTAACTCTCAGCTACTATTCCTTCCCCCTAATTCATTGCCTTATGTGCAAATAAACTATGTCAACGACTATAACTATTATAAAGTGTTTCTTTATGACTATTACGACTCCCCACCTCCTCCAGGCGGAGGATTAGTTGTAATTTTAAATGGTACGGAGTATAATTATAATAATACATATGGATATTGGATAATAGGGGGTAACTATAGTTTTGTTCCTACTGGGATATTTAATGGTTCTATGAGCTACGAAGCAAAAGAAGTGACTATTGCTGGAAATAACGGGATACTGAACTATTATTTTCCTGACATACCAAGCTACATAATTATTAATCAACCAATGACCATAACAGTCTACTACGACTATGTGATAAAATGGGTGCCAATATGAGGGCGATTTCAGACTATATAGGGTTTGCAATAGCGCTTATCATAATTGTAGTATTGTTAATACCACTTTTTCTTGTACTTACAAACTATTCTTCACCCTCAACTCAACAGATCAACTATTATCCTATAATAAGTAATCAGGTTAATGGCGGTGGTGTACCGATTTACTATAATGCAACTCCTAAGGGTCCGACTATAATGGTGTTCAAACAAAGCGGAAATTACACATTGTTTGGTGTTTATTGTTTGAGTAACGGTAAAATTTACAATATAACCCAATCAGTGGGGGTGATTACTATAAGTCCAAGTGGTAAAGTGACCAATACTGGAAAGTCTCTACCAGTCGCTATGGTATACAACTTTACCGTTCCAGCTCAGTACTGGAACTATACTTTGATTTTACAGCTTAAGGCGTATCAGACAACCGTGTATGCAACGTTATATCCTAACACTACAGCCTTGGTCTAAATTATTAATACTTTTACACGAAAGTTCAATACTTGGTAACAAACAAAGGAAACAAAATACGGGGAGAATTTAAAAAGAAGATTTTTGGCTTTCTTTACTAACCTTTTATAACCTTCTATTTGTATTCAATTAGGTATGTCCCTAGGCTTATACCCCAAACCAGCTCAGGGTACACTATAAGCCTCTCTAAACCTCCGTTACCTAGAGGTCCATACATTTTTCCTAGATATAGAAACAGTGAAATTAGTGTTATTGCTCCTAATACAGTCCAGAAGTAATTCCTCTTAATTGACGTTAGTATAGCTGCTAGACCACCGAAGAGGAAAGCTGATAGTGCACCGATAAGGTGGGGTAGACCAGTTGTTTCAGGAAAGAGACCGACTATTAGGGCTCCTATTCCGTTCAGCAGAACTAGGTATGAGGCATATGAGAACACTTTTCTCATTAAGATTGACGCTACAATCACCAACACTCCAAGAAGGGCTACTGATACGTTAAATATTACGGCAGTTCTCCCAACCCCTAGATCACTTATGTAGTTGTTTTTTACTGAGTATCCAGGGTATAGAGCTTCTGCTACTATCATTAGGATTAAAAATTGGGATGTTCCAATTAAGGCTAAGTAACCTGCAATTTTACTTTCTTTCATACAGTAATTTTCTTTTGTTAGCTTATATAACTGATAAGTAAAATGTTGGTATAATCATGGTGGATTATTGAAAAAGTATTAATTAGTTTATAAAACACACAGTAATATGTGGATTTAAAAAAGAGAGCTGTCATAATAACATTGCTTTTACTTGTAAGCCTTTTAGCTTACGCCTTAGCTAAAAGTACGGGTTATTCTGTCTTAATCCTCTCTACGACCTCAGCTTTATCATTCTGGTCCGCAATACTTCTGTTAATTCCTAAGAGGTTTTATAATTCCACATTCTTTAGCTTGAGAAAGGGGAAGGCATACTGGATTACTCTCTCCTCTTACTTAATATTTCACTCCATTCTCTATGGTACTTTCCTAACAGTACTCTTAGGTTATGTGGGCTTCTATCCCTATTTCAGTTGGGGTGTGGGGTTTGCTGTTCCTCCTTCGCCCGAATATTTCATTTATTGGGTAGCCTCTAGTCCAGCGTTTTGGATGTTTATAGGTCCTTATGAGAGTGACATACTACCATTCACGTTGGTAATTGGTGTCATACTTGGATTGCTCCTCAGTGCAAACGTTCAGAGTATTGTGGAACTAAGTAGAAATGTAAGTGTGTCAAGAAGTAGAATTTCTTCCTCTATCGTCGCTATACCAACGCTCGGTGTCATATCTGGTACAGCGTGTTGTATCTCCCTCCCAACAATAATCCTCCTGTATGTTTCACTGTCAATAGGTGCAGTTACCTCAATTCTGCCTATACTCTCATCTCCGGTCTACTTCAACTTTGTGTATTTTGGTTTGCCTATTTTATCTAGCGTAATTCTGTATTACAACCTTTTGGAACTTAGGAGGATAAACAGAAAGGTATGTGAATTGAAGTGAAATTCAAGTTGTGGGGGAGGGCTTAGCTGACTTCCTCTATACCCTAAAGGGCTAGACTTTCCTCACCATGTGGAAAAAAGTTTTAGTCTATTAAAATAGACTGAATCATAGTGTGAGATTAAAAAAGTTAGAGCGAACATGGATCATTTATTTCCTATGAATATCCTACCGTCCCTATCCTCATTAAATAAGGACTTTACTGCTTCTACACCGTCTTTCAGATCAAATATCTTCCAAGTCTTGACCTTACAGTCCTTGCATAACTCCAGTAATTCCACAAAATCTTTTCTATTACCCCTGTTGACTCCCAGAATGCTTATGTGCTTTGAGTAGAGCTGAGACAGGTTTACTTTTACCTCAGCTCCTAGGAGTGTCCCAAAGGTCACTAATTTCCCCCTTATTCCCACAACTGAGAAACTCTTCTCCCAGAATTTCTCTCCTAGTGAGTTAACTACCACATCAGCCATCTTTCCGTTGGTTACCTCCTTCACTTTCTCCTCAACTTCATTATAGTCTACTACTAGGTCAGCCCCAAAGTCCTTGAGCCATTTCTTTCTACTAACTGCTACTACTTTAGCTCCAAATTTCTTAGCTAACTGTACTATAAAAATCCCTGTATTTCCCGAGGCACCAAACACTACAACTGTTTCACCTGGTCTCAGGTTAGCTTCCTTTAGAGAGTGGTATGCTGTAAGCCCTGCTACTGTTAGGCTTGCACCAAGTTCCCATGAATAACTCTCTGGAAGTCTGAACACATACTTCTCTTCCAGTGAGATATATTCAGCAAACCCACCATTAGCGTCTACCCCCACTCTTCCTCCACTTCTACAGACAGTCTCATAGCCTGACATACACATGTCACAGGTACCGTCGAATATCCTTCCATATATTGTGACTCTGTCACCTGGTCTTACACTCCTAACATGTTCTCCGACTTTAACCACTTCTCCTGCAAACTCTACTCCAGGTATGTGGGGGATCGGATTTACCTTTAATGCCTCTATTGTGTAGTAATCTACAGGATTGACCCCTGCCAACTTAACTTTGATTAACACGTCGTGTTGTCCTACTGAGGGGTCTTTGTAGTCAACATACTTTAGGTTATTTAAACCGTTCTTATCAAAAGCTAAAGCCTTCAAATTTGTTCCCCTCTAAACTATTAGGTTTCAAAGTGTTTAAGAATTACTCTCATTGCGTTTTTCCATAATACTTCCTCACTATGTCCATCTAGCATATCAGATAATTCCCTTAACTTCATAACGTTCTCAAATCCCTCAGGGACTTTTTGAATCCCCAAGAAGTCTGTCCCTATGGCTACGTATTCCCATCCAAAGGACTCACCAATGTACTTTATGTTTTCCACTAGACCATTAATTGTTGGTTCCCTAAGTGTCTCAACTATCGCTGTGACTCCTATAACACCATTCGTCTTTACTATAGCCTCTATTTCCTCGTCGTCTAAGTTTCTTCTATGGTCCTTAAGCTTTCTGGCGTTGCCGTGTGACACTATTATTGGTCTTTTACTTATTGAGGCTACGTCCAGTAGAGTCCTTTTTCCGGCATGGGCTAAGTCAATTATTATTCCCAGTGAGTTTGCTGTCTTGACTAATTCTTCTCCCTCATCTGTCAACCCATAGTCTTTGTTAGACATGCACGATGAGGCAAACTTGTTATCATAATTCCACGTTAGTCCCAGGTTATATACGTGCAGTTCCTTAAGTAGGTAGATATCCTCGTAGTCTCTTAGTACGTCTGCTCCCTCTAAAGATAGGAGTACCTTTATTCCTGGTTTCTCTAAGTCCTCCTTTCTTCTCACAAGTGTGATGTAACCTCTCCTGTCGAGATAGTAGTAGAATTTGACTTGGTCAAGAAATAGGGAAAAAGAGAAAGATGTTCCCCTGGTGGGTCTACCGTAAAGGTTACTCAGCTTATGACTCTTATCGTTAAGTGTGTCAATATGGGGGAATATTGAGCCAAAAATTAAACTGTCGAAGTTACGTAGCATCTTTATACTTGACTGCTTTTGTTCCTCTTCAATCACATCTCTTCCCATTTGGTTTGAATATGCAAGGTCTTGGTGTAGATCTACTATCTTCATATTTATATGAACTCCGAAAGGAATATATTTTTTCAGCCAAGTTTATGGAGTAAAATGTTTATAAGTTTTAATTAATTAATTTATCATATGGACGAATTCAACAAAAAAGAAATTAATAATGAACTTAGGGTCATGAGATTTCAGGTATTTGATGTGGAGTGTGGTAATTGCGTGTATAAAATTAAGAGAGCCTTGGCTACCCTACCTGATGTCGTGGATATAAATATTACTCCAGATTTTGACAATTCCAAGGCTGTTGTTATTTTAAGGTATAAAGGTAACCTTGACAAAAGAGAAATAGAGGAGATTCTGAAGGAAATTTCAGAGGAGTCTCCTTATCATGAGTATAAGGCAGTGTGGGAGAGCTAACCTAAGGGACATAGCCCAGTAGAAGTATTTGCAGAGGATGTTATAGGTTCAGGGAAGAGTGTTTTCATCAAACTTAATTTTACCCCTTATGCCCTTTTAACGAAATAGAGGTTTTGTTAAATTACCTGGAAATTGGTGAGAGATACGTGCCTATTCGTTGGCTGGTAATGGGTAAAGCTGATCCATAAGTTTTCTCTTGTAACTAAAAATGTCTAAGCATTTTGCTTTGATTTTCTATTTTTAATCTCAATGTAGATTAAGGAAATTCCGAAATGATCAGTTAGACTATACTCCGTTAGTTGAAAGTAGATTTAAAATTCTTTCTGAGTAAGATATTTTGAAAATGTTATTGTTCTGGGTCGAATTCATAGGTACCTTTATTGGTCTCTTTATCTCAGCAGAGCTGATCGCTAAAGGTGCCGATGAGTTAGAGGAAGTATTGGGTCAAGGGATTACGGGTGGTATACTTTTAGGGTTTATAACCGCACTTCCTGAGACAATATTTGTTATAATAGCCTCTCTTGGGGGTAGTCTTGACGTAGCCTTTGGTTCAGCCATAGGGGGCAATATATTGTTGTTCACTGTGGGAGCGGGTCTGGTGGGAATTGTTTATTTTTGGAAGTGGAAAAACAACTTGGTAATGGACCAGGAGTACCAGGTGGAGAATAAATTTTTGATAATTAGTACAGTAGCTCTAGTTTTAATCACTCTTTACTCTAAGCTAAATGTGATAGCTGGGGTCTGTCTAATTTTGATCTATGTTTACTACGTAATATATAGGCTGAGGAAATTCAAGAGGGATAAACCGATTGCAAAAAAGGAGGTTGACTACGTTAAAATCTCAATTTTCATGGTGGTTGGGGCTATATTACTCATCATACTATCACATTATTTCGTGGAACAATTAGACCAGATTTCCCTCAGTTTTGGTATTCCCGCTGTCTGGATATCTCTAGTTTTGTCCCCTATAGCAGGTGAATTAGAGGAGAAGATCTCTGCATTTAGGCTTATAACACTCTCAAAGAAAGGAGGTTCCCTGTCGCTTTTGAGTTTTGTAGGTAGTAAGATAGAAAATAATACAGTCCTTCTAGGTATCATAGGATTATTTGGAGACTACAGTTTACGCCCAGTTATTCCAGAGATGGTATCATTGATTCTGGTTAATGTTTCTGTCTTACGTGTGCTCTTTGATAGGAAATTAACTGTTTTGGAATCGTCTTTACTAATAATTGCATATGCTGTTATAATTATTGCACTTTATTACTTGTAGGAGCAAAATATTCTAAGCTGTAGGATTCTCCTAAGTCTGGTTAAAGGTAATATGATATCTCTTACCTAAAACATTATATATAAAAGTATATAAGATATGGAAAGTAGTAGTGTATCAAAAATGAGTATAATTGGCGCGCCAAGGTCTTCTAGGAAGGTTCTTACACTTACTGTGAAGGGTCTCCCCCCTGACGTTTTGACGAAAGTGGTAGTTAATGGATTACCATACTACCTTTCAAATGAGACTGTCACTTTTATAGAACCTATAATTTGGAAAGCCTCAAAGGTCATAAAGAAGAACAAGGTTTATGAACCTATCCAAAGCGAAGGTAGTGCTTCCCCTCCTGATAATGCTGAAATAGTTTATAGGGAGACCAGCACAATCCCTGAGTACTGGTTAGAGAAGAAAATTGGTGGGAAATATAAAATAAGCAAAATTTTGGGTAGTGGTGGAGCAGGCTATGTTATGCTGGCTGAGGATAAGCAGGCTAATAAGTTAGCAGTAAAGATCTACAGGCTCGAGAGCGAAAACCAGGGCGAGACTGCTCTATTCAGAGATTCCATGATAGAGTTAGCAAACAATATAAACAAGATATCTAAGTTAGACCACCCCAAACTTATAAAATTCTATGATGTGAATGTGAATCTAGAAGTTATCAAGAGTTATTTTAAAGGCATAACTTATTTGTATCTTAAGGATCCCCCCTATGTTGCAATGGAGTATATGGGCAATGGAACTGTTAAGGACTTACTTTTGAGGGATGAATACTTCTACTCTGTGAGGTGGAAGAAACTTGTATACAGAATAATATTCCAGGTTGCGAGGGGACTATTGTACCTCCACTCGGAGGGTTATGTCCATTTAGATGTAAAACCCTCAAATATATTCATTGAGTCTGTAAAAGGTGACGATATAAGGGTTAAACTTGGAGATTTAGATTCAATGAAAAGAGTTGGTCAATCGATACTTGAAATTACACCAGAGTATGCGCCACCTGAGCAATTGCAGGCTCACTATACTAAGGAGGGTGCTAGACCCACAATGGACATATTCTCTCTGGGAATAACATTTTATGAGCTACTGACAAGGAAGAAAAGGCAACCTAATTATCTTGTATCTGCTCTGGAAGCTCTATCTAAGGGTAATCATGACGAGGCTAAGAAATTAATTAATGATGATATAATTTACCTTTCAACTTGGAATATTGATTCGATTGATGATGATAAGATTAAGGACTTGATCCAACGAATGGTAAGTCCAGACCCTAAGTCTAGACCTACAGCAAAGGAAATAGTGTATGAACTTGATGACTTATTACAAAGAGCAGAGAAGAAATGATGAGATGAATTTACAGGAACTATTAAAAAGGAAAATCGGATTGATTTAAACTTTATCTAAACTTTAGATTAAGAGAGATTTTAATGAGCTAATATAGGTTAAAAATGGTGTTAGGTTAATACAAAAAGTTCAATTCACTATAGAATACACATTGGACTGGTTTAGTCTTATCTGATTTTATCTTGATTTATTCTTCTGAAGAGTATTCAATAATACGTAGAATATGAGCCTTGAGATAAGAGTGTTTGACCTAATTGATGCAAAAACTTAAAGTGATAGGATAACATACATTATCACATGTGAGTAGCGAGGAGGAGATTATTAAGAAGATAATGGGGAGCCCAAAGCTTTTAGATACCCTGGCGGGCAAAATTTTTGAGAAGATAAAGGACCATGTGGTTATCAAGAGAATTGAGGAACTTGAAAAAGTAACTGAGGAACTTGTAGAGAGTATAAAGGACATTAAGAAAGTATCACAGAATAACACGGATCAGATTTCTCTTGTTCGAGAAAGTCAGCAAAGGATATTGAAAGAGTTGGGGGAGATAAAGGAGAATAAAAGAGTATTTGGGAGAGTATTGAGAAGATCAACTTGAATATTCAAGGATTACAAGAGGAAAACAGAAAGACATGGAAAGAAATTCAAAAATTAAACGTTGCCTTCTCCTCATATACTTCTAGGGGAGGTCATTATATAGAGAAAACAATAATGGAGTTGTATAAGGAGGCTCTAGAGATACATGGCATAGATCCTTCAAAGGTTAAACACGGGTATATTGAGGATAAGCTTGGAGTGGTATCTAGAGGCAGAAAATATGAGGTTGACTTTTATGAGACAAATGATCACATATACCTCTTCGAGATCAAGAATTTAGCTGATGAAGGAGCCATAGAACAACTTGAGACAAGGGAGAAAATATCTGTGTCACTGTATAACAAGCCTGTAAAGAAATCTTTAGTAACTAACTCTACGGAGAAGGAAATAAAGGGGCAGGCTGAAAATTCAGGTATTATTGTAGTTGCTGGGATAGTTGTGGAATGAAATTCTTAATAAAGAGGATGTTTCTAATCCTCTACATGGTTTAAATTAGTTCATAATATCAAACAGTGTTTTTCGACCTATGTAAAGACCTTCAAACAGTAATTCGGAGCTCTTTGGTCATTGATTATATAGTCATGTAAGTTATTTCACACATAGTATACAAAAATTAAGGAAAAATCTTTCAACGCTCTCTCAAGTCCTCTCCTTGTACACTTTCTTTACAGAGGATTTACTGAGGACCACACTGAGTAGGGAGAATACACCCACTAATCCTAGGATAATCACGTAAATCTCGGAAGCTATAAGACCTATCGTGTAAACAAGTGCAAATACACTACTTCCTAAAACTCCTCCTATAGCCTTTCCTGTATATAATATTCCACTATTAACTGTCGAAAACTTAGTCCCAAAAATTTCCCCAGATATATTGAAGTATAGTGTTATTATTGACCCACCTGCAAAACCTACAAGTATTGTTGATAAAGCTAATTGGTTAAATAGGAGCATAAATGCGCCAAAAGTTAACACGACATTCAGTAATAACGCTGTTCTAACCAGACCTATCCTATCTCCAACATATCCAAAGATAGGTCTCAGTCCTCCACTTAGTAATGGTAATATGGAAACCAATGTAATTAACTCCTGTTTAGGTAGACCTTTCCCCAGAACTGATAATTGGGAAGAGAGCACACTAAGTACTGCTGTCGCACCAATAAACGAGATGTAAATTAACCAAAACCTCATATCTATTATTGTCTCTCTAGGTGGTTGTCCCTTTAGAGTCTTTGGATATTCTGAAATCCATAATAGTATAGGTAATAGGACAATCTCAACTAGTCCAATAGTTAAGGTAACAGTCTTGTAATTACCAACTAAAGATATGAATGGGTTAGCAACAGCTGATCCTATTCCAAATCCCATGGAAACTATACCCGTAGCAAATGCCATTTTGTCCGTGAACCATTTCATTGCTAAGTTTGCAGCTATACCGTAGAGTATACCTTCTCCTATACTCCCTAATGTCCAAAATACATAAAACACATAAATGTTAGGTGAAAAATAAGTTCCAAGAAACCCTAGAGCTGATAAAATTGCCGAGATCACTCCTATCTTTCGTGGTCCTTGTTTATCCGCAAAGTGACCTCCCAAAGGTTGGAACATTGAAGAGAAGAACGAGAAAAGCGTAAAACCTAAAGATAATTGAATGATACTTTGTGTTAGTCCTTTCTCAAGCAAAGGCTCAAGTGCGTTCCATGAGTACTGGTATAAGGAGTTGAAACTCATTACGATAAAGCCAATTATCACGAACTTATTCCTGTTCATAAAAGTCGATTAAATGATAGAATCTAAAAAGCTTTTTTCATCAGCAGTGAGCTCAAGAACGAGAACAGAAATCCTATGACTACTGTTCCGCCAAACCATGCTAAAGAGATTGGGTTACCCACTAGAGCAAAGTAGGTGGATTGGGATACGTAAGTTGTAGGTTCTAGATAAGCTAAGTATCTAAATGGAAGTGGTATCTGTGTCAATGGGAAATAAACTGGTGCAAAGAAGGATAGGATAAATCCTATAATTGATGACCACTGATTTACTGCATGTAAGTTCCTTATTGCAGTCCCTATCAACAATCCTACCATTGATGCCATATATATTGATCCTATTATAGACAAGACGAAGAAGAGTGCTGAACTTATTCTTACGCCCAATAGAAAATATCCTAGGACTAGAAAGACAGGTATCAACATTAGAGTTTGAATACCATTAGATATGGTTATACTTATAGCGTAAAGTTGTATGGGTATACCACTGGCAATCATTAATGAAAACCTTCCACTGCTCCTCTCTAGGGCTAGATTCTGTGCAACGGATATAATGCTGTTAATGGATATGAAGAATGTTATTGATCCAGATATCAAGTATGTGGACAAAGTCCTCTGTATAATTGTACCAAAGGAGAATATGAATCCTAACGGAAATAGAATGGAGAAGAAAATAAATACAGGCAAGTAAGCCTTAATCATTTTGAATTGCATAAATAAGAGGTTAATGAACTCCCTGAACACTTTTGATCACCTCTAAGTACACGTCCTCTAAACTTGGTGCCCTCACTTCAAATTTTCCATTTAGTTGTTGGATTATTCTCTTAACTTCATCCTCTCCCTTAACCCTGTATACATTACCTGTTGAGTAATCTATGACCTCATACCAATTTGCGAATTTGTCCTTAACCTCGTTTGGTGTACCTTCTACTATTATTTTTCTATATATGAAATAAATTCTATTTGCTAGTCGCTCTGCCTCTTCCAGGTAATGTGTAGTCAACAATATACTTTTACCCTCTTTCTTAAGCTTAAGTAATATATCCCAAACTTCCCTCCTGGCTTGAGGGTCTAAACCAGTTGTGGGCTCATCTAATATTATCAATTTTGGGTCATTAACAAGAGCCATGGAGATTAATAACCTCCTCTTTAACCCACCAGACAAATCTCTCCCTAATGTTTTACCTTTATCTGACAATTCCAATTGTTCTAACAGTTCCTTAGTCCTCTCCTTTGCCCTTTCCTTATCTACTCCTTTAATCCTAGCCATATAATAGATGTTATCCCAAACAGTGAGGTCACCGTAAGGTTCACATTCCTGGGGAACCACTCCCATATGTTTCTTTATTCCTCTGTCGGTAGGCTTAGATCCTAAAACTCTAATTTCCCCTTTATTCGGGTTCAGCTCCCCATAAAGTTGCTTCACCAGTGTTGTTTTCCCTGCACCATTGGGACCTAATAAAGCAACTATCTCTCCCTCTTCGATATTCATGGAAATGTTCTCGTTAGCCACAAATTTTCCGTATAACTTCCATACGTTATTAACTTCTACTAACACAAATGTATCTGTATTCATGACTAATTAAATCTTAGCTAGTTTCTTTTACCCACAACGACCTAGGCATGTTTTTAAGTTTCCACAAAGGGCTTATTTTGGAGAAAAAAGGAGAAGATATGACTTGGAGATAGGGCAGGAGAGTCTCCTTCATCTTCTCAAGTCCCTTAATATTGTAAGTGGACTGCCTTTATCTTAGTATAGAAGTCTAAGGCTTCCTCACCTAACTCTTTATATACATCATTACCTGAACCTTTAAAACCTCCATAGGGCACCCATTGGTCTAACTCAACTGTAGGTCTATTGACCTTTACAACCCCTGCTTCTACACCCTCACTGAACTTCATAGCCTCATTTAAGTTATTGGTCACTATTTCTGCTGTAAGACCGTAATCCGTTGAATTGACTATCTCTATTGCCTCGTCTAAGCTTTCATAAGTCATTATTGCCAAGACTGGACCGAAAATCTCTTCTTTAGCGATTCTCATATCTTTGGTTACATTATCGAATATTGTAGGCTTCACGAAATAACCATAGTCGTAGTCCTCCCCCTTAATAGGCTCACCTCCGTAAACTAGTTTAGCACCTTCATCCTTTCCTATTTCCACATAACCTAGCACTTTTTCGTACTGGTCTCTACTGGATAAAGGACCCATGTGAACAGGTTGTTTTAACGCATTACCCACAACTAAGGACTTAAAGGACTCAGTCATTGCGTTTACAGCCTTATCATGCAACTCTTTTGGAACCAAGAACCTGGACGTGGCTAAACAAACTTGACCAGTATTTACCATGACCGACCACGTAACATGTTCAATAGCTAAGTTGAAATCACCATTTTTGGTGAGAACTGTAGCATTTTTCCCTCCTAGCTCTAACTGTAATCTGGTGAATCTATTTCCTATTTTACTATTTACTTCTCTCCCAACTTCTAGTGAACCCGTAAAGGAAACAGCCTTTATCTCCTTGTTTGTCACTATTTCGTCTCCAACTTCTCTTCCTGACCCAGTAACTAAGTTCACTACACCCTCAGGTAAACCAGCCTCGTATAGTGCATTAACAAGCTCAAATGCAACTGTGGGAGTGTTGGATGCAGGTTTGAATACAACTGTATTCCCTGTAGCCAAAGCAGGAGCTATCTTCCAACCAGGGATTAGGAAAGGGAAATTCCATGGCGTTATGATCCCTACAACCCCAATTGGCTCCCTTACGGTTAGGTGCATACTATTCTTCATACTGGACTGTAAGGTTTTGCCGTGGCTGTTTAGCGTTAACCCGCCATAGTATCTGAGCAAGGATGTGACTCTTTCCACTTCATACGCACTTTCTCCAAGGGTTTTTCCCTCTTCCATGGTCAAGGTCTTTGCAATCTCCTGCATTCTAGATTCCAATATATCTGCGGTTTTGAAGAGGATCTTAGCCCTCTCATATGCTGTATATTCTCTCCACTTCTCATAGGACTCTTTTGCTATTTTGATCGCGTCTACGACATCTTTTCTGTGGAGACGTGGAAATTTTGACACAATTTCTCTATAGTCTGCTGGATTTCTTACTTCATACCACTCCCTGTCCACTGGTTTAACTAATTTACCTATATACACTCCTTTTTCCAATATCTCACCTCAAAATATTTTCACTCGGATATATTTTTGTTTGTACATATATATTTAAACATTATTTTAATTATCTAAACCTGTCTAGATAATTAGAGTAGTTACGTGACTTCTGATTAAGATAGAGCCTACAACCCTCTTTCTTTAGTTTTTTTCTTAGTTAGCTTATCATGTTATACATTAATTGTCTAATGACTAAACTACTATATTAGTAGTATATCTAAAAGAGTAGAAACCCAACTGTTCCAAGTGAAAAGAGATAGTATAGAATGTTTATACACCTGATAAAGTGTTTTGGAAACGAAGAGATATGTATAAAAAATAAACAATAACTTCTTTATATTATATTCACAAAAACACTCTACAGCCCTGTAGCCAGTAATGCGAAATATATTATAAATAGTATTGTAATTATTATGCTTCCTAACTTTAGGTCTCTAAATTTACCTGAGGCTAGCTTCAAAACAACATAACTTATGAAGCCTAATCCTATACCTGCTGTTATACTGTAAGTGAATGGGATCGAGATCATTGTAACAAATGCCGGTATAGTATCTGTCATATCATTATTTGTAACCAGTTTACCAGCCAACGATAAGAAGAGTAAGCCAACTAGCACGAGAACCCCACCGGTGGCAAAGCCTGGGACTACAGAAAACAGTGGTGCTAGTGGAATTGATGCGAAGAAGAGAAGCGAAATCACAAGTGCAGTTAATCCGCTCTTTCCCCCTTGCTCTATTCCTGTAGCACTTTCTACATAAATTACAGTTGTTGAAGTCCCAAAGAATGGAGCCAATATGGACGCAAGTGCATCAGAGATTAGCGTCCTGTTAATGTTCTTTATCTTCCCTTTTTCGTCTATAAGACCAGCCTTCGTCGCTAAACCTGAAATGGTTCCAACTCCGTCAAAAAAGTCCACAAGGAAGAGGGAAAACGCTATCGGGAAGCCCAGTCCAAACAGCACAAAGTATAGGTAGAATGAAGTACTTAGGTTTGGAACAATAGATGTGGCAAAATCAGGAACTGTAAGGATAGCTGATGGAAGGCTAACATACCCCATTACCCCTCCTACCACAGTTGTGGCAATAATTGCGATTATGAATCCACCAATTACTCTTGCTATAAGTAGTGCAGCTGCAATGAAGAAGCTTACCAATCCTAGGTAGAAAGCTCCCTGAGATAATAGGGCGGTATTTAGCTGAATGGGTGTTCCCTGTCCAGGTTCTACTATACCAATATCCGCAAGTCCTATAAGCGAAATGAATAGCCCAATACCAATACCAATGCCAATCCTCAATGTCTCAGGGACAGAGTTTATTATAAACTCTCTTATCCCTCCAACAGAAAATATCAAAAAGAGTATACCATTAAAAAATACTGAAATAAGGGAAAGGTATACTGCAAAGACTGCAGCTGATTCTCCCTGCATGTAGTGTGAGGTTATTAGTACATTTGTAAATGAAGGTATAACAGTGTAAGCTATAAAGGCGTTTTCACCCATTCCTGGAGCTAGTCCAAATGGCATTTTTCCAAACAATGCCATAATCAATGTCGCTACAGCTGCTGCAGTGGCAGTTGCTACAGTGAAACCAATCCTTATAACATTGTCCAGAGACTGGTACGCTGCTGGTATAGGGGCAGTAGGAGAGAGTCCAAGTGATGTCCTCAGGGCTAGTTCAAATCCACCTGTAAGTATGGACGGATTTACAAACAATATGTATGCCATTGCTAGAAATGTCGTAATTCCCGCAATTGTTTCTGTTTTAAGATTCGTGTTCCTTGCTTTCAATTCAAAGAAGCTTGTAACACTCATAAACTAGTTTAAAAGAGCTTAAGTTAAAAGTTTTTCTATCTTTATGTAAATAGTACAGTAGAGCTTAATACGATTTTTTTACTTGTTTATGTAAATACATGTTACGTTTTAGAACGTTGATTGGAGGACCCAAAGTAAGGAATTCATATGTATTACTAAATTACATTTTGTACTTGAATCGGTAGGAGAAATTTAACATGAGTTTGTTAATGGACTTTTTAATATACCTGTTCAAGTAATGAGTAAGACACGAGTAAAAGTCGTGTATTTACTTTGGTCTTTTCTTCTTAAAAATCTAGTTAATTAGTCTTATAGCCCTAAATATACCAAACTTTTTAGCTAATTCAGCCATATCTCCTCTGACGAACCTTCCCATAAAATCTCCAAAGGACTCACTTCCAATTTTCACAATAACTGCTAACTGTTTGTACCTGAATTTATCCTCGTTACCAATTGCATTCAGCATGGCTCTCTCTCCTGCTTGGACTGCAACTTGAGCTGACATAGGTATGAAACTTTTTGTAGTTGCACAATCACCAGCCCCATAAACATCCTCAAAGTCCTCAGACCTCAGATATTCATTAACTAGCATTCTGCTGTTGACGTTCGTTAGCCCCAATCTGCTTATTATTTCAGGTCCCTTAAATCCGACACCTGATATTACTAAATCTGCTTTTAAATTACCGTTAGTAGTGACTAAGGTACCATTGTCAATTCCCTCAACCTTCGTTTTCAGATATAAATTAACCCCCATTTCCTCCAACCTTCTTTTTGCGTACTCAGAGGAGTCCTTACTCATGAATCCTAATAACTTATCCCTTTCCTCCACTAGGTAAACTTCCTTTCCTAGCTCTCTAGCATAACCTGCAAGTTCAACAGAAAGAGCACCTCCTCCAAGTACTGCCACTTTTTTCGCCTTTCTTAACTTCTCTCTTATTCTTAATGCGTCCTCTATGTTTTCTAACTTCTCTGAACCAGGTATGAGCCTTTGTGAATAGCCCAAGGTTATAATCAGCTTATCGTATGGTATGGTCCCTTCAGTAGTAATCACTTTTTTCTCCTTGAAGTCAACGCTTTTAACCGTAGCCCTTAACACTTTTCTGTAGGGCAACTTAGCTATTTCAGGGTTTCCAGTCCTGACTACATCAACTAGTCTGTGGGTTAATACAAAGTAGTCCTTTTCGTCAATTAAAATTGAATTTCTGTAAGTCTTCAACGCAGAAAGACCAGCAAAACCTCCCCCTAGGATGACAACTCTCATAATATTCAATCTATTCTTGAGGGATTTAAAATCCTTCTACACAACACGTTTAAACTTGATATTCGTTAAAAAGTATAAGTATAAAGAAGGGAATACTCTAATAACTTATCAGAGATGACATATAATATAACAGGGAATCTGCGAAAATTTTTAAAATAACTAGAAGATAAAGTCTAAGTTTTTAGTCTTTGAATTAATTAATTTAAATATTCATTTATGGATTCTCCAGCTGTATAAAATATATTAATTTTTGGATACAACCTTTTTTACATAGGATCTTTGTCACAAAAAGAGAATTTTGGGTTGGATAAGATTAAAATTTTTACAAACCCAATACACTCTTTAGTAATGAAAGCCATTATACTTCACGGCGGTCAGGGGACTAGACTAAGACCTTTAACACACACAGGACCAAAGCAACTCATCAAGATCGCCGGCAAACCCATATCCTTATGGGGCGTTTTATCACTGAGGGATATAGGCATAAGAGACTTTGGGATTATACTTGGGAATAACCACCCAGAAAAGGTGATCGAGTATTATGGTGATGGATCAAAATTCGGCATAAAGGTTACGTATATATATCAGGGAGAGGCAAGAGGTCTAGCTGATGCTATTTACAAGGTAAAAGACTTTGTAAAAGACGATAATTTCATAGTATATTTAGGCGATAACGTGGTTCTTGAGGGGTTAGACAAACTCGTTAGTTTCAACAGTTCAGCATCAATACTCCTTGCAAGGGTGGATAATCCTAACCGTTTTGGTGTAGCTGTTATAAACAACGACAATAAGGTCGTGAGACTGGTCGAGAAACCTAAGGAGAGGATATCTGATTTAGCTCTTGTAGGTGTTTATACGTTTACCCCTGAAATTTTTCATGCAATTGAAAAGATAAAGCCGAGTTGGAGAGGAGAACTTGAGATAACTGATGCAATTCAGGAACTTATTAATGAAGGTAAAGAGGTGTCCTACTCAATCATCAAGGGGTGGTGGAAGGACACTGGAACACCCGATGATCTATTGGAGGCAAATATGATCTTACTCGACAGGTACCTGGAAACTGTGAATAAAGGCAAAGTCGTCGACTCGAGAGTGGAGGGTAGAGTGGTAATAGACGAGGGAAGTGTAGTGGAGAAGTCTGTTATCAGAGGACCAGTGTATGTAGGGAAGAACTGTAAAATAAGGGGTTCTCACATACTGCCCTTTACATCCATTGGCGATAATGTAGTGATCGAGGACTCAGAAGTGTCAAACTCGTTAATAATGGACGATGTTCAAATTAAGGGACTATCCATAACTCAATCATTAATTGGGAGTGGGGCAAGAGTCCTAAAGAAGGAGAATTTACCAACTGGTAGGATATTCATTATAGGTGAGAATTCTTTAGTGGAGGTATAGGTGAGCTAAATTGATCATGGTCACTGGTGGGGCTGGTTTTATTGGTTCTTCTTTTTCACGTGAAGTGAAAAAACCTGTGATCTTTGATCTATTAACATATGCAGGGAGGTTAGAGAACCTAATAGGTGTAGACCATATATTTGTCAAAGGAGATATACGAAATTACAGTCAGTTGGAGGATACTGTAAAGAAATACGATATAAAAATTATTGTAAATTTTTCAGCAGAGACTCATGTTGATAGGTCAATAAATAACGCCCATATATTCTTAGACACTAATGTCTATGGAGTAGTAAACTTGTTAGAAATATGCAGAAGGTATGATACCCGCCTAGTTCAAATCTCAACTGACGAAGTTTACGGAGAACAGGAGAATGCTACAGAGGATTTTCCGCTGAGACCCTCTTCCCCTTACTCTGCATCTAAAGCTTCCGCCGACATGTTCATTTTAGCTTATGTTCGTACCTATGGAGTTGATGCAATAATTATTAGACCATCAAACAATTACGGACCTAGACAACACATCGAGAAGCTAATTCCCAAAACCATTGTCAGGACACTGTTGGGACTTGAAATACCAATCTACGGTAAAGGTGATCAGGAAAGGGATTGGATATATGTTGAAGACACTGCAAAGGTTATCGCTCAATTAGTTGAAACAGGAAAGAAAGGTGAAATTTACAATGTACCAGGGGGTCAGAGGACAACTAATATAAAACTTGTCGAAATGATAGGTGAGTTAATGGGGAGGGAACCTAAGATAAAATTTGTTAAGGATAGACCTGGTCATGACAAAAAATACTCAATGGTTTCCACAAAATTGAGTTACAAAGTTACCCCCTTAAAGGAGGGACTGAGCAAGACAATTAAATGGTACCTGGAAAATGAGTGGTGGTGGAGACCACTTTTAAATGATGAATACTTTTTGAGGGAAACGTCATGGTGACTCTAATAATCGGTGGCTCTGGACAACTAGGTCAGGAACTTGGAAAGTTAATAAAGGACAGTATACTCACCTTTAGCTCAAGACCAATTGAAGGTGGTATTTACTTAGATACACGGGACTACATAAGGGTAGAAGACTTGATCATGAAGACTAAACCTGAAGTTATCATAAACACATCTGCAATTACAGATGTGGACAAGTGCGAAGTGGATAGAATCAATGCGCATAGTGTAAATTCTTTGGCTGTGAAGCACATGGTAAGAGCGGCTTCAATAACTAAGTCATACTTCGTTCAAATATCTACAGATTATGTATTTGACGGAAACAGGGGGAACTATAATGAAGACGATTTACCAAACCCTTTGAATTACTATGGGCTCACTAAGTTACTTGGAGAGACGTATTCTTTATCTTACGACTACTCACTTGTAATAAGGACTTCTGGGATCTATGGGAGTAACAAGGAGAATTTTCCTCTTTATGTCTTGAAGTCACTGGAGAAGGGGAGTAAGGTAAGGGCAGTTTGGGATATGTATTACTCTCCTATTAATGTTAAACAACTAGCTGAGGCTATAGTACAGCTGTTACCTTTAAGGAAAACGGGTATTTTGAATATTGCTGGGGATAGGATATCAAGATATGACTTAGCCCTAAAAATTGCTAAAATGTCCTCTCTAAATGAAAACTTGATAGAAGCTGCTAGTTACGAAGAAATGTCGTGGAGGGCAAAAAGACCCAAGGACTCTTCCCTGGACTCGTCAACTGTTAAGAAATATGTGAGTGTCAATCTGTCCTTAGAGGAGGGATTAAGGAGGTTGATAAACGATGTTCAGAATAAATGAGAAAGATATTCCTGATGTTCTTGTTATAGAGACCGATAAATATGAAGATGAGAGGGGGTTATTGATGGAGCTATTCAAGAGGTCTAACTTCATTTTCATCGATAGTATAGTCCAAGTTAACTACTCTTACTCTAAGAAAGGGGTAATAAGGGGGTTACATTACCAACTAAAGCCCAAAGAACAGGGTAAACTAGTTACAGTGATCGATGGTAAGATATACGATGTAGCTGTAGACATTAGAAGAGGATCACCGTGGTATGGAAAGTTTGTTAGCGAGATCTTAGTCCCAGGGAAGATGTTGTGGATACCGCCAGGTTTTGCTCACGGTTTTCAAGCTCTGGAGAACTCTCATGTTGTTTACTTCATCTCTGGAAACGATTTTTCTCCTCCCAGTGAGGCAGGAATAAGATATGACGACCCAGATATAGGAGTGAACTGGCCAATACAGAACCCTATCGTATCACAAAAGGACTTAAGGTGGCCTAGCCTTAAGGAGTGTAAAAACAACTTTGAATATGTACCTCACAACAAGAAGTAACATCAAAAGGATGTGTGACTTCCATACTCGCTCTTGGAATGCAGTGGTTAAGGTCTGAAAGACTGTGTTCTGTTATAGCGCTATAGAAACGTCACATATATGGTTTCAGGTAAATATGATTAGTTAGAAAAATTTTTAAAAGTAAATATTTCCTATACTACATATGTCCTATAAAAAAGCTATAACTAGAGTTCAAGCCATAGTAATAGTAGTAATAATAGTTATCGCAGTTGTAGGAGTGGCAGTCTACTTTCTAAGCCAGAAACCTTCTTCATCTCCTACTTCCAGTTCATCTACTTCCTCCTCTTCTTCAAATTCAGCATCATCTACTAGCCAAAGTGGGAATTTAGTTATATATGGCGCAGGAGCTTACGCAGCAATACTGAACTATCTAGCGAGTCAGTTTCAAAATCAGACAGGGATTCAAACGCACGTTAATCCAGGTGGGTCATTTGCTTTGGCAAGTCAAATCTCTCAGGGTTCACCTGTAGACGTCTTTGTGCCAGTTGCATTCATACAGGCTATTCCACTTGAGGGATCTGAAAACCCAGGTTGGACAATTGCTTTCCTATCAGACCAGATGACCATAGTCTACTCAAATTACACTGAAAGTGCTCCATACTGGAATCAGCTCTATTCCAACTACACTATGGCTATGAAAACCAATCAAACACAGTACTGGTATAACTTCTTCTATCTACTTTCAACTAAGTTCAGTTTGGGAATAGCTAATCCAAATACTGATCCTGAGGGGCTATATGCTTACTTGATTTTAAACATGGCTGGTTACCTATATGCTAACCACAACAGTAGCTACTTCACCGATCTGGTAAAGGCTAATCCAAATGTGAAGAGCGCTACAACAACTGCCGCTTTCGTATCTCCGCTAAAAGCAGGAGAGCTGGACTTCACGTTCTCCTATGTATCCTATGCTGTTTCTCAGAAGCTGGACTATTTAAAACTACCTCCTTGGCTGAGTTTCGGTTATTATCCTAATGAGACGCAGTGGTATAGTCAATTTTCCTATAACATTACAGTATCAGGAAAAACTCTCACTATTCACGGAAATCCTGTGTACTTGTACATCACTGTACCACTCACCTCAACCAATCCCAATGCAGCATATCAGTTCATCCAGTTTATTCTGTCCCATGAGAGCGAGTTATCGCAGTTTGGTGTGACTCCAGTGTACCCGGCAGTACTATTTTACAACAACTCCACCTCACTACCCCAGCCTATAAACCAGCTATTGCAAAGTGGAGAGTTAAAATATGGAGGAACAATCCCAAGTATTTAATTTTTTACTTATTACTTATTGACTGACTTCCCCCCCAAATGGCGTGGTTTTTCTCATACTGTGGGTTTTATTTCTCCTTTGATATTAACGAGAGGGGAGAATTCTGCTTGTAAGCTAAGACTAGTCTACACAACAACTCATTCTCTTTACGTCTCTCTCAAATGCTATTGCGGCGATTTTTAAGCTCTCTGACATTGTAGGGAATACGTGAATAGTATCGATTATATCATATATAGTAGCCCTAAACTTAATTGCAAGGGCTGCTTCATTAATTATCTCAGCCGAGTTCTTACCAAATATTTCCGCACCTAGAATTCTCATATCTTCCCTGTTAACTACCATCTTAATTAAACCATGACTCTCTCTTAATATCCTGGCTTTAGGAACACTTTCCATGTTAACTACCCTGTAATCCACAGTATATCCTGAGGACTCTGCCTCAACCTGAGTTAAACCAACTCTAGATACATTAGGATCAATGAAGACCACTTGTGGAATACTTAGCTTATCAATTTTTTTATGGGAGTTCAGTATCGCATTATCTACAGCTATAAAACCCTCCTTCCCTGCGACGGATTCTAACATCTGCTCACCTATCACATCACCAGCGGCAAAGATGTTTGGATTCGTAGTTCTCAACTCTTCATCAACCTTTACTCCTCCCTTTTCGTTTAAACTGACCCCTGCGACATTCAAATTTAAGTCTACATTGGGTCTCCTTCCCGTTGCAACAAGTATCTCATCCACCTCTACTTCACCCATATCCGTTATAATGACCTTCTGGTCATTCTTAGTCTCCACTTCTTTTACTTTAACCTGAGTAAAAACGGGTATCTCCTCCATATTTTCCAGGTAACTTTTGACCGACAGGGAGATCTCTGGTTCCCAGTTAGGTAAAATTCTATTACTCCTCTGGAGGATGACAGTGTCTACGCCTAATCTTTTATACATTTGTGAGAATTCAAGTGCCAATGCCCTTCCCCCTATTATTGCCAATGAAGAAATCCTCCTTGTAGGGGATAGGGCTTCGACATTAGTCCAATAACCAGCTTCTCTCAAACCCTTAATATCAGGAATAGATGGTGATGAACCAGTTGCTATGATGAATTTTTTAGCCTCCACAATTTCCCCATTAACTTTAATGGCGTTAGGCGAAATAAAGTGAGCCCTGCCTTTGATCACTTTTGCATCGTAACTGTTTAATACATCCTCATATTTCTCCTTTCTGAGAGACGAGACTATTTCTGACTTATCTTCGAATGACTTCTCAAAGTTTGGCGTAGTCTTTTGATTTAAGGCTATTGAGGCGTACTTATAAGTTTCACCAATACTTAACAATCTCTTAGAAGGTACGCAGCCAACGTTCACACAAGTACCTCCAATTTCCCCATAGCCTATTATTACTGGTTTTATTCCCAGTTCGTTTGCCCTTATCAGTGCTGAGAAGCCTGCGGCACCATAACCTATTATTGCTAGGTCATACACTTTTCTCACCTATCTTCTTTATAGTTTTCCCGTGATTAAAGATAAAAAACAAAACTAAAAAATTAAAAATTAAATTTCCTTTCAAATTCATTTGAGCAGTCTGCACAGCAAAAGTAATGCTCTTTCCCTTTAATCATCCTAGTGTAAATATGTTCCTCTGTTAATTCCATGCCACAGTTTTCGCACTTTAACTCATTTTTATTCATTCTTATCTTAACCACTTCAAATCACATATACTATAACTTTTCACATATATAAATATTTATTCATATGAACAAGTGTTCATAAAAAGACTAATTAATAGGGCTTTTAATCTAATATCATGGAACCGATTTTAAGCGAATTAGAATCATTCTTCTCGGCATTATCAGATAAGACTAGGCTAAGTATTGTGTTGTTTCTTCTGGAGAAAGAAGAGGTAACTGTTGATGAAATAAGTAGGACTTTAAACAAATCTCAATCCCTTATATCACATCATCTGGCTTGCCTAAGGAATTGTGGTATAGTTAAGGTAAGAAGGGAGGGAAAGTTCTCTTACTATTCTTTGGCTGACGAGGACATTAAGAACTTAGTTAAGAACGCCATAGAACACGTTAGGAAATATAGCAAGTCAATACTGGCATGTGAGGTTGTCAGTAATAGCAAACCAGAGAATCTTAGCGATAGAAAGATAGTTTTGCAAACTGATCAGATTGAAACTGGTACTCCAGGCAATACATAAGGAGTCTGTATTCTAAGTGTTAATCTCACCAATTTTCCCTACCCTCTTCATCTCTTCTTTGTAAGCATTTAGTAGGTCATCGATAGTAATTATCCCTAAGAACACATTATGATTAACCACTGGAACCCACCTGCTTTTTAACCTACTCAATATTTCCCATGCTTCTTCAAGCGAAGAGTTAAGTGTTACATAAGGTGTTCCCCTAACCACGTATTTAATAACAGGGTCAGACGACGTTCTTCCCTCAATATCTTTCATGTATACTATACCTATAAAGTTAGAATTATCGTCAACTACAGGTAAACTCAAAAGGTCTTTATCTCGCATTATTTTAAGAGCTTCCTTGACGCTAGTATATACCTTTACTTTCACATCTTCAATACGACAAGAGCTTACTTTGATAAGGGTAAGAAGAGGGGTTTCATACTCTTGTAAGTGTGCAGGGGAGTCTCTTCTCGTTGGTACTTGCGCTTGATAGATTGTATAATTACCCGAAATTAGATAGGATATTGCTACTGCTATCATAGCTCCCGGCAATAACTGTAAACTCCCCGTCATTTCCGTAACCATTATTATCACTGATAAGGGTGCTTTTCCTGCTGCTGAGAAGAAGCTCATCATTCCTATGATCACAAAGGGAGATATATCTGGGACAATTGTTGGAAATAGAAGATGGAACACTAAACCCACATCAGCTCCCATAAATGCGCCTATGAATAGACCAGGTGCGAAGACTCCTCCACTAGCTCCTGAACCAATAGAGAAGGAGGTTGCTAATATTTTTAGAAATGGAATTAATGCTAGAATAACGAAAAAGGGAAGTATAGGAGAGTAGAAACTAGAAAATTTTTCATATTCTACTAAATTTATCCAACCATATCCCACACCCATAACCTCAGGCACAAGTAGTGCAATGGCTCCTGAGACTAGCCCACCTATCAATGGTTTAATATAATTTTTAGTTTTTAATTTCTTAAAGAACGAATTTATACCGTAAAAAGTTTTTACGTAGAGTATTGCCAGTAATCCTGAGATCACTCCTAAAATGGCGTACATAGGCAGTCTTAAAGGATTGAAAGAACCAGTGTAATATCCAAATACTGGTTCAAAACCAAAGATGGAACCGAAAATAGTGTACCCTATTGCTGAGGCAATTAATGTGGGGTAAATGACCTCAGGCTCTATATCTCTCTTATAGAGTATTTCCGCAGCTAAAATTGCCCCACCAATAGGTGTCTTGAAGATCGTTCCTATACCAGCACCTATTCCCACTGCTACAGCTTTCCTTCTGTCTTCGGGTGATAGCTTTAACAAATCGGCTATAATTGATCCGACTCCTGCAGAAAACTGTGCAGTAGGTCCTTCCCTTCCTGCGCTTCCACCTGACCCTATTGTTATTGCTGAAGCAATGATTTTTACCGGTACAACTATCCACTTAATTTTACCTTGATAATAATGATATGCCTTTATTGCAGCGTCAGTGCCGTGACCTTCAGCTTCAGGAGCAAAAGTGTAAACAATTAAACCAGACAGTAATCCGCCTAAAGCAACCGAAAGGGGAATGAGGTAATATCTTCCACTGCTAAATACAAAGTTTAATGAACCACCTTCACCTAATGGTTTAGGAATGGAAATTGATACTAGGGAATATAAGAATAAGCCCTCAAATACATGAAGTAGTAGATAAAATGCAGTAGCTGCCAACCCTGCTATTATGCCGAGTATCACACCAAGGATGAACCACTTCTCAAAGTAGGGCAGAGAAGATAACTTCATAGGATTAATAGATTCATAGGATTATTTTAAACCTAACTTAGAACCTATATAACTAAATTTGTTAATTTAAAGTGTATACATGCGCTGTATTATAAAAATTTTCCTCAAAAAATCCAGTCATTCAAACGGAGAATATTAATATTTCTCATCTTCTTTCTATGCTTTTACCCATAAATTTTAAATTTTTTCCTTCTTTTTTACACAAACTTTACACTTATAGTCTTCTTACCCTCCACCCTCACTCTGTCTCCTTTCCCTATAGCATGAGGTCCAATGAACACACCTAAAGACACATAACCCTCCATATCTTGTCTGACTACACTTGAGGGATTATAGGCAGGACCACCCTCTCCTACTAGCTTGTCATTTATAAAGAGTTTAAAGTTTCCGAAAGGTGGTTCTAATTGTTCCCCTACGAAAAGTCTTCCTGCGAATGCGTCATCAGCAATTATATAGTGTTCAGGGAGATTCCATGTGTTAAACCTAGTTGCTGGTATCTCAAGTCCCAGGTAAGTCTTTTCCACTTTACCTTTCTTCACAAGTGCTATAATTTCAACCTCTAACTTATGGGTCTTAAACCATAGTTCTACTTCCTCATCAAATGTTATCATAGGTCTTGTTATCACTCCTAAAGCCTTTCCTTGAAGCGCTATTTTATATCCTACAAGTCCCTCATGATCAATTAACATTTTCGAAAAGTCTTTGTAAACCTGATAGCCTTCTTCCTTCTCTAGGGAGAAAGGTTCTATTTCTTTCCTATTCTTATAGGCATCGAAAAGTAATTCTGCTTTGTTCATATATTCTATTAACACAACGTTCAACAAAAACTTTTGTATTTACATTTAAAAGATAGTGTATATTGTTAGGGTTACCACTTCACCTGAGTAATGGGAGACAGCTTTTGTGATTTACTTATCATTTTTTCTACAATTTTTTCTATTCTATAGGAGACACTTTAACTCATTGAAGATATAATGTGTATCTTTATTTTTGTTTCTACAATTTAATACTCATGTTAGCAAGAGTACAGGACGAGGAAGAAAAGCTGATTCTCTCCACAGTTAACGAGCTTATGAAGAAATATGATGAAAGGTATTGGTTGGATAAGGACTTGAAGAGGGAGTTTCCATTAGATTTCCTTCAAGAGTTCAGTGAGTTAGGCTTAGGATCAGTTCTAATTCCTAAAGAAAATGGAGGTGCCGGAAAGGGTCTAAGATTAGCATGTGAAATACTTTATCACGTTAATGTTAATGGAGGGAACTCATATTTCATACACGGGCACTATTATAATACAACCCTTCTAGTTAAACACGCCGGTAAGTTGATCAGGGAAAAATATTTTGAAGGCATTGTTAAGGGCGCAAAAGTTCTGTCATTGGCACTAACGGAGCCTGATGTGGGTTCAGATAGCACAAGAATAAAAACCCTTGCCCGGAAAAAGGACGATAGGACTTATGTGATAAATGGTCATAAGATATTCATTTCAAGGTTAAAGTATAGTGATTTCATGATTGTTGTAGCTAGGACAATACCATATGACGTTGTGGAGAGAAAGACCGATGGGATAACTCTCTTTCTCGTAGATCTGAGGGTGAGTAGGGACAATATTGATATGAAAGAAATTAAGACCATGTCAAATACATCAGCCTTTGAAGTATTTCTTAACAACCTTGAAGTTCCTGCGGAAAACGTTATAGGTGAAGTGAATCGAGGTTTCTATTATCTCCTTGATTTACTTAATGCCGAGAGGTTTATGATAGCTTCGGAAATGATAGGTAATGCCGAGTGGTTCATAAATAAGGCTGTTGAATACGCTAGAAATAGAGTTGTATTTGGAAAACCAATCGGAAGTTATCAAGGTGTGCAGTTTCCCATAGCTAAAGTATATGCAGAGTTAGAGGCAGTAAAGTCATACTTCAATGATGGAATTGAGCACTTTGATAAGGATAAAGACTCCAAATTGATTGGTAGTTATGCTAACATTTCTAAGTACCTGGCTACTGAGATAGCTTGGGAGGCAGGTAACATTGCCATGGATACCTACGGAGGGTATGGATATGCTGTTGATACTGGAATAGAGAGGAAGTTGAGGGAGACAAGGCTTTACAAGGTAGCACCGGTCTCTCAGAATTTAGTCTTATCATACATTGCAAATCATATATTGAATCTTCCTAAATCATATTGATTTATAGAGAGTAATGAGCCAGCTACAATGAAATAGGTAAAGAACAGTGGGAAAAAGTAAAAAATGAATGCACATTTCCCTTTTTTCTCTTCCTTATTTTTGGCTTGGACAACAATTAAATTAGTATAACACTGAAGTTATTTGTCAATATGGTAAGATTCTCAATGCCATTATATGCTATAGGCACTCCGTTGTTCATTGTTGTGTAGACGTTATATGCAGCCTCGGCTGTGTCGGCGCCAAAAGTGTACAGTGAAGGAACAGGAGTTATGCTACCATTACTGATATAGTATAGCCCTAATGTACAATTTAATGAGTTAAATGATGTTGGTGCACCGTTTCCTCCGCCACCCCAAACTAATTCGGCATCGTAATATAGACCGTTTGGAGTGTAATTGTTTCCGTTTATCATAAGTGATGCAGAGATAATGTTTGGCTGGTATATTGTTATCTTATCGTAGTAGTTTACGGTACCATATTCAGTTTGTCCTATTTGTATAATCTCATAACCTATCCATACATACACTGCATTACTGGTGTAGCTCATGTTTATTATGTATATATATGAGAGTGGGAAGGAATAGGTGTAAGACGGTCCCACATCATAATAGAAGGTTTGTCCACCACCTGCGGATGCAACTTGCCCATTACCTGTTATTGCACTTGAACTTAAAGTTGATAAACTTCCTGTCAAATTCCATACATTATCAATAAACGTTAAGGAATTCTTGTTTGTTTGAAACTGTCCAACATCCTGTAGCCAGTACGCATATACTCCATTGCTCGTGTTTACAGAGAGTACTATGTTGAACTGTAAAGTCGCACTGTAGGGATCTACTCCATACCTTAGTGCTTCCCTATTGTACGCTAATAATGAGGTTATATTAACATATCCTAACATTTCGTTTGTAGTTATTACATATGGCGTCACATTACCTGAGTAGTTATAAAGTCCAAATGATGCAATGCCTGCAGGAGCTGGAGGAGATGTATAGTAGAGATAGGGATTCACATAGAGACCTGAGCTTATTGTGGCTCCTGTTGTGTTACGATGAGGGAAAAAATAGATATTTTGTGGAATATATGGTATTATTAAGGCACTTAACAAAATTATTAAACAAATGGATTTAAAATTCATCACTTTTTAAATAATTTTCATGTATATAAGCTTTCTTTTAAAAAATAAAGGAAAAAATCGCTTGATACCGAACAATCATAGCGTCAATAAAGTATAAAGTATTCACTTAATCACAGGTCTCGTTACAGCACCCATGGAAGATTGAGCTACCAACGACGCATATTTTGCCAGTAAACCAGACTTATACCTGGGTTCTGGTGGAGACCAATTGTTGAGCCTCCTTTTAATCTCAGCGTCAGATAGTTTTATATCAAGTCTTTCGTTTTCAACATCTATTACTATAACATCACCATCTTCCACAATTGCTATTGGTCCTCCTACCATAGCTTCAGGAGCTACATGACCCACCATAGGTCCTCTGGTAGCCCCTGAAAATCTACCATCCGTAACCATGGCAACATTACTTAATCCGGCACCAACTATCGCAGCAGTGACTCTCAACATTTCAGGCATACCAGGTCCACCTTTTGGTCCCTCATATCTTATGACAACGACCTCTCCGTCTTTTACTTCATTACTCTGAATACCCTTGAAGGCTTGCTCCTCTGAGTTGTAAACTTTAGCTTTGCCCTCAAACTTTGTAACATTTGTCGCTGCAACTTTTATAACAGCCCCCTCTGGTGCTAGACTTCCCTTAAGTATGACTATCCCTCCCCTTGGCTTTATGGGATTCTTGACATCCTTTACGATATGATTATGTGGAACATTTGGAATTCTGTACTCTTGGAGGTTTTGTTTCATTGTTTTGCCAGTAACAGTCAGTACGTCTCCATTGAGCAATCCTGCATCTAATAACTTCTTCATTACAAGGGGCACACCGCCCACTTCATCTAAATCTGCCATGACGTAGTCTCCACCAGGTTTCAAACTACCTATGTAAGGAGTCCTCTTTGAGATCCTATTGAAATCATCTAATGTTAGCTTCACTCCAGCCTCATAAGCTATTGCGAGTAAGTGAAGCACTGCGTTTGTTGACCCTCCCATTGCCATAAGAACTGCTATTGCATTTTCAAACGCCTCAAAAGTTAGTATATCCCTTGATTTAACTCCGTTCTCAAGTAGTCTACTCACTGCCTTTCCAGTCTCTCTGACATACATTATTCTTCTGGAAGAAGTGGCTGTCGGAGAGGCACTTCCCGGTAAAGCCATACCTAGTGCTTCAGACATAGAGCCCATTGTGTTTGCCGTAAACATACCTGAGCATGTACCTACAGTTGGATGGGCTCTCTTCTCTATTTCGTATAACTCATGTTCATCTATTTTACCTGCAATGAATGCACCTATGGCTTCATGGACGTCCTCTATTGTTAATCTCCTTCCGAGATAAAAGCCAGGCTCTGCTGATCCACCATAAATATAAATTGAGGGAACGTTAAGCCTAGCCATAGCCATTAGGATTCCTGGAGTTGTCTTATCACAACCTCCAATACCTATTAGTGCATCGAAGGCATGTGCGTTAAATTGAGCCTCCACCATGTCAGCTATTAGATCCCTGCTAACTAAGCTGTATCTCATTCCCTCAGTTCCCATACCTATATTGTCGTTGACAACTATAGTTGGAAAGGCTAGTGGTGTTAGTCCTCCTTCTTTTGCCCCTTCTTTAGCTACATGTGCTAAAGATAATGTGTGAAAGTTACATGGACCAGCTTCACTCCAGGCTGTAGCCACTGCAACAAGTGGTTTGTTTATTTCGCCATCTGTAAGACCTACAGATCTCAAAAAAGCCCTATGCGGTGCATTATATATACCGTGATATCTTAAAGGACTATTTAATTTACTTTCTGGCATAAACTATTGTTAAATCTCAGGAATATAAGCAGACATGTTTATATGTTAAGTGAGTGAAGGGAGGAGTAGTTTAAACATTGTAAATTATGGGAGTGGTAGTTTGCCTTCATGAGTTCAATTGAGGTAACATGTGACTTAAAACATAAGTCAAGTTTAATTAGAGGAAGACTTAAAATTGAATTGTGGATTCCAGAGTAATAATAAAGATCTTAGAGGATAGAGAGAGATACAGGAAGAGTAAAATGAGTGAGGCTGATCTAAAAAGACTGGCTGAACTAGCTAAAGAAAACATGGAATTGATGAAGAGATTGGAATGTTGGAAAGTAGTCGGTGATGTTATATATTACAGGAGTGGTTGCTTAGGGAACTTCTTTCAAGAATAAATGAGCTAAGAGGAAATGAAACTGATAGATTTCTAAAATTTTTAGCAATATTAAATACTCTGATTGAACAGAAGGAGTTAGGAAGAATAATCATTGTAGGTGGGTTTGCGTCTGAAATATATTCAGGGAGGAGTTATAGAACAGGAGACGTAGATATATTGGTAGAAGGAAGAGCAGAAGGTATCGTTAGAGACCTTTTACGTTCTATCTCTGACCTCGGCTTGAGAATATATCTTCCTAAAATTAGAGAGATATCGGAGAAAGGTATAGACATTGTAGGTAATACTTACGATAGGAAGAAACCTCCTATGAAAATCTATGTAGATTCCTACCATGTATATATTCTTCCACCTGAAGAAGTTATTCTCACGTACTTGGAGGCGTGGAAATACTGGTCAAGTACAGAGGACAGAAATAAGGCGGTACTTGTTTATTGCTCTCAGAGGGACATTCTCGATGAGGGTTATTTGAGGAGTGAAGCAAAAGACAGGAGAGTGGAGGATTATTTGGATAAAATAAGAGATTTTTGCTAGTCGTTAGTTTTACGACGTGGTGCTAAATCAAAAAAGAAATTTGACGTAGAAACTGAAAATGGGTAACTGATTTTTAAGGTGCGTAAGATGGAGGGAACTGTTGATAATATGGTGCTATTTCAGGTGCAAATATAGCCAATATCGCTAATGCCACTCCCATAACAGCTATTGCTCCCAGAATTACTGCTAGATCCACTTTCCAGTCACTGGATTTTACTTTAGACTCTTGTCCACCAACAGCCTTTATTATCCTACCAATCATTTTACCTCGCTCAAGTATATACTTTGTCTCCTAATATTTAAATTTTTGTATTTAGACTTATACTTCTATCCTAATATTTAAGCATAATTACATAGATATAAGCAATCTTTGAAAATTTATGAAAATTGAATTGGTCTCCTCTCAAACTATATCTACTCTAGTGGGTGGTTCTGTATATAATATACAAAACTGACCGTAAATTATTACTTTCAATTACATCTTCACAGCGTATTGTTGGGAAGCATTTAACCCTAAATAAGGTAATAAATTCCATAGATTAATTTTTAAATCCATTAATAGTAATGATACTTTATGGTTGAAAGTAAGGAAATATTTTTTGAATCGTATGATGGAGCCAAACTAAGAACATTTTTAGCAAGACCAGAAAGCCCAAAGCTGGCTGTAATTTTAATCCATGAGATATGGGGATTGAATGAGAATATAAAGGATATAGCAGTAAGACTAGCAAATGAGGGCTACCTAGCGTTTGCACCGCAATTATACACTAGGCAGGAAGACATCCTTTCCCCGTCAAACATAGAAAGGGTAATGTCAAAAGTCTGGAGTATTCCCCCTGAAAAGAGGTCAGACCCTAATGTTTACCAACAAGTTCTCTCATCTCTTGACGATAAGGGCAAAAGAGTAGTGGAAACTCTAGTTTTAAACAGGTCAAAATTTGAGGAGCAAATGATAAAAGATTTAGTAAAGACTTATGACTATCTCCACTCCCAAGGGTTTAACAAGATAGTAAGTATGGGCTTTTGTATGGGTGGAGGACTAGCATTTCAGTTAGCAACTGAGGTTCCCCTCGACGGAGCCATAGTATTTTATGGTAGAAATCCGCAACCTTTAGAAGCTATTCAGAAGTTGAAGGGAGCTGTTCTAGGACTTTATGCAGGAGAAGATCCACCAATAGACGCTGGGCTACCTGACTTGATCTCTGCGATGATTAAATACAAGAAGGATTTAGAGCTCAAGATATACCCTGGAGCATATCATGCGTTCTTTAACGACAGAGGTAGGGTGTATAATAAGGAAGCCTCAGAGGATGCATGGGAGAGGGTCAAAAACTTCCTTAGGAGGGTATCAAAATGAGTGAAAAACAGAATAAGGTAGACCCATGTTTTCTAGCATGGGTTTACTTATTGGAGAGGTTAGACAAGGAGGAAGGTACTGTTAAGCAAGAGGAGGCTAAGGCTAGTTCCAGATAAAGTGTTGCAAGGTGATCAACCACATTCTTTTTTCAATATCTCCATCATTTTTCGTCCGTTTTCTAACATCCAGAGGTCATTGTTGAAGAAGACATAAATCTTTTTGGGATGTAGAGCTAAGACTTCTTTTGCTATGTCTCTTAACTCTTCATCACTATAGTCATACTGGTACCAATTATCTGCCCCATGCATTCTTAAATATACAGTACCTTGAGGGGATATCTCAATGTATCTACCTATGGGAGAGTCTATTGAGACAACTACACAGTTTAAATCCAAATCTCTTTTGTACCACTCAGGGTCCCTAAACTCAACAGCCATTTTCTCTCCCACTGTTTCCTCAAACTTCTTTATTCTCTCAAGGTTTTCAGGGCTATATTTGAAACTTTGTGGTAATTGAAAGAGATAGAAGTCCACGTTTAACCCTGAAAATATTTCCTCAAATTTTTTCCACAATTCCGAGTCTTTCATACGGTTCACATGAGTGATCATCCTATTTACCTTTACACTCCACCTCAGGTTATACTTTTTCCATGAGTTCACTAGTTTAGGGCTGGGAAACCTGTAAAAGCTCATATTCAACTCGACGGCATTAAAACCTGTATTTCTGAAGTACCAGTCCAAGTTTCCTCCCTCATTCCAGCTGTAACTCCATCCCGAAGTACCAATGTAAATATCCATGTGAATTAATTACGCAATTCAAAATAATAATAAAACCTCTACAAAGTATTATTTGAATAAGAGGGCAAACGTAACTGTCTTAGAGATCATAAGTTATTTCCTATCCCACTTTGCTTAGGGAAGATAAGTTTTATAAAATACGTGTAAGTTTTCTAAGCCTATGAACATCGGATACTTTGATGGTTTATGTGAACCGAAAAATCCTGGAGGAATTGCAACATATGGCTTTGTGATTATTCTGGAGGACGGAAATACTGTCAAAGGATATGGTTTAGCCTCCAAGCCATTCTCAAAGGATTCCACAAACAATGTAGCTGAATATACTGGAATAATTTGTCTGATGCGTAAAATGATTGAACTGAAGTTGAGTAACCCAAAAATAAGGGGAGATTCTCAATTGGTAATAAGACAATTGAGGGGAGAGTACAAGGTAAAATCGTTGAGAATAAAGCCTCTTTATGAAAAGGCTTTGGAACTAGTAAGGCAACTTAACGCTGAGTTGGAGTGGGTTCCAAGAGAAGAGAATGAGGAGGCTGATCAGTTGAGTAGGGTAGCTTATGATCTCGTGAGACAGGGTAAATTAACCCAGATTGGTTGTATGCATTAGACACCACCTTGTAATATCTTAGTCCTTTAATTCACTCAGTGTAAAGTCAGCTTTAAATCCGTAACTGAGGCTCTATTATTTGATGACTTTTATACATTATGGAGGAAAATTCTATAGACTGGTACACCCTAGACCTACTGTTATTATAGGAACTCTGTGTGAAGACGGAAGAGTAAATCTTATGCCAGCTAGTTGGAATATGCCCATAAGTGAAGAGCCAGAAACAATAGGTGTATCAGTATACAAGGAGACCTTCACATACAGGTGTTTAAAGTTTCATCCTTACGCTACAATAAATGTTCCTGGACCAGAACTACTGGATCTCACTTACTCTCTAGGTTCGGTAAGCGGAAAGGATGTAGATAAGGTGAAGAAGTTCAATGTGGAGCTGGTGGAGAGCGAGAAGATAAATGTTCCTGGGATGGCTAAGGCTATAGCCATATATGAGACCAGGATATATAATCAGATAGATGTTGGTGAATGCACTCTATTCGTATTCGAGGTGTTAAAAAGTAAAGTTAGGGACGGCATTACCAATCAATCTGGACTGGATTTACGTAAGACTAACCTATTACTTCACGGCTCAGGTAAAATATTCCACTATGTGGATAAATCTATGTTATCTGCCAGGGAATTGGAGTAACCTCGCTTGTGGTATTTTAACTGGTGGAATTTCACTTCTATTTAAACTAGGACTGCCTTAAAGTAATATTTGTAGGTATTTGAATTGAGTATTGTAATAATCGGTTATTAATTTGATTTTAATTAATTCAAAAATAATTTTTATATTAGAACAATAGCTTATAAGATAGTAAGGAGAATATTATAATAAGTTGGACGTATGGTTTATACCTATATTACAAGTTCTGTTTTGGATAGTTTCAATTGGTTTAACTTCCACACTGCTAGCAAAGGCTACCATGGAAATTGAGAAGAAATTAGATAGTGGATTGACCGGTGGACTAATACTTGGGTTAATAAACAGTCTGCCTGAAACAATCATAATAACGGAAGCTGTCCTGTCTGGTGCAAATGAAGTAGCTGTAGGTTCCATAACGGGAAGCCTCTTATTCATATTTACGTTTGGTATAGGGTTGATCTCGGTCGTCTACTACTTTAGATACAAGTCTAAAACTATTCAAATAGGCGGGGATATCTCCAGCGAGTACACATCGTTACTTATAGCATTGGTAACGTTTACCCTAGTTCTGTTGGTATTCAGAAGTGTGAATTATTATGCGTCAATCCTGCTTTTGATACCTTATGTATATTACGTTTATAGGAGGTATAGGGGGAGAAGAGTATATGTGAGACGTGAGTTTAACGTAAGGAAAACAATTCTCCTCTTAAGTATAGGGGCTATGATGCTTTTTATGATATCAAACTTCTTTGTGAGTTCATTAGTTTCTCTGTCTACAGTTTTAAATATACCCACTGTTGTCCTGGCGTCAATTTTGGTTCCTATTGCGTCAGAACTTGGAGACGGATTTTTAGCATTAAGTCTATTGTATAACTCAGCTTCGAATGTCGATACTGTAATCACTAACTTTATGGGAGGAAAACTGGAGAACCTAACATTAATGTTGAGTATTCCTGGGTTCTACACTACAGTGAACCTGGTCTCAAACCACCTGGACATCATACTAATCCCCCTTTCGGTTTTATCATTACTCATGATTATTAGGGACAAGAACATCAAGATAAGTGAAGGTTTAGCTCTAATAACAATATATCCAATATTGATCCTGTTTTTACTGTTGAGGTAAAAGAGGGATCTAAGGCGTGAAAACGTTTCTAATCTAGTGGTGCCTATGGGATAACTATATGTTAGTATCATACGCTTCAAAGATAATTGACTGGTATTCTCGTTGTGTAATCCAATTACGTAGAGTCCAAAGATGACAAGTAAAGTGGAGGGCTAGTGAAAAAGTTTAAAGGAGCTCCCTAGCCTTATATATTTTATGAAGTTTATTGTAAAACCAAGGAATAGATATATAGAAGTTATAGCCCAAGGAAAAGAGGGTGTGGTAATTTTCCCTACTTATGTTCCTGGTTCTTATGTTATAAGGGAGCTGGAAAGAAACGTGGTTGAGATTGAAGGTTTTAGGATAACTAAGAACAAGTTTTATGTGAAGGAGAATTTCAAGTACCTAGTGTATGCCTCAAGCAGGGATCAGAGGGAGGCAATATCCACAAATGATTATCTATTCATAAATCCGCCAGCGGTCTTTCCATTCCAGAACATTTATGAAAAGTACTGTGTGAAGATTGAAACCAACTGGAAAGTTGCCACGACTCTCCAGGAAGAAAACGGTTATTATTGTGCGGACAACTACCATGAGTTTGCAGATTCGCCGATTGAGGCATCACCAGAACTCAAGGTTCTTCAGGTAGATGAAGGACATTATGTTTCCACTATAGACGATGTGGATTTAGCCATGTTGGGCAAAATAGTTAGTGAAGCTGATAAGGTGATTCAACCTAAGGATAAGTATATTTTCCACTTTAGGAGGAGTGATAGAAATTTTGGTGGTATTGAACACAAGAAGTCCACAGGAATAGTAGTATCGTGGGACAAGAAGGATCTTTCTATTCTGTTCGCCCATGAGTATTTCCATAGGCTTAATGTGAAGAAATTGGTTCCTAAAGACCTAAACCACAACTACGAAACTGAAGTTTACACAGATTTGTTATGGTTTGCGGAGGGATTTACAGACTATATGGCACACCTCATATGTCTCAGGGCTGGTCTAAACACTCCTGAGGAGATATTCAGGAGAATACTACAATCTCTGCATAATCTCACATTTCCTGGTGCAAAAAGGGTGAGTTTATCTGAAGCGTCTAAAACAGCCTGGATAAAGTATTATAAACAAGATGAGAATTTCCTAAATGCATCTATTTCGTATTATGATGGTGGACTGGCTCTAGGATTCTACGTTGATTTACGTTTAGCTGAAAGGGGAAACAGGATAGATGAGCTGTTTAAGACGTTGCCTGAAAGGTATACATTCAGAGATGTGGAAAAAACACTGGAGAGGTTAGGGTTTCATGAGTTAGAATTGGCAAATAAACCAGCTTACCAAATAGTAGAGGCTATAGGGAGGATAATAGACCTGCAGTTTGTTGATAAAGGTAAAAAGTACTACGGTCTGTCTTTAGATAATCAGAGAGTTAAGTTTGTTGAAGAGAATTCCCCGGCAGATTTAGCTGGTCTTATGCCCGAGGATCAGATCGTGGGTGTAGACGGTATATCCAAGCCCCTAGAAGTCAAGGATTACGTAAAATTACACGTAATAAGGGAAGGAAGACTAAAGCAAATTGAACTTAGAGCTGGTGAAAACCCAGGTCACTCATTAAAGGGTAAAATTGAGGGAGAACATGCTCGCAAAATCCTCTCCAGGGACGTGGTAGAGGCTGTATATAATTCAGTAATTATTTGAGAGAATTTTGGCTTCAAGACGTGGTGAGCAGGTCTTTATGCTTTTATTTAGTCTTTAATAGCCTCGGATTTTTTTATTTTAACTATTATATTTAAGCTATACTATTTTAATAAAAGAGTCAAAATATAAGTGAATATAACTTGATTATTAAAAATAATTCTTATAAATAATTAAGGCAAAAGCCCAATTATGACCAATAAAAATGTTTTGGACGAATATCTTGCAAGAATTGATAGATTACCAACCTGGGGACTATCTTACGTAATCCTATATGCAATAGGTTTCAGCTACTTTATAACCCTTTATGACGCCGTAGGCAACATAGGTGCAGCCTTACCATATATACCATTTCTCAACGCATCGACAGCCTCATTAATTGCTTCAATAGGATTATTTGGGTATATCCCAGGATCCTTAGGTTTAGGTTATTTGGCTGATAGAATTGGTAGGAAACCTGTGCTTATATTGACAGTTACCCTTACTGCCATAGGAAGCTTAGGAATGGCTCTCTCTGTAAACTTCCCTATGCTAGCGGTCTTCAGATTTATTGAAGGAGCTGGTATTGGTGGTGATTTAAACTTAGCAATGGTCTATGTAACAGAGTTTGCCCCGAGTGCTAAAAGAGGTAAATACGCTAATTACATTTATCTCTCAGGTTGGATCGCAGTTGGTGTAGGAGCTACTATAGCATCAGTGTTAGTGACCTCACTGCCTGGAATAGGTTGGAGATTAGCTTTTGGTATAGCTGCCATAATGGCGTTTGCTGCATTAGTACTTAGAGTGGCAGCACCAGAGACTGTTAGATTCCTTGTGAAAAAAGGTAAGATAGATGAGGCTGAAAAACTGGTCAGGAGTATGGAAGAGACAGCTATGGCTAGAGCTAAAGTTAGCTCTCTACCTGAACCAAAGATAATTCAATATAATACGCCAACTAAAACATGGTCAGTTTTAGGTAATAGAACATTTCTCAAGAGGCTAGTGGGTCTAGTGATTTTCTGGTTCTTTATCTACTTTGTCCAGTACACTTTTTCAACTTTGTGGGACTACTATGGATTAGCGTTAGGCATAACGGGATCCACATTTAACCAATATGTACTTTACACTGGGTTCGCTGCCTTGGGAGATACAGCTATGGCATTCCTCCTACTAGCCTTTATAGAGAAGACAGACAGGAGACTAATAACTCAAATTGGGTCGTTTGGTTGGCTGATAGGTACCATAGTTGCCGCTTATTTCGTTACACGTTTCGACCTATTGGGAATGGCATTAACACTAGGATTCATACTGAATGCAATAGGAGGAGGGATGTCATATCTAGCCGGTTATCTAATGTCCAGCGAGTCATTCCCAACATCAGCCAGGTCAACAGGGTTTGCTATCAGTGATGGATTGGGTCATATAGGTGGTGCGATAGGTCCATTGCTTCTGTTCCCACTAGTAGCATCATTTGGTCCAATTACTGCTTGGGGGTTAGAGGCGTTCCCTGTTGTTATAGCTGCAGTTATACTCTGGTTTACTGTACCTAAGACTGTAGGTGTCAGATTGGAGGAAATTAACGAGAATCTCCTATCTCCTCCACAAATGGCGAAGAGTAAAAGTACGGAAAGTAAAGAGAGAGGGACTTCCTGATCCCTAAATAATGTTTTTTGAAACAAAGATTTTTCCTACTTTTTTGTCTTATTTCTTTTCATCCTTCAATAAAATCGAGATAAATATGATTTAAGACATAAAAGTTAGAGGAGAAGAACATCGAATATCACATCTGTATATAAAAACACTAGTTCAAGTCAGAAAGTCCTTTTCTTGAATTAAGACAACACCGTCATGAGCTAACTCTTTTATTTTAGTCTCTGGTACTCCTAAAATTTTCAGAATCTCAAGAGTATTTTCTCCCCTTACTGGTCCTCTCTCATACTTAAATTCCCTCTTAACTTCTCCTAATCTTCTTACAGGATATATAGGCACGTCATACCTTTCAGCTATCTCCATAAGTTCCTTTGTAGTATAACTCTTCACTATCTCAGATACATCTTTAATTGCATTAGGATCAAACTGTCTGTTTATTAACTCTTCCCTTCCTACTGCATGTAAGAAGTTTACCCAGAATTTAGGTTCTAACGCACCTAGTGATATCTTCCCATCCTTAGACTCATACAAGTTATAACAGGGGTAATCACCATTAAGTACGCTTTTACCCTCAGTCAGAATGTTTATCACATTAAACAGTTTAGATGCTCCAGCCATTGATACGTCTACGAATCCGCCCTCATTCCTCCACATCTTATTGAGTATTCCTATGACAGCTAATAATGAACTACCTATATCAGCTACCTGGACTGGAAGTACTTTATCAATTCCTGCGTAAGCGTTACAATTAATATCATGGTTTGGCAATAATGGACCTTCATATCCATAGCCTGTTATGGAGCAATATATTAATTTCTCATTTAACACTCTAAGTGTATCATAATCTATCTTTAACCTCTTAACTACATCAGACCTGAAACTCTCTATCACTATCCTGCTCTTTCTAACTAGCTCGTAAAAGATCTCTCTCCCTCTGTCATCTTTCAAGTTTATGGATATACTTTTCTTTCCGTAGTTTAAGTAGTTGAAGACTTCAGGACTAGTCTCCCTCATGTAATCCCCTTTCTCTGTATCCTCTACTTTTATCACATTGAATCCTAAGTCGACTAGTAGCCTAGTTGCAACTCCACCCGGTAATAACCTAGTTAAATCAAGTACAGTTACGTTCCATGGTAGTTGTTCCATAAATACACTATTTAAATTATTAATTATAAAAATATAATGTACATGCACTGGTTAAATATCATGTGTTAGATCACGTATGTTAACCTCACTAGAAAATAGCATATAAGAGGGAGTTTTGGTCTGTGTACTCGAGGAAAAAAGGAGATCGATATGTATCTTTATGAGACCTAATAAGGGATCTAGTTGCTTATCATGTCCTTACTCCTGCTTGCTCAAACAGCACCTTAAGAACAGTCTTTCCTATTTTATCCCCAGAGAACTTAGCCTCAAAGTTATTTATCTCGACCCAACTCTTCAGGTCTTGATAACCCAACTTACTCAACGCACTATTGATTTTGTCTAAGTAATCGTATACACTCACCATCTCTTCCTCAAGGAAAGTCGCAATCCATAAATTCAACACTCTTTCCAACTCTACTAACGGTTCCTTACTGTCATCAACCCTTATATCAACATATTTTCCAACATTTGATGGTTCAAACTCGGTATTACTCTTAGTTGGTTTTCTTACAACTATAATTGCTGCACTCTGTCTTCCTCTCCTATCTCCTCCTTTGCTCTCTGCCATCTTCAATGCATTCAGTATTTTTTCATATATCCTTCCTCTCCCCTCTGCCTCCTTAGCCATAGCCTCTAGCACTTCCTCTCCTGCTAATATATTTCCTTGTACTGTGAAGTTATTACCAATTATATGACCTGCATATGGGTAACATTCTCTTCCAGTAAACGCATACGCATTCCCTTTACTATCAACCACACCTAATTGTCTTTTTTCTTTAAGCTGGTCTGCAGAAGTTAAACTATTCACCGTACTCCTTGCGTCATAACCCTTCTCTAGGAGTTCTAATCCTTTTTTACCATACTCTAGATTAGCTAGGGCTTGAGTTGCTATTGCCCCTACCTCTGGTTTCAACCAAGGGACAAAAGCACCCACTGCTAAGAACTTACTGGCAACACCTACTCCCCATGCTTCCTCGTTTGGGTCGTAAATTACTATTGAGTATGTCATATGTGTAATATATACTACTGAAGGTATTTTATAATTATATAATTCTCTTCCTAAGAACTATAATTTTAAATTCGCTTATAACGTAAGGGTGATAATGGTTGCGATCGTCGATGGCTCAATTACGAAGTTCGGAAAAAGGAAGGAAAGTTTACTTCAACTGATATCCGAAGTCGGAATACCCCTAGTAAAGAAATACGAGATTGACTTTGTCATAGTCTCAAACACTTACTCAGGAGAGCTTAATTCGATATCAGGTCTGAATAATTTAGCTACAACATATTTAGGCATAGACAAGGTACCCTCCATAAGAGTAGACAATACAAGTGGGAGTGGGGGCTCAGCCTTACTAGTAGCTAAGTCGCTATTGGACTCGAAAATGGCTAACACTGTCTTAGTTATAGGGGCAGAAAAGATGTCAGAGAAGAGCACTAAGCAGGTAACCTCTGTAATTGCATCCCTTCTTCCGAGAGAGGAAAGAATGGCTGGGCTAACATTACCTTCCCTAGCCGGTTTGTTATCAAAGGAGTACATGAAGAGATATGATGCGCCAAGAGAGGCATTTGCTAGGGTGGCGGTTAAAAATCATCACAATGGTTCGTTAAATCCCTACGCCCATGTTCAAAAGGAAGTTAGCTTGGAGGAAGTTCTCAAATCTCCGGTCATCGCTGATCCCTTGACTCTCTATGAATTTACCCCTATAAGTGATGGTGCATGTGCTCTGTTAATGGTAAGGAGTGAAGACTCTTACAGCTTCACCAAAAAGCCTGTGTTCATAAAGGGCATAGGGACGGCGTCGGACACATCTAGTATATCTGAGAGGGAAAACATCCTGTCTCTGAACTCAGTGAGAAATGCAGGAGTAATTGCCAAGAAAACGGCGAAAGTAGAGAAAGTGGACTTTGCAGAACTTCATGATATGTCTACGGTCTTGGAAATAGTCCAAGCTGAAGAGCTAGGTCTGTTGAAGAAGGGAGAGGGTTGGAAAGCGTATTTCGATACTGTCACTGAAATAAATGGTGAAATGCCGATAAACACAAGCGGTGGACTAAATTCCAAAGGACATCCTATAGGAGCTAGCGGTGTAGCCCAGGCTTATGAGGCTTTCCTTCAGCTGAGGCGAGAAGCAGGTCAAAGACAAGTTAAGGATGCAAGAACTGGACTTTCACTAAGTATGGCTGGGTTTGGTAATTCAGCTACAGTCCTGATCTACGGTGAGGAACCATGATATATACCTGTAAGAGATGCGGTTATTCATTTTCAGTAGAGAGAGCAAGATGCCCTAAGTGTGGCAACTCTGATTTTTCATCTGTTGAAAAGAGAGAGGGTAAGGTAGTACAGTACTGGAAGTTAACCGCTACACCCGAGGGGGTTGAGGACTCTTACTATCTGTGCCTTGTGGACTTAGGAGGAGCAAAGGTTTTCTGCAGGAGTGCCATAGAACCTGAAGAGAGTGTAGTCCTAGACGAAAAGGGTACATGTAGACCAGCCTAGGACTGTTTTTACGCAAAAGTTATTTTTATATAAACGTCTCCGTAGTAGCTTACTCTAGGTAAGATTATGGTTAGAACGAGAGAAAGGAAACCGTTAGGTTTTATTGTCAAGTTCTCTCCTACAGGTGGAGAGTAAGTGTAATTGAAAATATTTGGTTGAACGGTAAGGTTCATTAACTTAACGGTCTCGTTATAGTTTAGGTTGTGAATTGTAACATTTAGTACTATTTTATTACCACTGAACCCCATGAGGTTTGAGGAAACATTTGTGAAATAAACAGTTAAACTGTTGTTCGAAGAAATGTGAATTACACTTATCCATGTGAAATAGGTTAGGTTAGTCCCCCTCAGGGAGATGTTAAGGAGAATTTTGCCATTCTCTTTATAGTAAATATTGTGGAGAGAAATATTGGAAGGAGTAAGGAATGAGACTATACCATTGGCACTAGTCTCGTTCTTTAGTGTTGTAGGCTGAAACGGGCTAGGATCTCCAAATACTGGTTCACCTGGACTGCCCTCGTAAACGCCTCTGCTGGTGGTTAAGTAGAAGTCCTGTGGGACTATATTTACACTCCCGCTACCGTTATAAGAAACTGTAATGTTGACTTCAACAAACATTTTGTCAGGTACATTTGAAGCCTTTTCAATGGCTTGATTTATGATCACATTGTTTACCTTTCCAGATATGGTTCCTCCACTCTGAATAGTGGAGCTATGGGATGATGCACGGTTCATAAATAGCAGTAGGGACAACGCTATTATCACCACTATTATCAAAACGACAGTGAAAATAGCTGACCGTTTTCTCATTTAAATAAGATTATGAGAAACATGTCGTATAAAAATTTTTGAGATAGAAGAGAGGTGCTTTAACTCTTTGTAATCTATTTTGGCATTTCTACTTTTCCATAGACTCGAGAATAGGCTATAGTAGCTAGAGCTGATACTACGCATATTATCGTATAAGTAAGTGCATAGTATATCCACAACTGAGATACAGGAAGTTTAGTGTAAAGCAAAATTATCGGGGGGACGAAAGTAGATACTATACCGCTAAGTAATCCTCCTATCTGATAAGCCAGACCAGTACCAGTATACCTGTATTTTGTAGGGAAGCTTTCAGCGAACCAAGACGCTAATCCTCCAAAGGGATAGAACACTGCTCCATAAAATATCGCTGAAGACAAGATAACAAAGTATGCCTCTTTGAGTGATATCATGTAAAAGTACAAGTAGACCAATACTGAACAAACTACAGCAACGATCACGTTCAACCTAGTCATCCTGATGCTTTTGGTCATTACACCAAGTACTATTGATGCGAGACCGCCCACTACGTAACCTATACCTATTACCAGGTTCATAAAAGACTGCGAGCTCAAACCAAGTATAGTATTCACACCTATAGCTGAGGCAAATTGTATAGAGTAAGGAGTGGCAATTAGAACAGTGGTTACTGTCATATACCACCAAGCTATCGCTAGAAGGATTATACTAACCCAATATTTTTTCAAGGTTTCTAGGGCGGGCGACTTGGACAACTCTCCTTTAACTTTTAATTCAAGGAACAACGGACTTTCAGAGGTGTAATAGCGCATTAAAGCCCCTAACACGACTATAATAGCCCCTACTATGAATAATAACCTCCACCCCCATGACAGGAAAGAAGCCCTGTCTAGTAATGCTGAAACTATCGCAAATCCGAATGTTGATGCAGATATACCGAAGAGCACTGCACCTTGGAGAAAAGACGTCCAGTATGTAGGACTACTATTCGCTTTTTTAGCAAACTCAACCATCCACGATACTGCTCCTCCCCATTCCCCTCCAAAGCCTATCCCCTGAATAATTCTGAGTATTATTATCATGAAAGCTGATATTACACCAATTTGTGCGTAAGTTGGTAAGACACCTAGTCCAAATGTTCCTATGAACATAAGTAAAAGGGTAATGATCAGTGTGGACTTTCTACCTAACTTATCTCCTATTTGCCCGAATATTAGACCGCCTAGGGGTCTTACTATGAAGGCTATTCCCACTGTGGACAGAGATAATGCCAATCCTACAGTTGGGTTCTTAGTAGCAGGATTGAAATACAGTGAAGGCCAAACTATTCCAGCAGCGGTTGCACTCAAAAGTAGATCATAGTATTCTAAAAATGTGCCTATTGATGCAGCTAAAGTAACTTTCCTTAGCTCACTTTTACTTATGCTCATTATTGTACATTTTCAATTTGTTAATTAAAAATTTGACGAACATAAGTTCGGAGACTCTTACTCAGGCATTTCCTTATTTTCTTTTCTCCATGTCCTCTAGTACTTTCTTACCAACAATCATTGCAGATATTGTAACCATGGGCACACCTATACCAGGTTGTGTATATTGCCCAACATGATACACATTTCTCCATCTCCTATTTCTCATGGGAGGTCTAAATGGACCGGTCTGGTCTAATGTATGTGAAATCCCAAAGGCTGTCCCTCTATATGCATTGTAATCCACTAGGAAATCAAAAGGAGTATACACTCTCATGAATTTCACGTCAAATTTACTACCTGTTTTCTCCTTGAAATCCTGTATAGCTCTCTTCACATAAGCCTCGGGGTTTATTCCAAATAGCCCAGCTGAAATGGGTACAAGGAACACTAAACTGTCCCCCTTAATCCTCTTATCGGTTGCCCTGGTGTAGCTTACGTAATATGATAGGTTGTTTAAGTCTGGCTCAGCTCCCCTCATAATCGAGTTAAAGTGATACCTCCAGTCACCATTAATTATTATTACATGGTGAGGCGATTTTAACTCTCCTTCAACGCCTGCATAAACTAATATTGCTGATGGTGCCAACTTCCTCCTCATCCAATACACTTCATCATTACTTGACAGCAACTTGTCTGCATAATGGTAGTCCATGTTAAATATGAAGTAGTCCCCATCCACTGCCCTTCCCTTACTCTCAACATACTTCAACATTCCATTTGATCCTTGAACCTTATCCACTTCAAAATCAAACTTGAACTCCACTCCTGCTCTTTTACAGGCTTCAAACAGCTTCAGAACTAATCCCTTAAAGCCTCCTTCAGGATAGAAAACGCCCTTTCCGTATATGGCGTAATTGACCATGGCGTATATCGCAGGTGTGTTAAAAGGAGATCCCCCTAAGAATACTGCCGAGAATCCTAGTGCCTTTTGAAGGAACTCGTCATTAGGGAAATACCTTCTGTTAAAGTTGTCAAGGGTGTTGAATATGGGAAACCTATTCATGTTGTTTATTATTGTAGAGTCAAGTAGGTCTGAGATCTTTAGTTCTTTGTAGAGAAATTTTTCCATCGCTAAACTGTACATGAATTCAGTGTCTGTTAGGTAACTGGCTAACCTATCATCATATTTATAAAATGACTCTGACCTCCTATCCCTCTCTGATATCAAAGAGAATAAAGGACTTACTTCCTTAATTGTGGGTGGTTCCTCTCCAACTTCTCTGTAGAACTTTTCAAAAACTTCAGGCATAAGATACCATGATGGTCCCATATCAAACTCGTAGTCCCCTTCACTAAACCACCTGGCTCTTCCTCCAGGGAGTGAATTCTTCTCTAGGACTGTAACATTTATCCCTTTTTTAGCTAGATAAAGAGCAGTCGATAGTCCGCCTATTCCCGCACCAACTATAACTGCTTTTATACTCGATCCACTCCTTCAGGTATTTCGTCTAGTCCTCTTATTATTAACAAGAATCCCCAGTTACCCCTACCTTTGTTATGGTGAACGTCATGGACCATAACTAACTCCCTGAAATATTTGTGTTTCATTGCCCAGGATCTAAGGTGTAGGTGTCTGTCGTGTATGATCATGTCATGTACAAAGAAGTAGGATATTCCATAACAGGTCATTCCTATGCCTAAGCCTAGGGATATAGGGTTAAGGTTGAATATACCATTGAATATAAGGTAAGCAGCTAGTGTAGCAAAAAGTGCCCCAAATAAGTCATTTCGTTCAAAGGTGCCGTGTTGGTCCCTGTGGTGATCCTTATGAATGAACCACATAAACCCGTGCATTACATATTTGTGTACAAATCTCGCTATGAATTCCATAGAAAAGAACATAACTACCGCCGTGGGAAGAATTATCAACAAATCATTCATAGTCTGATGATCTCGCTGTCTAGTTATAAAACCATGTAAGCAAAATTAGTATATCTCCAAATAAATCCTAATAAGGAATAATATAACATATTTTTATTTAAATACCTGTGTAAGCCATACTGTGGTCAACTTAACACTGATATTCAAAAGAGCGAGCGTCACATATTACAACAGCTCAGTGTTCTTCCCCCCTCAGGTTAGGAGGGATGTCACTAAGCTTTACGCTTTTGTGAGAGTTTTTGATGACCTAGTGGACTCAATTCCTCAAAAGGCTAAAGAGTTTTATGAGCTGAGAAGTAAGTACTACGAACAGCTAGACGGTAAGGATTCAAACGACCTTGTATTGAAGAACTTTGTAGACCTAATGAGGAGAAAGAACTTTGACAAGGAATGGGTGGATGCCTTCCTTGATGCTATGGAGAGCGATTTGAAGAAGAGTGTTTACTACACTATTGATGAGCTACTTGAGTACATATATGGTTCAGCAGAGGTAGTTGGAGTAATGATGGCTAAGATATTGGACTTACCTGAGGAGTCTTACTACTACGCTAGAATGTTAGGGAGGGCAATGCAGTATATAAATTTCATTAGAGATGTTGAAGAGGACATGGCATTGGGTAGACAATATTTACCTTTCCAGGAGATGATGGAGTTTAAGACGTCCTTGCTTGATAGCTCTCCAAGATTTAATGAGTTCATAAGGTTCCAGATAAGCAGATATTTTGAATACCAGAAGACAGCTGAGAAAGGGTATAGTTACATACCATTCAGGTACCTAATTGCCATAAAGACTGCTGCAGATATGTACAAGTGGACAGCAAAGAAGATATGGAATAATCCACAGATAATCAAGCAGAGGAAGATAAAGCCAAAGAAGAGAAGAGTAATTGCCCAGGGTATATACAACGCTTTAGGGGTGTACTTCTTACGCAACTTCCTATCTTTCTGAAGGGATATGCTTATGTGGAAATAGACTTAATGATGTTCATTCCCACTCTTATACTTTCACTTATTTTGAAGGGAAGAAATTATCTAGCCTTACTAAGTTCTATAGCCATTGTTAGCCCTCTGTTCTTGTATTGGGACTTCTTTGCTACAGCTTTTGGTTCATGGTCATTTAACAGGACTTGGATTCTGGGTTTTTACGTAATTAATCTACCTATAGAGGAGGTAATGTTCTTTGTCGTAACGCCCTTTGCTACTCTTCTTATTTACGATATACTTAAGAGGAGTAAGGGTTCCGAAATAAGGTTCATAAACAGACGCCTAGTATTTATCATCTCAGCACTTCTAGTTGTTGTTGACTTGGCTCTATTTCTCCACTATTCCTACACGTTCATTGTTATACTCTACTTGTCCATGTCACTAATAATATCGGCAATTTTAGATGAAGGTATGTTGAGGTCAACAGTATTTTGGAAGTTCATGAGTCTCACATATGTTCCCTTCTTAGTTTTCGATTACTTTTTGACGTCAATTCCTGTGGTGCTGTATGGAGCTTCTAACTCAATACTCGGAGTTAGGGTACTTACAATACCGATTGAGGACTTCATATATTCCTTTTCCATGATCATGCTTTACACTCTGTTCTATAGGTTAAGTGATAAAAATTGGATAAAGAGCTAGAATACTATTTTCAAAATAAACCTGAGAGAGTGTACGAAATAGGTGATAGAGAGAGGATACTGAAGTGGATGGCGAGCAGACCCAGGGCTAAAACAGAGATTAAGGTGATTGGAGGTAAAGACAGTGAGGTGGTTGTTGTTATACCAACTGCTAACTTTGAAAGAGTTAGCAGGGAATTACGTAAAATTTACAGTGACCTTACTTTAGTTTTTGTACTTAGTTCAGGACCTTATTTTAATTATGCGACAAGTGTAAACCACGGAATTCAGTTTGCGTTAAAGGAGTTTCACCCTAAGTGGATCGTGGTATCAAATGATGACGTTCTTGAGGCTGAAAATCCCTCTAAACTTGTCGAGGAGTTAAGCACTACTGATAGGAGTCTGGTATTTGCGAAGCCCTCTAGTTATCACACGTATAAGGTATCGATAATCAAGTTTAATCGATCTTATTTGAAGGTCATGAAGAACATTGGTAAAATCTTCCGTATACCTCCTGCAGAGGTTTACGGTAGCTTAACGCTAAAATATGGAGAGAAGCTAAGGATTAGTAAGCTCACTGTAATAGACTCCATGCTTAAAGCCAAGAAATTTGCAGGGGAGGTTGTCAAAGAAGTGGTAAATGGTGGGAGCTTTATGGTTATAAACAGGAGAATTGTTAGTGACAAGGTTTTTGACGAGACGTTCATAAATGGTTATGAGGACGTGTTCCTTTCACTAAAACACGAGAAAGACACCGAGATAATTGATTACCAACTTAGGGAAAAGAGGGGTATGAGCTTAGGCTTTGATAAAATTAGGTTTGTAAGGCTTTACGTTAATGAGGTATATTTTAATTATTTGATGGAAAAAAGTGAGAAAATGTGAAAACTTTTATTTTCTCCTTCTAGTCAGCAGGACTACTGCAATTATTACAATTATAGCAACTATTATACCAATTATTATGTACATCGTACTACCTGAGGTTAATGGAGATGGGGAGTAACCATACACTACGTAGTAAGTGTTAGCAGGGTCCACTAACACTACAACTTTTCCATTATCGACGAAGTAATCATTTGAATTCACTTGTGTTAGTGAGTTCCCGTTCTTAGCAAACACAGCAACTGTCTCATTTTTAAGTAATGAAACGTTAAATACCACATATCCTGTTGCATTTATTGAGACTACTTGGCTCTCATAGGACTTTCCGTTTATGGTTACATTCTGGACATTCACAGACTGAGGTACAACCAACCTTACATAGGCTGACGAGCTATTGGGGAATACAAGTACATACTGTCCATTTCCATTGACGTCTAGGTCAACTAACACTCTACCGTTTTCAACATTTCTTGATAGGTCTACATTAGCAGTGCTCATCACACCGTTATTTGTGACCACAACTATGACAGGGTTTCCACTTACCATAACCTTAGTTACTACTTTTGGACTACCGTACTGTGCCTGTGGGTTAACGATAACTTTTACAGATCCACTGACACCATCTATACCGCCTGATAGTATACTAAGACTAGAGCTTGCCACAGTTGAAACATACGATGTTGAGACGTAACCTGCCAATGTACCGTTAACACCCAAGAACTCTATTCCAGTAAAGTATCCCTGGGCTTGGAAGCTTATTGAGGGTGTTGAGAATTGTCCTTGAGTTGATGTAGTCCACACCATGGCTGGAACATATGAACCCTGGAAGTAGGCTAAGGTTGCGTTATAGTTAGCCTCTCCATTCAATCCGTTATAGTGGAACTCAACCTGTGAGTATCTCTTAGGGTGAGAGCTTTCAATAGTAGTTGTAAAGGAAAATGAACCTGAAAGGTTTAAGGTGACTTTCTGTAGCTGTAGGGAAACTGTCTGTGAGTAGGAGTTTTGCTGTCTATTTATGTCGAACGTAACGTTAGAGAAGCCTGTTCCATTTAAGAACTCTAATATCAGTTTTGCTGAAGAGTTAAAGTAAGCCAGACCAGTTATGCTAGCAGTTCCGTTTGTGAAACCAGCCCACACGAGTTCCTCATCTAGGTTTGGTTCCTCTAGTATTACTCTGGCAAGTTGAGGGATCTCTGAGTTCACTGTTATGTTAAAGTTGGACACTGATACAGTTATGGTTCCAGAGAAAGTCTGTAAACTTCCAACATTTACGTCATATGTATAACTATCGTAACTGATAGTCTTGGTTGTGGAATTATCTGCCGTCATATTATATGTAACCTCAGAGTATGTGTATTTTGTGCCAGCAGGTGATGTTCTTAGCATAGATGAGTAGTCTTGGTACATTACTTTGAAAGTGTTATTTTGGCTAGTTGATGCACTTATGGGATGCTGTAATGTCAGTAGAGGTATAGATAGAATAGGTACTAATAAAAATACAGTCATTAATACTCTGAGTATAGATGTGTTATATGGCATAATTAACGCTAAGTGAAAGAGAGTTAAAAAATCATTCATACTATTCCTTAAATGTAGAAGATAAGACTTAATTTATAATAAGTTAAAATGTAAGAAACACTAATTTTCATCTTTTTTCATTCTAGTGATAGATATATCTAATACCACACAAAGATTACGTTAAAGGTAACCTTTTAGATAACTGAGGAGAGATAAAACGGTAAAACTAACTTCCTTACAGGAGGGTTATGGACACCAACTTGTTCTCAGTCATTTCCAGCATTGTATCTCTAACACCTTCTCTTCCTATCCCGGTCTTCTTAAACCCACCAAATGGTAGTGAATCCCACCTCAGTCTTGTACTATCGTTAATGATTACAGCTCCGAACTTAAGAGCCTTGCTTATCCTGAGAGCCCTGTTTACATCCTTAGTGAACACAGCTGATTGCAATCCATAATCCGTGGAGTTAGCCACTTGAATGGCTTCCTCATCACTTTTCACTGGTATTATAGGTGCAACAGGTCCAAATACCTCTGTTTTAGTAACTAACATGTCTAAGCTGGGCTTTAGAACTGCAGTAAGGGGAAAGAAATGTCCATTATCAGGTCCTTTATTTAGTATCTCAACTTTTCCTCCCTTAGATTTGGCGTCATCTATTACAGAGTTGAGGTTTTCCACACTCTCTCTATTTATTACAGGTCCTACATCAGTGTTCTCGTCTAGTGGGTCACCTACTCTCAATTCCTTAACCTTTTTCTCAAAAGATGACACAAATCTCTCATATATTTCTTCTCTCACTATTATCCTCTTTCCAGCATTACAATTCTGTCCAGCGTATTCGTATCTGGCTCTAACTGATATGGACGATGATCTTTCGATATCTGCGTCCTCTAATACAATTATTGGGTCAGATCCTCCCAACTCCATAATTATCCTCTTACCTAGTGAAACAGCCTTTGACGCAATCATTAAACCAGTCTGTGTAGAGCCAGTTAATGTAACTAAGCTTATTGAGGGGTGAGTATAGAGCTCATCGCCTATCTCCTTACTATACCCAGTAACTACTCTGATAGCTTTCTCTGTTAAACCTGCTTCAACAAGGATCTTAGCCATCTCCAGAGCAGATAATGGAGTGTTAATACTAGGTTTTACTACTACAGAGTTACCTACAGCTATTGCAGGAGCCACCTTATGGGCGAACGAGTTAACGGGAAAGTTAAAGGGTAGTATTGCACTAACCACTCCTAAAGGTTCCCTTTGGCTCACTACAATTCTATTTTCATTTCCAGGAGGATACTCATACCCATCTACCCTGTAGTTTTTACCCTCCAATACAAAAACTGCCTCCTCCCCTGCCTGTCGGAATAGTCTTGAAGCTCTAGTTACCTCAACTCTGGCATCCTTTATTGGTTTTCCAGCCTCAAGGGCTAGTAACCTAGCTAATCTCTCTTTTTCCCTCTCAATGATATCTGAAGCTCTCTTTAGAATTGCCGTCCTCTTATATAGGGGAAGTGAAGATATATCCTCGAAACCCTTATCTGCCTCTTCAATTTGTGCCCTTACATCATCTCTACTCATCCTTTTCACTTTACCTATGACTTTTAAATTGGAGGGAGATACGACCTCTATAGTTTCCGACATACTACAAATTTAATCCTTGATGCTAATAAAGAATTTCATAATAAAATAAAGAGAGTAAAACAAAGAAAATAGGTGAAGTTGTTCGAACTAAAATATCTTAAAACGATAGTGTACAGATTAGCCTCTTCCGGTAGACTTAATGAGCCTCCCTGCGTTTTCACTCAGTATCTTATTTTTTAGATCAGCATCAAGATTTACCTGTGATAATTCATTGATCCATCTGTCTGGTTTTATTAAGGGGAAATCGGATCCGAAAAGCAACTTATCCTTTAATCTCTTAGCGTTCTTCCACAGGGCATCAGGTACATATTTTGGTGCCCAACCTGATAGATCTAAATACACATTCGGCTTATGCAGAGCTATTGCAATTGCCTCCTCAGTCCATGGCCAACCAAAATGGGCTAAAACTATCTTTATATCTGGAAATCTTACAGCAATTTCATCAAAATATATTGGTCTACCGTAATCTAACCTTATACTAGACCTTAAACCTGCCCCGATTCCTGAGGTACCAGTATGAAAAACTATAATTAATCCGTGATTGTTGACCACTTCATACAACTTCATTGCCTTTTCGTCGAGGGGATGAAATCCTTGTAGTTGAGGATGTAGTTTCACTCCTACAGGTTCAAACTTCTTTATCGCCTCCTTCAGTTCTTCTACTGCATTTGGTTTCATTGGATCTACAGACACGAACCTTACAACCCTATCATCATTGGGAACTGCTTCATTGTGAATTCTTCTCCCCAGAAAGGTCGTGGAGTCTATGGGTAGGACTACGAACCTCTTAATCCCTATCCCCTCATAGTAGTCCAGTATTTCCTTGAACTCCTTGAGCTCTATCTTAGCGTTAAAGTATCTAAATGCAGGTTCAGCATATTCTCCTAAAAATTCCACGAACTCCCTTACTGGTGCGTGGAAATGGAAGTCTATCATAAGAAAATAATATCCTTGATCACATTATAATAATTTTGGTAGCTAAAAATCATTAGTTAATATAAAATTTTTCAGTAGTCCTAGGTGGTTCACAGGGACAGTGGAATACCTGATCAGTTTTTGCCAAAGTAGGATGTAGACGATTTGTTGGACAGACATAAAATTGACCAGAATGTCGTCATATTACCTTTATCTACTTTTCCAGTTCCCTCTCTTCTTACTGTAGTACTCCCTGTATAATTTTTCCACTTCTCTCTTGTTCACATGTTTTCCATGGGCTCGTAGACCACCGCTGAAACCTTTAGGTATGTGGAGGATTTCATGTATAAGCACCTTTATCTTCTCCTCTTCACTGAGTCTAGAATACCTTTCAGTAATCAGTTCTATCACATATAGTGGTTCAAGCTGAAAAGAAGTCAGTATCACTTTTGGAACACTCCAGATTCTTGCTATGGCTCTAGACTTAGAATTGACGGAGTATACGACTCTCACCCTTTCGGCATTTATGTATTCAAGACCTAGTACTTGTATTATTTCTCTAAGTAATTTTTCCTCTTCTAGCCCCCTGGTGTACTTAATCACAGGGAAAATAATGTAAGTGATCATTTAAATAGATAATACAAAGAATATGTCTCTTGTTATTTAACGAGGGAAAGAGTTAGGAACTCATTGTGAATTAAAGGATCATCAGTATGCAATCAACAAGCCAGAGTAGGGAGGAAAATTCTTACATCTCGCTAACAGGAAAAATAAATATCACAATTTACTTAATTCTCTTCCAGCCTGTGGTATGTAGTTCTCTAGGAACTGAGATATATAATTCTCTAAAAATATAGAGTTGTCTACAGTTACTTCTACTTCCTTTATTTCCCTTATTTCCATTACTTTCCATTTGTGGATTTCTTTGAATTTCACTGCAATTAAGGCTCTCCCTTCCATAGTAAACATAGAGAGAAACTCAAACAGCTTTATCACTTGTCTGTCCTTCACTTTCACCTTATGTTCCCAAGTGCTCTTGCACTCTATAGCTAATAGGATGTTCCCTTTTGTAGCGAAAATGTCAGGTAGTGGATTAGGAGAGGAATTAGACGTAGGTATTCTAACGGCATTAAAGCCCTCAGACCTTAAAATCGACACCAGTTCCCTTTCAGCACTTTTTCCAATGTCTCTATTCATTTGCACCAAAATTGTCTGATAAGCCTTAAAAAGGAGTGTGTCCCTACATAATGCACGTTAGTTGAATTTAAGTTGTTTCGTAGATAGATTTATTTGCTTCCTATACGGCAATATCATTTCATGAAAAGAGTAGATGTTTACAATTCATTAATAGGAAGAGGAGGATATGTTGACGACCTTGAATTTAAGGGTAAATACGCCTTCTTTCTAAGAAGTCCATATCCTCATGCTCGAATACTTAAGATAGACCCCACAGACGCAGTAAACAGAGGGGCTCTAGTTCTCACAGGAAAAGACATTGTCACAAAACGTGTGGAGTCAGGAGAAAGGGAAGGGGCAGGTCTAAATACCTCTCTCTTAGCGATTAACAAGGCATTATATGTCGGTCAGCCTGTTGCACTAGTTCTGGCAGACGATCCTTACAGGGCATCAGACCTGGCAGAGCTAGTACAGGTAGAGTATGAACCATTACAGGCAGTACCAAATATTGATAAGGCTTTGGAGAACAAAGTCCTGATATTTGAGGATTTAAAGAGTAACGTAGTCAGGGAACAGACTTTTGAGTTTGGAAAGGTGGAAAATAAAGGCAAAAGCATAGAAATTAACCTTTATTGGTCCAGGAGTTCAGGTAATCCAATAGAGCCTTATGGTGCCCAAGTAATTCCAAAGGACGATGGGTTAATAGTTATTTCAAATCAGCAGGCGGGTAATGTGGTTTCCAACGAGCTTCAGAAAGCTTTGGGCGTTAAAGTAGTTCACAAGAATGCAAGACAGGGAGGAAGTTTTGGTGCGAAGTTCTCATTTGTAAGGTACTTGTCTGTGTTGGGTTATGCATCTTTGAAATATAAGGTTCCAATTAAGTGGATTGAAACCAGAAGTGAACACTTATTAGCATCTAATAGCAGTGGTCCTGAAAGAAAGTTCAAGATCAATGCCTATTATAGCTCTGATGGTAAAGTTAATGCTCTCGACATCCATTTGTGGGAAGATGTAGGTGCATCAATAGATTCAGGTCAAGCGTTCAAACCTTTAGGTTTCCTTACTGGACCTTACAAGATACCTAATATCAGGTATACAGGGACTTTAGTTGCAACAAACAAGAACCCACCTGGTGCTTTCAGGGGAGCAGGTACTCCTCCTCACACATGGGCTTTGGAGAGAGTCATGGATGCAATAGCTGACGACTTAGGTATTAGTAGAGCTGAAATAAGGAAAATTAATGCCATTGACACATTCCCCTATGACACAGGTTTTGCGTACATAGATTCTGGAAATCCAAAAGGTCTGTTAGAATTAGCTTTGTCCAGGAAAGACATATTTTCAATGAGAGATGAGAGGACTGGAGTTGGGATAGCGTTATCCACAGACCCAAGCACACCCTCAGGAAGTGAGAGAGTAAAGATAAAAGTGAAGAACGGTAAAATCGTAATTGGCTTAGGTTTTGGAGCAGAGGGACAAGGGAATGAACATACAGCAGTGTATTTAGCTTCAAAGCTTCTAGGTTTACCAACTGAAGACATAACATATGAGGCTCTAGATAACACTGAGTTACCCACGTCTTTTGGACCCGGCGGAAGTAGGATGGCTGCATTCACTTATGGCTCAGTTTCAGGAGCTGTAGAGGAATTAAAGGCTAAAACCAGGAGGAAGGCTGAGGCTGTTTTGGGGGATAAGGTATCATATGAGAACGGATACTTTGTTGGTGAAAAAGGTGGAAAGATCAAGATCACCCAGTTTGAGGGAGAAGAAGTAGAGTTTACCTATACTCTTCAGGGCAAATACAGGTTTAACGCATATCCTTTTGCCTGTGATTTAGCAGTTGTAAGAATTGAAGACGGTAAGATTAAACCCATAAAGCATGTTGTGTACATTGACCCAGGTAATCCGATCGACGAAGACCTAGTTAAAGAGCAGGTAATAGGTGGTACAGCTACTGGTATTGCATTGGCTTTATATGAAAGATATCTTTATGACGACAACGGTAATCTACTCACTACAAACCTTGCCGATTACGGTATGCCGACTGCGGCAGATTTACCAGATATCGAGGTAAATATAGTTCCAACTCCATCACAGGTTACTCCCTACGGTGTTAAAGGAGTAGGAGAGATTCCTGTGGGTGTGGCTGTAGCCGCAGTTACCAGTGCAATTGAGGATGTAATAAAGAGAAGAATAACAAAGGTGCCCGTAAACTTAGAGGATTTATGGTCTTGAAATAGAAATAACATACTACAAGGAATACACTTTTATGATCTCGACTTTACTGTATCAGGATTGGTTAATCATATGAAAATATTTTTGGTAAAGATTTTAGGAAGGTGAACACACCAATTTATGGCTAATTAATTAAGTTAATACTCTTTAATTTCTCATAATTTCTAGTATAATAAAAATATATAAATGTTAGAGCTACCAACTAGAAATAACTTCATTGAAACAGTAGGTGTATAGCAGACCCTATTATGCAGAATGAAAAACACATAACACTCCCCTATTCTTCTACCCTAATTTCAGCTAGCTTCCTTTCCTCTCCTTCCATTAACCATTTTACGGCTAACTGATAGTCCTCAAACTCCTTAGCCCTAAAATCATAAGCCTCTGCTATCCTCCAAGGGTGTGTTTCAGGAGAGAAGAAGTCACGTTTGTATCCTGCCCTGGATCTTAAAGCCTCATAACCACTGTTGTTTATAATCAGTATCTTGACTCGCAAATCATATCTTGATGCTGTCCATATTGCCTGAGGCGCATAGTTGAAACTCCCATCACCCATTATAACTAGTGACTTTCCACCAGCAGATGCGTATCCGACACCAGCAGGAAGTGCCCATCCTAGTAGTCCAGACCTATTAGAGTAAAATCTTGTTGAGGAGAATAGCTCTCTTATTTCTTCACCTTGTGAAGAGGCTTCTCCAAAAACAGTGTAACCGTCAGTGTAACTCAAGAGTAATTTAAGCATATTACTTATCTTTTCGTTTCTCCTCTTCTGCCTTTGTATAATCCTACTTGGACTACTTCTGGGGGTAATCAGCTCATTAAGTTTGCCTGTAAAGTACTTCAAATTACACACTATAGTGTTCCACGGTCTTTTCCTAGCTTCGTTTACATCTGAGGTGACTTGGATTACGTTCTTCCAGTGAATGTCTTCATCCATGTAGAGTACTCTGTGGAGTTCACCCCCAAGGACTAGGACTAGATCGTAATTCCTTATTATCTTGTTTAACTCACTGGCTCTTGTGGGTAGGGTGTCATTTACTCTTATACCTGATGATCTGGACAAATAAGGTTCAGCGTATATTGGGCAGTTCAGTTTATTGGAAAGATGCATAACCTCTTGGGAGGCATCAAATGTTTCAATCTCGTATCCTGCAACTATAGCAATCTGGCTACTACTCTTGATTTTTTCAACTGTGTCAATTATTACAGACTCGGAGCACATATTCCCTTCTACAACTTTGCCATAGTTTACGTCTTCATCTGATATATCCTCTATTATGTCATAGGGTAACGAAACTACTACTGGACCGTAAGGATAGGTTAAACAAGTCCTTATGGCTCTGTTCATGAACTTGATCGTCTCCTTACTGTTTTTAATCTCCACATATTCCTTCACAGAGGGTAATGAGGAGAAATTGTAGTACAACATAGGCTCCTCTGGAGAACTATATGATGGTTGCTGTCCAGCAATAATGAGCAATGGCGATTTGTTACGATAGGCTGAGTAAATATATCCAAAGGAATTTGACAGTCCAGGACCTGCATGAAGGTTTACAACTCCTAGGTTACGTGATTTCAGATAATATCCCTCACTTAAACCCACTGCAACACCGTCATGAAGAGCTAAATAGTACTTCATGTTATTTGGAAGGTATTTTAAAAAGTGAAGTTCCGTTGTGCCGGGATTACCATAGATTGAGTTAGTGTATTTGCTCAAGAGGTCGTAAATCTGCTGAGCTATAGTAGGCATGAAGAGTTATTTTACTGTGGCTTAATATAAAGTTTTTCTCTTTAATTTCTTTTAAAATTTTAGTCATTTAAGGCTTCCGATAGAATAGCCAAACTAAACTCTAAAATAATATTTATGAATATATAAATAATAAATTCGAATAGTTAAGCTTAATATTTAATTTAATATAAGATAAGTGAAATGGCAGTAAAATTTTACCCAATAGTAGGAGTACTAGCCCTAGTGTTCGTTATACTGTACTCGCTATTGCCACTTTACTCAACTACAAGCCCCACGTTTTTGGGACTGCCAATGTTCTACTGGTACCAAATGATCCTCATGCCAATAGGCGCCATAGTGTTCTTCATAGTAATTTTAGTTATAAAGGATTGAGACTATGGACGGCTTACATGTTTCAATTCTATCGTTGGTAATATTCATAGTTCTTTTTGCAGTATTCGTTTACCTCGGATTTTATGCCAGTAGGTGGAGAAAAGGAGATCTATCTAAACTCCCTGAATGGGCACTGGCAGGAAGAAAACTAGGTCCATACCTAATGTGGTTCTTACTAACAGCTGATTTGTTCACTGCATATACCTTTATCGCAGTTCCATCATTAGTTCTGGCAAGCGGTCCCATTGGTTTTTACGCTGCATTCTACTCTGGTGTGACTGCGTTTATAGCATTACTCTTTATGCCAAGATTATGGGCAGTCTCACGGAATAAGGGTTATGTTACGGCTGCGGATTTTGTAAAGGACAGGTTTAATAGTAAGACCCTAGCAGGGTTAGTTGCTGTTACTGGTGTAGTTGCAGAGTTACCTTACATAGCTTTACAAATAGTTGGAATGCAAGCTGCCCTCTCAATATTACTTTTAGGCTTAGGTGTTAGCAATATATCGTTGGTGAATGACCTCAGTCTGCTAGTATCGTTTATAATTTTGGCTGCGTTTGTATTTACAAGCGGACTAAGAGGAGCCGCACTTACTGCAGTTTATAAGGACATAATAATACTAGCTACAGTTATCACAGTTGCAATTTACGTTCCTTTAGCATTTGGAGGGTTCTCAGCTGCCTTTAGTAATGCTGCAACATACAGTAGTCAAGTGAACAGTGCTTTAAATGGTGTTAACAAGCCAATATTTTACCAGTATCTGCAGAGCACAGTGTCAAATAATCTTGCCTACATCTCGTTAGCTATAGGTAGTGCTTTCGCACTATATCTTTACCCACATGCGGTCAATGGAAGTGTTAGTGCAGACTCTAAAAAGTCGTTAAAGATATCCTTAGCTCTGCAACCATTTTACTCACTAATATTAGCGATCATAGCCTTATTTGGAATCTTAGTTTACGCAAATACCAATGTCTTGAATTTTATCATTCATGCGAAGAGCGGAGCAGTTGCAGTTCCAGCCCTAATTGGTTACACCATGCCAGACTGGTTTGTGGGTGTAGCATTACTGGGGATATTCATTGGTGGGCTCGTTCCTGCTGCAATCATGGCTATAGGTGCAGCAAATCTACTGACCAGAAATATAATAAAGGAGTTAAAGCCTAATATGTCCCCTAACACTGAGTCATCATTAGCCAAATGGATATCTACTGCGTTCAAGTTCATTGCACTAGCGCTTGTATTCACTGTGCCCGCAACTTATGCAATACAACTACAACTATTGGGCGGTGTAATAATACTTCAAACCCTTCCACCACTCTTCCTTGGATTATATACTCACAAGCTTAATAGTCATTCACTGATTGCAGGTTGGGTGGCAGGAATGTTTAGCGGAATATATTTAACAATGTTAGCAAATCACTTTGGACCAATAAAGACAACATCCTTTATAACACCCATAGGAGTTATGTACATAGGTGCAATCTCTGTTATAATTAACGTTGCAATAGGACTAATCGGTACAGCTATAGCATATGGAGTGGGCTGGAGACCTAGAACGGGGGTTAAGACAGAGGAGTTAGTGTAAAAGACATGTGACCAAAAATATAACCAAGTTTTTTCCCACCCCTTTTCCTCTTTAAGAATATTTTACGCTCTATTTGTTTAACTTCATTTGGTATCACGATGTTGTAACCGAGAACTAGATCTTTTACCAAGGACTAAGCCAAGGGTAACTATTAGGGCTAAGGTACTCAAAGTCACAATCTGAATTGAGAGTGTACCTGATGAAGTTACCACACTATAAATCCCATAGGAAAAAGGTAACAGGGAGAGAAATCCTAGAAATCGGTATAAAATGGATTTATAAAACTTGAATAAGGAGGGAAAAGAGAGGAGGAGACTCAAGTATAATAACATTACTGAGGGGTATATTAAGTACGTATAGAAAAATTCATAATCTAAAGTCCCTAGCGTAGAGAGGACAGTTGCTACAACAGAGAGAATATATATATTGTTCTTCTTTACTCTTAGTTCATGTCTTAAAAGATTATTTAGCATGAGGAATTCAGCTAGGACTAGACCGAAGTTACCTAAGCTTATACCATACACGGAGATAGAATTAGGCATCATAAAGGATCCATAAAGTAAAAATATTGACGAGATACCATAGCCTAAAAGAATATAATGGGAAAAACGCTTATCGCCCTTTATAAATGTGGAAAGAGTTACGCATACTACGACTAATGACGACGAGAGTATGTTAAGGAATAGGTACGATATGGAAGCAGGTAGGACACTAACGTTAAACTTCCACCCCACAGGTAAGACAAATACAATTTGTGCCAACATTATAACTGGAAAGGCGTAGTAACCATATTCAGTAACCGCTAAAATTGAGGACAGGCTTACCAGGATAAACGTTAAGAGGATAGCGGTTAACCCTGACAGGTTTAAAACATAATATGCAATATACAACGGCGTGTATATAACATAAAGATAATAACTTACTAGCCAACTGCCCAGAAAAACTTTAGACACCAAAGGGCTTAGTCTTTTAGTGTAACCGTAAAGACCGGAGTAGTTCCAGTCCACGTTAACTAATAAGTAGGTTATGTAGGCAATGTCGAAACCTAGAGCTATAGAGAACAAGGAAATAAAAGGAGAAAAGTGTACTGTAGCCAGAATTCCAGGGGCTAATGTGCTCATTATAAGTGAAAATAATAGTATTCTTTTCATTATGTAGATCGAATATATACTGTTTATTATTTTTTATTCCAAATTTTAAATCAATTTTTTGTCCTTTAAATTAGTTTCATTACGTGAAATGGTAAATGTTTAGAAGTAAAGTTCCGTATTTCAGGGCTTGAGAATTAATTTTGGCAAAAATTTAAAGCTATCTATCTAATTATCATCATTTATGAAAACTTCAACATTAATAGCAATAATAGTTGTAATAATAGTTGTACTCGGCGTTGTGGTATACTTGGCAACAAGGATAGGTGGTACCTCAAGTGGTACTTCGCAATCAAGCTCCTCGTTGTCATCGAGCTCCTCATCCATATCTTCATCATTGCCCTCAGGAGCTTATGCCTTACCTTATAACTCCAACAATAAGACAGTCTTTATATATCTAGTTGTCTCATCATCTTCCTCTAATCTGTTCAACTTCAATGGTACTTCTGACGGCTCTCTTAAAATATATGTCCCGGCAGGATGGAACGTAATGGTAATTTTAAAGAACACAGAATCTCTTCCTCATAATGCTAACATTGTGCAGAATAACACGCCAATACCTAATAGCATTAATATATCAAGCGACGGAAAGATAATACTCTATGTAGGAGACGGTCCTTCCAACTACTACAGTTCTGGTGTTTCAAGCGGTAATGAGGCATCTGGAATGCTAGAGAATATTCCAGCTGGATACTATTGGATAGCGTGTGGACTTCCAGGTCATGCAAAAAACGGCATGTGGGTTGACTTAATAGTTTCAAGTACTATTTCCACTCCATATGCTATAATCTCCAATTCTATTACACTGCCATCTTCGTCAACTACCACGTCCACATCGTCTTCCTCGTCAGCCCCAGGTTATATGTGGGGTTAGCCAGGTAGTGTGAAGATATTTTTTAGTTTATTATTTTTTATTTCGTATTTAGTAATAAAAATAGCTCAAGTGAGTCCTTGTCTCGTTATCTATTAATATTTTGTCATAAGACTGAGGTTAAAGTCCCTGAGAAGGCACCATTTAAGATGTTAAAAGCTATTACTAATCCGATGTAAGTTTGTAGGTATGGTACAACAAATAAGTAAGGAAGTAATGAGAAACCTAAATAACCTATCACAGTATATATTCCTAACTTTCTTACCTGTTTTAAGCTCTCTTCCGCAACACTTGTCCTGATGGGGCTCACGAAAGCTCCAAATAATCCAAGTAAAATTAGTTGTATAATACCTAGAGCAGGTGAAATGTAAAGTGAAATTATAGGAGAAACTTGTATACTTGTGGGAGGATAAAATGCCTTTATCACTAACGATATGATAAACATGGCAATTGTTAAAATAAAAGAATAGCCTATCCCAGCTATTATATTCCATCCTAATAGTCTACTTGTTGCTGGTCTCACTACTTTGACTACCTCCTCCTAAAACCTGTCTTAGAACTGTCTGTAATTGTGGAAGTTGTTGCTGTTGTGTACCAGTTGGGGGTAAGCCATATGGGAAGTAGCTACCTAATACTAGACTTGAGAGCTGTGGGAAATATGGTACTCCCAGAGCCATATTTACGCTAGATGGGTCTCTACTCTCAGCTAAAATCCTAGCCAGCCCTAGTCTGACTGCATCATATACTTCTATGCCCAGGTCTCTTAACTGCAGAATCCTTCTCAATTCAGGATCTTGTGGGATTAGCTTTGTTATTCTTACTGATATTAAATCAACACCTATTTCAGCTAGAAAAGTCTTTAACCCTGCTGTCACTGCAGTGGAAATGTCTGCGAACTTTTTGAACACGTCCACCAATTTAACGTGGTTAAGTACTTGGCTTACTTCCTGGTCAATTATCGGAGAAATGTAATTTGCAAGTTCCCCATCTCTAAAATACTGAGAGGCAAACTGTATGTTTGTCACTAGGAGTCCTGGGTTTGACACTTTGTAATACACAGCCACCTCATATTCTAAAGGGACTAGGTCATCAGTTTGGCTAACACCTGAAACTCTGACCTCATGTCTGGTAAGGGAGACAAAGTAGACAATAGTGTCGTAAGGTAATGTATTATATTTAAATTTTGATAAGATGTTTGAAAGTGGGTTTTGTGGAGATTGTATATTATGAGTTCCAGCAGGTAAGACAGCGGCGATTTGCCCCTGTATAAGTACAACAGCCTGCTCTGTTGGTTGAACGATTATTAGTGATTTTGAAGTGATGTTCTCTTTGGGATATCTAAAAATAATCACATCTGGAGCCATGAACGAAGTTCCGTTTTCCATTTCGGTTGATATAACTTGACCCCTTATTGATATGGACATATACTCATCTTATAAACTTATTTTGTGCAACAATTAAAGTTTTCTATCTATATTCTGCAGGGAAGAACAACTTCTGTCTTGAAATTATTACTTGACGAATTTGTCCCAATAAAGGGATAATTCCCTCAAGGTTGTCCAATGAAAGGGATAGATTATAAACTTGATCAGCTATAGATATCATCTGTAAGTCATTCTTAACTATTTCATCTAGTTGCTCTGTCTGGATCTTATATCGCGCATAAATATCTGCTCCTCCTCCTTGCGAAGACTGGATCATGCCTATTAAGGTTCTAATTTCAGAAATTATGGACTCTATGCGTTTCAGGATAGGTGAAAAGGGGTTAGAGGAGGCAATTTGTGATTCTATGGTTGATAAATTGTTTATTGTATTCTGTAGTTTTGCTATTGTTGACTGCCTTATCAGAAAGTCATCTTGCCTTATCAAATCCTTGATTTTATACCCTCTATACCCTGGAATAAGCAACTGTAGTTGTTCTAACGGAGTTAGTTCTTTAGGCACAATATAATTTAGAGAATCTAAATTAATAAAATTTGTATGCGGGTTAAGGATATGACAACATTAAGCTAGAAGTCTAAGAATCGTATACTCTTCTAACACGTTAATCTCTTCAGGAAAGCTTTTACCCTCATTAAGGGCAAAGATGATCATGGATTAAAGTGAAATATGAAACCTCCATATTGTCATGCTTGATTTCTCAATCTCCTTTTCTCATCTTCTATTTGCTCTAAAACCATCTTAATCTCAGATTCAATCATATCAAGTATTCTCAATTTCAGTTCTGGAGGAAGATTTTGCATTAACTTTTCTATTGTCTCATCAGAGATTTTTGCTCTGCTACTCCAAAAATAGGTTTTAGTATGTTCACCCACTATCTCTTTGACTCTTACTGGAGGAAGGTACTTTAAAACTTCTGAATATATGGCTCTTCTTGTTTCATTACTCAGGATAGGGATATAGCTTTTCATAAATGAACTTCAGTATTTATAATTATAAAACACCGACCCTTAAACTTACGGGTGTGTGAGCTTTTATTTTATAGTTAGTTGACTCGTGGTACCTATTCAAAGTCAATTTTCAGCCCAGTTATCTCCTCATAGGAGGGATAATTCCTCATTTCCTTCAGTATTGCATTCATAATATCTTTGGCTTGAACTTTGTCTATGAAGATATTACGCTCTTCATTTAGGTTATGGTCCAACACTATCTTCACATATCTTTTTATCCACTCTACATTTCTCTGTTGAATGGCTGAGTTTCCATACCTTTCAATAAGCAAGTGATCATTGGAATAAGGTTTTGCTTTTTCACCAAACAGAGGGAAGATATATTTATCCTCAATTTTAGCATGCCAGTTAACGACGAAGTCATGGGTTGTCATTATTACGTTAATGGCATTTTTCTCGTCGTCGTTTAATAGAGATAAACCAATGGAGTACCTCACCCTCAAGACGCAATGTTCAAAATAGATGAGGTCAATTGGGTCTTTTATCCACATATATAGAAGTATATCTAAGAGAATATAAAAGCCATAAGTTTTAACATGACTTAGGGGAAATTTCCACTGACCTCTCACTCTTTATGACTGTCCAACGTTATTACCCTAAAAGAGTTGGCTATCAATAACGCTACACTAGTCCATTCGTATTCTTCTTTAATCTATTATATTTTTCATTTTCTTTATTAAATGATATTTTTGAAAAATATAAATGTAGATATCTGAACATAAATGCATGTAAGTTTATATATCGTATTTTTAAGGAAAATGAACTAAAATAATCCCATGAAGCAATTTCTGATATATCCTTTAAGTACGCTGATGACATTGGACGTTTTGACTACTGTCATTGGTCTATCTAAAGGGCTCGTTGAAGGTAATCCTCTAATAAGTGGACTATACTCAACACTTCCGTTTTCATTATTTGTCGTTATCTTCTTGCTTATTAAAGTGGGAGTATTGGGTGCAGTCTACATGCTTTACAAGTACACTAAAATGGACATGGTTTTACTAGTCGGGACAGGAATTTCATTAATAGTATTAATAAATAACTTGTCCCTCCTATTGTGAAATTTGAGAATTTTATTCTAAGTAAGCCCGGGATTTCTAGACCTATTTTTAACAGAAACGTAAAAAGTATGTACTCACATTTTTGGTCATGCAAAAATCTGTAAGTAATTCCAGTTGAAGTAATAAGTTAGAAGTTAAATGTAGTTCATGTAAACTAACTATTCACCATATATATGTTATGTCAACCTAAATGGAACTGTAACTTATGTGTATATTTGCCCATAGGCTTTTATGTCAAGTATATAGAACTGAATTCCGGATACCAAAAAATAGTGAAATGGTATAATCTTTATCTCCCCCCAACTTGATATCTTAGTTTTTAACATGTTAAGATATGTGTATATTATATAAAAACTTTAGATACTTATACTAGTTTTAATGATTAAAGAGAAAAGTTATTAAATGATATTTGCGTATATTATATTGAGTGATAATGAAAAGAGAGAATGTCATTATTCCGGTTTTAATAGTCTTAGCGGTCTTGATAATTGGTACCTCTGGATTTCTCGTGGGTAGGAACCCGTTCATTTCAAGTAGTGCTGTTAGTAGTGTATTAGGAGGAAGTTGGTTCATCCAGAGTTTTCACGTGGGAAGCAATACTACATCTGAAACGCTATATGACTCCTCAGGAGACGTGTTAATAGTTGTTAAGTACACTTTTCCATCAGTCTCACAGGCATCAGACTTCTTCTACAGCAACGCTCTGAGCAGTCCACAGAGTGTTGATGGTTACTTAGTTTCATCCTACACCCACGGGCTATCTGAGTCCTTGTATGCTCTGAAAGGAAATAGTGTGTACTACATAAGTTATATAGGCGCAAGCAACTCCAATTTACCTAGTCTGACTCAATTAATAAGCTTAATAAGCTCATGAGATAATAATATAAAACTATTTTTGTTGAACTAAATTTAATTTTTCTCATTACTTCTGAGGTAATTTCAGATTATAAGTGAAAAGAGTCCCTGGAGTAAATAAAACGATAGACCTCCTCAATAAAATTTTATCAGTATTATCATCAAAATAAGAATGTGCAGTCTTTTTGGAGTAAGCTGAAAATCGAATCCTCTAAATTACTTCCCTCATATTTTGCCTCAGTAATGGCGATTGGTATCTTTTCAATAGCATTTTTTCTATACAATTACAACGTCTTATCTTACTTATTATCATATCTGAGTAATGTTATATACTTCGCACTATGGGTGATTACAGTAATTAGGTGGGTTTACTACCCCCGGAGTTATTTAAATGAGTTAAAAGATTTAGGCAGAAGCCCAGGTTTCTTATCAAAGGTAATTGCAACCAACACAATTGGCTCAGAGTATATGTTGATTTTCAAAGATTACAGTTTAGCATATGCATTCTTTATGTTCGGATTGATCCTATGGATCTTTTACCAATATGCGGTCTTATCAGCAATTTCCTTCAACATTAATGATAGAAATATAGAGTATGTTAACGGTATTTGGGAATTAATCCCAGCCTCCACACAATCCGTGGTGGATTTGGGCTCAATACTTTCACCCTTCCATACTTACCTTTACACTCTATCACTGATCTTATTCTTTATAGGTGTTGCCCAATACATAGTTATGACTTCCCTTATTTTAGGAAGAATTGTACTTAAGGGTCTAAAACCTAAAGACGCCTCAGGCTCGTATTGGATAATCACTGGCGCAGCAGCATTGAGTGCGTTGGCCGGTATAGATCTCCTCATTTACTTAAACGAGGTTAACCTTCAGTCAGCATATATTGGAGATTTAAGGACAATCGTTCTAACGTTTATAATACTGTTATGGTCTACAGGAACTTGGTGGATTCCATGGCTCATATATATGGGAATATGGAAGCATGTGATAAACAGAGTACCTCTACTCGTATATGATCCACAGTTCTGGGGGGCTGTATTCCCTATGGGTATGTACGCTACGTCCTCATTCTTACTTATAAGATATGTTAATCTCAATATCCCAATGCTAATTCCAGATATATTTATCCTTGTGGGATCAGTTGCACTAGTATATCAAACTTCATTAATGTTATACAATGTGGTCAAAAAGTTGGTAGATTAGAGTAGTATCAAACTGTTAGGTTTTCTCGCTAGAATATTTAATGCTTAAGAGGTAAACAAGTGGATCATAGTTGTAGCTTAAGCATAAGTTTCAGAAACCTCATCACTAGGGAGTAACATATATAGCCACAAGGATTTAGAACACTACTTTTCACATGACTACCCTGTATCTACGTAAAGGTAAGCAATCACAGATGTTCCATTATGTAGTCAAAAACATTTATTTCAAGTAATGCCAGTATCATATTATGTCTAGTTATCAAAATTTTTTATCAAGTCTGCTATCCTGTAGTAAGTGCCCCAGGTTAGTACAGCATAGGAATTCCTTTCCACAAAACTATTGGAGGAAACCAGTTCCTCCCAATGGTGACCTTCGTTCCAGAATTGTGATTGTCGGCTTGGCGCCTGCGGGAAATGGAGGTAACCGTACAGGAAGGGTATTTACGGGGGACGAAAGCTCAAACAACCTCACTAAAGCTCTCTACGACACTGGACTAGCAAATCAACCATATTCTGTATCGCGTGATGATGGACTAAAACTTAATGATGTGTACATAACTGCAGTGGTAAAGTGTGTTCCACCTGAGAATAAGCCCACTACAGGAGAAATCAGAAATTGTATGTCGTACCTTGAGGAAGAGACAAGAATGTTAACAGAGGCTAAAGTTTACGTGGCTTTGGGCAAGGTAGCTTGGGACTCTCTCATAAATCTGTTTAAGAGTAAAGGATACGAATTGAACGGTGACCGTAAATTCAGTCACGGGAAAATAGTTAAACTAGTGAAAGATGGAAACATAGTTTATTTGATAGGTTCTTATCACCCTAGCCCTAGGAATGTTAGGACAAGAAGACTAACAATAGAAATGTTAGAAGAAATATTCGAGACTGCCAAGTCATTGTTATAACAAAATGCTGAGTAAGACTATGTAATTGACATTAATACATTCTTATTTACGTGTATTTACTTTAGGAATCTTAGATTTAAACGGAAGTACAACGAGAAATAGACGTTTTAGAGAAACGTTTAAGTTCATCTTTTACACGCAACTATGGAAAAGATGAAAATAGCCCATGAAGAGAAGCACGTTGTTAAGAAATTTACACTGCCTATTGAGGTCTCTCCGCAATTTCTTTTAAAATTAGTAAAAAGAGTTTAAATTTAAAATCATGCTTATTTATCTCTTCACAGATATTTATGTATGGAAAACGAAAAAGCATTAAAAAATCTCTTGGACTTTTTAAAACATCCCTCAGTTTCTGCTACAGGGGAAGGGGTAAGGGACACTGCGTTATGGTTAAAGGATTTCATGAGAGACTTGGGGATTAATGCGTGGATTGAGGAGACACCAGGTCACCCTGTTGTATATGGAGAGGCTAATAATGGTGGAGATAAGACATTATTGGTCTACAATCACTATGATGTCCAGCCTGTCGATCCTCTAAATGAGTGGAAATATGATCCATTTTCTGCTACGGTAAAGGATAACTACATTTACGCTAGAGGGGCTTCTGATAACAAAGGGACTCTAATGGCTAGGCTCATGGCTTTCTCCAGGTATAAGGGAAAGCTTAACTTCAAGTTTGTTTTTGAAGGGGAAGAGGAGATAGGCAGTATAAACTTACATCATTTTGTAGACAGAAACAAGGACAGGTTAAAGGCTGATGCTGTAATAATGGAGGGTGCAGGACTTGATACCAAAGGCAGACCAATGATAGTCCTTGGAGTCAAAGGCTTAGTTTACGTTGAAATTAGGGTTAGGACAGGGGAGAGGGATGTTCACTCATCAAATGCACCGATCGTTTATAACCCAGTGTGGAGATTGGTAGAAATACTAAACTCAATATATGACGGCGAGAAGGTAAAGATCAAAGGATTTTATGACGAGATTGAGCCTATCAGTAAGGATGTGGAGGAGTTGTTGGACAAATACGATGTGGATGTCGAGGAATTACGAAAGTCATTGGGAGCTTATGCTCTAAAGCATAAAGAGAGAAAAGAGGTAGTTAAGGCATTGTTTACCGAGCCCACATGTAATATTGACGGTATATACTCAGGCTACATCGGTAAGGGGAGTAAAACTATAGTACCATCACACGTATACGTTAAGATGGACTTCCGCTTAGTGCCTAAACAAGACCCCAAGAAGATCTTCAATGAACTAGTTGAACATGTGAAGAGGATCGATCCGAAGGTGGAAATTATAGACATGGGGCTAGAAAAACCTGTTAGAACTAGTCCTAAGACTAAAGTGGCTAGAGCGATGATCAGTTCAGCAAAAGAGGTGTACAAAGTAGAACCTGTGGTGATACCAAACTCTGCAGGTACCCAGCCAATGGGGATATTCTACGACCTAGGTATTGACGAGATTGTGAGTGCCATAGGAGCAGGAACATCGTCCTCAAATGCCCATGCACCAAATGAAAACATAACAGTGGACAACTACTATAAGGCAATAGAGCACGCTCTAAAGTTCTATGAAGAATTTGAGAGAATAAAGTGACTTAAAATAAAGTCAAGGCTTAATGGATTAGTTGTTTTCTTTTCTATTTGAGGATTTAAACTCAGACTACCCTAAATACTGGGAACTTCTTTCCACCATTACCAACTGTAAACCTTACCTCCACATCAACTCCTATGTCCGCTTTACCATTTTCATCAATAATGTTAGTGTATAATCTAAATCCTTCTTTTAACTCAACTATTCCATAGATAGTATTGTTGAACTTAGTCATAGTGAATATTTTCCCTTTTCCTTCACTTGTTTTCACCTGTAAATCAGTGCTGTTACAATTGATGCAGAACGTCCTTGGGTAGTAAAAGACCTTACCGCATTTGGTACATTTAATGTAGGGTAATCTCTCACTTTCAAAACTGTCAAAATACGCTTTAATTAACTCCTCATATCTCACTTCTTCTCACCTAAAACTAACGTTACTGAGTGTCTTCTACTCCACCATCCAATACCATTTAGGAAGGCGGTATTAACATCCTTTACTTGTCTTCCCTTAGCCATCCCATTCAATTGGAGAAGAGCCTCTTCCAGTATAACTCCTCCACTCATGTATGCAGGCTGTCCAGTGTTAAGAGATCCCCCGCCAGTATTTAAGGGTATATTGCCCTTATATGTGAGGTCATTCGATTCCACAAACTTCCCCACTTTACCCTTTTCAACTAAGCCTATATCCTCCATTTGAAGCATAACTGTTATAGTAAATGAGTCATATAACTCAAAGACATCGACCCTGTTTAAGTTAAACGACGCCATTTTTGAGCTCTCAACAGCAGGAGTGTAAATTATGTCTTCCCACTCTGGAGGTGGATTCGACCAATGAGCCTCCCCATATCCTAATATGTCCACATTTCTCAGACTAGATTTAGAGGTCTTTTTGCTCACGATGAATGCGTGAAAACCGTCAACAGGATAAACTATTTCTAGTAGGTGAAGTGGATAAGAGACAATTCTGGAGCTGAGGACATCTTTAACAGTTAAGGGAGTTTTAAACATAGCCTTTTCATTACTCATGGCGTTGTACCTCTGCGACACGGAGACCAATGCCCTTTGCTCATCCGTGGTTCCAAACAACTTAGAGTGTCTATAAGCAACCATAGCGTAATCTGATATGGGAGACATCTGAGTATACACTTTTATGAATTCGTCGAAGGCAGTGTCCACGAAGTCTGTCTTTTGTGGAGTCACTAGTCCATCTCTAAACTGTGATATTTTCCCACCCTGAACACAAAGCACAGTATTGGCTTCACCTGATCTGATTGCTTTGTAAGCCCTGTAAATCATGGTTAACGCTGAGGGTCCTCCGTACTGTATATTGTCGAGATATCTTGCTCTTATTCCTAAGTATTCGCTCAGTTGATCTGAACCACTTATGAAGCTCTTATTTCCAAGGAACCCCCCTCTTCCAAAGGTAGATAGCACTCCGTCTATGTCCTTGTACTCCAGTCCTGCCATATCTAACGCTTCATCTACGACTTCTTTAATGAGATCTATTCCATCACCGTCATATCTCTTGTAGAGTTTACCTGAAAAACCTACAATCATAAGAATTTCTTATTAGTTGATTGGTAATAAGAATTGACGGTAAAGCTTCTGATATGAAAATTTTCGATTAAAGGTGTGTTAATTCATAATGTTATCTTTATGTACGAAGAGTTAATATCTCCTAAACTTAGTCTAGGCATAAGAAGTATTCTAAGGTTAGGTCTCTAGATATCATAGAATTTGCTTATCGATAATCCCTTTGAGTAATTACCATAGAAGCAAGAGATCTTAAGCAAGAAAAACTAAGAAGGAAAAAATTCGATGATACCTTGTCTAATTTACCTTCTTCTCAATATCACTACAGCCGCTATTATTATTATCACTACGACTATTACTGCAACTATGGCTGTTAAGGGTAATGATGTTGAAGTAGTTGTTGAACTGGTAGGTGGAGCTGTTGAACTAGTGGCTGGGGGAACAGTGGTTAGAGGCTTCGTTACGTTAATTGAACCATAGTAGAACAGCTCATTGGCACCATTATTCCAGGTTACTTTACTAACTACTTCGTACACTCCAGGAGCTAGGTTAGAAGTGTTTATCGATCCTTGATATACTCCAGGAGCTACCATCTTCATGGGCATTGGAGGTGTAGCATTAGTGTAGCTTTTTCCAGGTACCTCCAAGTAGTTAAGCCACATGGTTGCAGTGCCATTACTTACTTGGTGTGGGACTAGAGATGATGTTGCGTCGTCCCAGGTGTAGTAAGTAAAGTTAGCGGTGAATGTGTAGGTTTGACCTTGAGTAACGTTTTGCATAAAGATAGATGGATTTATCCTGAAGTAGTAAGGATTATAAGTAACTGTCACTGTCTTTGCTTCCTCATTCAAGGAAACGAACCTGTATGGACCAGAAGAAATCTCAGGGGCTAGAGTGCTGTGATAGAGTGTCACAACATTAACTGGTCCTATTGCATGTAAAGGCATTATGGGGTATTCTGATAATACTAGGTAATCATTAACATAAGAGGAAGAGTTTAGGTAGAATACTATCTGGTACGGGTTAGTTACGTTTGTCCATACTAATGCCGTTATAGTTCCGAATAAGTCTCCATTAATGAAGTCTTCCTGAGATAAGTAGGTATAATTCAAGTGGACTCCGTCAAATGTATTAGTACCCATCATTCCTGGCAGGTCATAGTACCAGACTGTGAAGTTTACATCATACGCAGTAAGAGGATAACCGTCTATCCAGGTGTCGTTATGTACCAAGTTTACCGTGAGTATAGTCCCATTTACTATCTTATCGCCATTCGGCAGAGTCATATTTACTGGTGACGTTATGGTCCAAGAAGACGCTACCCAAGGCATGAGTTGAGTCTCGTTAGCGAAGCTAGTAATGGCCAGAGAGTCGTACATATCATCTAGGGTATTAAAGGCATATACACTCACGCTCGCATAAATGTTTATGTGCCTTGGGAAGCCGCTAGTAATAGAAGAGAATATGAATGTTCCGTTAAGGGCTTGGTTGGTAGGATGGACATCCATTATGTTTATAGCATATGTAGGAGTACCGTACTGTAGGTATATATAGTCGGCCCAGCCTGGCAGGTAGACAGCTTGTATCGCGTTGGACCAGACATAAATGACGTAAGGAAGCTGTTGTTGTAGTAGAAGTTCAGCTTCTTTTGTGTAGGCTATCTCTTGAGCTAGAGTTGGTGCGTTAAGGGCTTTCTGTAATGTAGCGTCAATGGTAGAATTTGAGAACCCTGCCACATTGGCTGGCGATGTATATATACCGTCCATCCAAGAGTTGGGGAACGGTCCTATGTTTGTCCATCCGAATGTACTCATGTTAAAGTCATTATAAGGTGGAGTTTGAATTTGATTTTCTAATGCTGCAAAGGTCTCTTGCACAGGTACGATAGTTAGGTTAATAGCAGCTGCTGAAGACTGGAGTAGGTCAGCGAACTTCTTTAGTGTCTCTGGTGGGTAGGTATAATAGAAGGTAAGTTTTAACGGCTGTCCATTGTAGTACCACTGTCCATTTACATGTGTTATTCCAGGTACTCTCTCGAGGTACATTATAGCTCTGGTCAAGTTATAGGACTGGTACTGCTCGTAGTATGATTCAACCTGAGAATTAAACCAAGCCTTGTAAACTTGTAGTGATGGGCTTACGAAGAAGGGGTAATCCGTGCCTAGCACTCCGTTGTCCAAGACGTAAGAGGTTACGTTCTGTGGGTTTATCAGAGAGGCGATAGCGTACCTGAAGTATAAGTTAGCTGTTAAGTTATTACCGAAAGCGAATGCTACCTGTGCGAAGCTTTCTGCTGGGGCTATGGCCAAAAACGCAGTGTTATTATAAGGAGCTTTTTCTAGTTCTTGGATCTCTGACACGTGTGTAAGAGTTATAAAATCGACCTTACCGTCCAGGAGTGCATTGAACTCGTCTGTATGTGTACTATATGCATATGTGTACACAATAGTTCCTACCCAAGGTTCGTTGTATATTACCTGTGAGGGATTAAGTATAGGGGCGTTGAAGTTTGCAATTGCAAATCCCGAAACTTGGATTGGTATTGCTATTAAAAATGCTAAAATCAGAGAAAGACCTATAATAAGGAACATTTTTTTCATTTCTTAATCACTTGCGTATAATAAGTTTTAATAGTAATCTATTTAAATCTTTTCATAACGAGAATATTAAACGACGAATATACTTTGATAAAATTGAAAGAAATTATTTAAAACAAGACTCTTCTTTAATTTAAAGTCATTAAAAAATGACTTTTGGTACCTCAAGGCTAGAATTAAAATGATAATTAGTTTACATGTAGGAAATTGTTTCTGATTAAAGAATGTGTTTAGGTACATCATGTTCTCTAGCAATTGATAATGGCGAAGTTATCTGTCTTCTTTGTCCCACATCTACGTTGTCCGAGAATCTTGAGCCTTACGTCATCCTAAGGATCAAAATAATCCCATGTCGCTCTTGATTAGTCACTGTGTAGCCTACTCCTACCAAATGGTTCCCCGCTATGGTCACTGAATTAATGCTTGTGTTAGTCGCACTATATATCTCTGAAAGGGAGGTGAGTGTCTTCCCCATCAATATAATGCCCTCCTCGGAAGCTGTACCGGTTCCTTCATTTATTGCTGGTACCCTTAGGGAGATTACGTATGTATCATCACCGTAACCCACTGCAACAACAATCCCTACGGAGTACTTTAGGTTAATAAAGTCTATATCGCTCCCGTTAACTACGCCCAGCATAGTTAACGAAACGTTAGGGTTAGAGCTGTAATTGTAACCCCCTATTATCCATCCTTCAGGAGAATAGACTGAAGACAGTATAGATCCAGGATCTTGTGGATACTTCTGGAAGGAACTACCGTTAAATAACGTAACACTATAATTAAAAAGATGACTCCCACCAACCAGGAACTGTCCATTATGAGAAGATACAGTATATATTCCAGAGCCTACACTAAGTGGGCTATAGAAATAGTTAGGTAGCTTTGGAGTAAGGTCTATAGAAGTAAGATTCGGTAAGATCTTTACCAGAAAAGGTACGTTGTACTGTGCTGTCCCCTCTATAACAAGTGAACTTCCTCCTACTAACCAGTAGCTACCAGTCCATGAAGCTGCATAAGCTTGACCAGGGGTATAGGTGTCAGGTATTAATTTAGATATGTTAATTGCCTTACCATTTGTGTAAAGCACTACCTCAGGTTGAAGCACTGTTACATTATTTTCTTTTATACTCTGCGCTCCAGCAAGCAAGAATGAAGACCCGTTATATGCTATTGAGTATATTGTCCCATCTTGCAAGTATTCTCCCAAGTTAAAAAATAAATAAGAGGAGTTCTGGAGGAAATATTCTCCCGCAATTCCTTCTGATATGTTGTTTGATAGGTTAGCTCCAGCAAACGCGACTACGTTATTACTCACTGCTATTACGTCATTTAGAGTATACGTACCTTCTATCACCTTCACCTCTGGAGGGTTAAAGAGTAATGAGGAATTATAATAAAGATAAAACCCTATTACAGCTATAACTACCACGAGCAACGTTAGGCCTATAAGTATCTTTTTACCGTTGGGCCATTTCTTCTTGCTTTCGTTGAAGGGTCTTAGCATTATATCAGACCTGGAAAAACAGTTGTCAATTGGGTATTAATCTTTTATCAATAGACTATATCTTTTAACATAAGTTTTCATAATAGCTATTTTGCGTGTCTTATGAAACTTAGGAAGTCATAGCGTTAAACATTTGTCAGAAGAAAAGATTTGTAATAATACGTTTTTAATTATTGATACATTAAAAATAATTTATCAAAAATACATATTTTCATAATTCCTTTACATGAACTTTAACCTAATAGTACGATATATTATGTTTAACCAAGTAGAGCTTGTATGTATAATATTTACATAGATATTATTTCTAATATTGACAGACCATATATGAATATAGACATTGCAGTGACAAAGTTTTTAAAAGGCGAGGAGTATTAATGTATCAGGAATTAAGATGAGCTCCTCAACAGCCGTCGACAACAAGGAGGCTAGAAGAGGATTTCGAATAACAGGCCTGAAGAGGTATATCTTGAAGAGAGTATTTGAAAGGTTGGTGTTATTATTTGGCATCCTCGTCTTCAACTTCTTCATATTCCAAATTTTACCCACCCTTTACCATATTAACCCTGCTGAACTTTATGTACCCTTAACTTACAAAGGACTCCCAAGAAGTGAGCTTGTGCAAGCGCTTGATAGACAATTCGGGCTTAATTTACCACTTCAGGAGAGGTTCTTCGTTTACATTGAGTCCCTATTAACGTTCCACCTGGGAATATCCATGCATTATGATAGGTCAGTATTGACGTTAATAGTGGAAAGGTTTCCCGTAACTGCACTTTTGGTAGTCCCAAGCTTGATTTTAAGTACCATTTTGGCAGTAGTACTAGGCCTTTACTCCATATCCAGGCAGGGTAAGATAGGTGATAGTGTGATTAGCTTTACAGCTATAATGACCTATTTCATCCCAGCATTTTGGCTTGGCGAAATACTACTTTACATCCTAGGGTTCTACCTAAACATATTTCCAACTAATATAGCACAGGCAATAACCACTAGTAATGGCATGGCACTTCAAGGCTTTACGTACTGGGTTAGCTTGATGAAGTTCTTAACTCTTCCAATTTTGTTTATAACCATTATAAGCTATGGAGTTAGAAATATCCTGTTTAGAAATAATGGCGTAGAGTTAATGGGTAGCAACTTTGTTAACTATCTGAGAGCTAGGGGTATAAGCGATAGAAAGATACTTTATAAACACGTCACAAGAAACGCCATTATACCGGTAGTGACTAGGGTAGGCATCGACTTAGCCTTCTTGTTTGCGGGCGTAGTGTTTATTGAGGACATATTCAATATCCCTGGCCTAGGGAGGCTATTAGTAAACGCAGCGGCAAACCTAGATGTGCCTCTACTGGAGGGAGATTTTTACATAATAAGCCTATTTGCTATTATTATCCTACTTGCGTTAGACCTGTTATATCCGCTTATAGATCCTAGGGTGAAGTACGAATGAACAAGACAATTAGATATCTGTTTTCTAAAAAGTCCTTCGTGTTCTCAATAATAATCATTGGGTTCTTTGTTATTTTGTCTTTAGCTGCTCCTGTATTGACACAATATAACAATCCATATTTACCGTCCCAACAACAGATAGCTGCACCTTATGCCGTTCCCTATTGGGCTTCGATATTTCCACAATATAAGGACTTACCCCCAAACGTAATGTTTACCTTTAGTAAGTTTAGTTCTTCCAATAGTAATTATGTAACAATGGTTAATTCTTCATATATAAAAGTATTAGTTCCTCCGAATGAAACAGTGAATGTATCTTTTCCTTTAATTTGGAACTGGAGCCACCCGTATAATATACTTGTCTCATTTAAGCTTTTATCTCCAAATTCTGAAAATTTCATCATAAACTTATATTTTAACAACATATATGCAATGGAGTTATCCCCACTACCTTTTCCACTTCCGCCAGCTGTCTCGATTACTCCAGGGAAAGCAAGTTTTATAGTATTTAACTCGCAAGAAATTAATGTAGGTAATTCTCCGTATGTTTCTACTCTTCCTTCGTCCAAGCAGGCTTTGGCTGCATACGAATTTCCGGCAGATGCATTACCTAAACCTGGAACTTACTATATAGTAGTCTCTTTCAACAATACAGGTAACACGCAGGAGACATTCATAATGTCTTTGCCTACATATAAATCACAGGGATATAAATATGGTTTACTCGGTACAGATGATAACGGAGCCAGTGTATTCGCTGAATTTGTGTATGGGGGGAGGTTTGACCTATATCTTTCAGTAGTGGCTTCTGTTTTAATTATAGGGATAGGCCTTGTGATAGGCTTATTAGCCGGATATGTAGGTGGGTTTACAGATCTTTCACTTAACGCGTTAACAGATTTCTTCCTCCTAATACCTGGATTACCGTTACTTATAGTTCTTATAAGTATTTTCGATGTAACTGGTACTATAGTCAACATAAGTAAGCCATTGCTTATACTTCTCATAATATCTCTATTGTCCTGGCCAGGTACGGCAAAAATTATAAGAGGACAGACACTTTCTCTCAAGAACAGAACGTTTATTGAGGCTTCAAGGGCTTTAGGTGAGGGAAGGACTAGAATTCTTTTCAAGCATATACTCCCTAACCTGATGGGTATACTCTTTGCCCAGTTAGCTTATGACGTACCTGGGGTAATATTAGCCGAATCGGGTCTAGATTTCTTAGGGCTCGGAATTTCAGGTTTCCCTACTTGGGGAAACATGCTTGGTTATGCTACATATAACATATCCTTCGTAAATGGCTTCGCCTGGTGGTGGGTATTGCCACCTGGAATTGGTATAGTCCTGCTGAGCATGGCGTTTTATTTCTTCGGCTCAGCCATGTTAGACGCATTGAGCCCATACAAGCTCAGGGGTGAGTGAAGTTGATATTTGAGGAATCAACGGAACCTTTACTCCAAGTGGACTCTCTAAAAACCTATTACAAGACAAAAACTGGTAACGTAAAGGCAGTTGACTCAGTTTCGCTCTTTGTTGACAGGGCTAAAATTTTAGGGGTCGCAGGAGAGTCTGGGTGTGGCAAATCTACTTTAGTTACTACCATATTTAGAGTGCTTCCCAGAAATGCACAAATTGTAGAAGGGGAAGTGAAATTTAAAGGTCAGGAAATTCTGAAAATGGACCTGAAGACGTTTAGGAAGAACATAGTATGGAGAGATATAGCATATATTCCGCAAGCTTCCATGGATGTACTTGACCCTGTATACAAGATAAAAGATCAGATGATAGAGACAATCTTAGCCCATGAGGATGTATCAAAGGCTGAGGCAACTGAGAGGATATATAAGGCATTAGAGAGTGTAGGGGTTCCCCCAGAAAAAGCAGATATGTTTCCACATGAACTCTCTGGAGGACAGAGGCAGAGGGTGGTAATTGCCATGGCACTACTTCTGAACCCCTCTATGGTTGTCTCAGATGAGGCTACTACAGCCTTAGACGTTATAACGCAAGCAAAGGTCTTGAAGATAATGAAGGACTTACAGGAGAGCAGAAAGTTTAGTATGATGTTTGTTACTCATGACCTAGCTCTATTAGCCAATATAAGTGATAGTATTCTCATTATGTATGCAGGGAAAGTAGTGGAGTTTGGCGATGTCGAGAAGTTATTCAGGAATCCTCTTCATCCCTATACAAAGGCACTTGTTGATGCAATACCGGACTTAAGGTTGAGAAAAAAGAAGAAACTGGTCTCTATACCAGGCTATCCTCCAGACCTAGAGAACCCACCCAAGGGTTGCAGGTTTGCTCCCAGATGTCCAATAGCAATGCCCATATGTAGTCAGAAGGAACCTCCATTGACAAGGATTGAGGGATTTCACTATGTTGCTTGTCATGCGGTGACCAAACAATGATAGAGACTCAAGGACTTAAGGTTTACTTCAAATCCAGGGATGTTATAGTTAAGGCTGTAGACGGTGTAGACATTAAGGTAAAGGAGAGGGAGATAGTAGGACTGGTTGGTGAGTCAGGTAGCGGGAAGACGACTCTGGGAAGGACAATTCTTAACTTACAAAGGCCTACAGCAGGCAAGGTATTATGGAACGGAAAAGATGTGTTTAAGTTAAAGGGAAAAGAGGAGAAGGCCTTTAGGAAGGAGAACCAGATTATATTCCAGAACCCATATGAAGCGGTAGATATAAGGCTAAAAGTATACGATATAGTTGCTGAGGGAATAAGGGTTCATGGCATCACTAAGAGTAAGGATGAGGAAAGAGAAATGATATTAAAAGCTTTGAAGGACGTTGGGCTTACACCAGAAGAGGAGTACGCCAACTCTCTACCAAACCAGTTATCTGGAGGGCAGTTGCAAAGGGTAGCCATAGCCAGAGCCTTAGTGTTAGATCCTAGTTTCATAGTTGCAGACGAACCAGTTTCAATGCTAGACATGTCAATTAGGGCTGGCGTGTTAGACATATTCTTGAAGTTAAAGGAAGAGAGGGGAAAGAGTGTATTAATGATAACTCACGATATTTCAACTATAGGTTATGTTGCAGACAGGATTTATGTGATGTACCAAGGTAAAATAATAGAGAGCGGTCCAGCAGATGAGGTTCTAGGGAATCCATTACACCCTTACACTAAGGCACTTATTTCGGCAGTCCCTATTCCTGATCCCTCTGGTAGAACGACCCTATTTTCCTTAACGGTTAAAGAAGAGACAGAGCCATATAATGGCAAGGGCTGTAGGTATTATCCAAGGTGTCCCTTTGCCATGGATGTCTGTAGACAGAAGGAACCGGGATTGACCGGCGGGACGAATGACCACTATGTCGCGTGCTTCTTATACTGAGGAAAGACCACTAACTACGCTTAAGGAGGTAGTTTTTTCATCAACGTTTGTAATTCTAGGTTTTTTAGTAGCATTTTTCTCTTACCTTCCCCTTTTTACCGTGATAGTTCCTCTTTCAGCATTTCTCCTCTTTTTTAAGGATTGGAAGATGCTAAAGAAGATTAAGGAACTGATAAGCAAGGGAGTTATAACTTACGAACCCAAGTATAGGACAAGTAAAAGAGAAGCAAACAGGAGTCTAGCTGTTATAATCTTGATTATACTCGGTCCCATGATATTGTCGGTCTTCCTCCCCCCACTTCCATGGATAAGTGTAACTATGGCATTCGTTATGGCATGGCCTCTCTCAAATGTATTAGAATTCATCCTTCAGCAATTGGTGGAGAGGGAGACTGGTGGCAAACTTAGGAAGTTCTATAAGTGGGTAAACTACGGTGATGAGGTGTTGATGAAAGAGTATGGCTGGAAAATAGAGAAGTGAAAGCATAATAAGGCATCGTCAGCGATATATCTCCATACCTTTTAAATGTCTTTCATGAGAGGCTATACAGCCCTTTATTAAGAAGGGAAATCATTAGCAAGTATATGAGACAAATAAGTTTAAGTCATTTATTACTTTTTTTCATTTGTCACGTTATTTGAGGGGTTTAACAAAGTTTGATAGGTAAAAAGGCTTGTAGTGTGGGATTAATAAGTTTTATAACAAACTATATGAGAATATCATATTATGAAGTTACTTCAGTTCTCACCAAACTTAGGTGAGCAGAAAAGGATTGGAGTGTACCATGAAGGAAAAGTCGTAGACTTGGTGAAGGCTTATGAGATGGTTTACGATGCTACACCTCCAAACTGGTTTTTCAACATGAGAGATCTAATAGAAGGAGGAGAGGGTTCATTATACCTCGTAAGAAGGGTCTTAGACGATTTTAACAAGTTGGACAGTGTTATAAAAAGAAGTGCTGAGTTAGACCCTGAAAACATCATATATTATCCTCCAGTAACTGACCCTGAGAAAATATTTTTGTTAGCGGTGAATTACAGGGCTCATGGTCAGGAGACGAATAATAACCCTCCAAAGGAACCATATATCTTCACAAAATTCAACAACACTTTAATTGGGCACAATCAACCTGTACTATTTCCTAGGGCATCAAATAAGGTAGACTATGAGATAGAGTTAGCTGTGATAATGGGTAAAAGGGCTAAGTATGTGAACTCATCAAAAGCATTAGATTACGTCTTTGGCTACACTATATTTAACGATATCAGTTTTAGAGATAAGCAGTTCCCCCCTGAAATACCCTACGGTATGAGATGGGTACATGGCAAAGGTTTAGACACTGCTGCACCTATGGGACCATGGATAGTAACTAAGGACGAAATAGACAACATTAACAACCTGAGACTTAAATTAAGGGTCAATGGCGAAATAAGACAAGACGCTTACGCTGAGGACATGATATTTAAGGTAGAGCAGATAATAGAGTACTTATCTAATGGAATAACCCTTAAGCCAGGAGATGTGATATCTACAGGTACTCCATCTGGAGTAGCACTAGCAACAGGGAAATATTTGAAGCCAGGAGACGTCATGGAAGCTGAAATAAGTAAAATCGGAGTACTCAGGAATAACCTTATAGAAGAAAAATAGGAAGAAAGTCTATTTTTAACTCTCCTCATTTACATAACACTGAATTCACCGAGCTAGGGACAACTAAATATCACGAGAGAAAAAACTAGAAACGTAAAGGCGGTTGAACAAGTATAACGAAAATTAAATCCATGCTCCTTTCAACGGTACATATTCAGTTTATTTCAAAAGCACTCACAAATCTTTATAACGGTACTTACAAATGTAATCGTATGAAGAACGTAGAAGACAGAAAAATAAGTCCATTTATACTTTCTTTACCATTAAGGAGGTTAATTGAAAGTGAAGACGATTTCATAGATTACGTTAAACCAGGTATGGTAGTTCTGGACCATGGTTGTGGTCCAGGTTACTATACATTTTCCTTGGCTAGAAAGGTTGGTAATAAAGGGTTAGTTTATGCTTTAGATTCTGATGAAAGGCAAATAAGGATTCTATCCAGCAAACTGGAGAGAGAAGGGATAACAAATGTGAAAACCTTCGTGTCAAGAGACCTTTCTCCAATACCATCAAACTCCATTGATTTTGTCCTTTCCAAGGACGTATTATGCTGTACTGTTTTGCATAAAGAGTTGGCTGATGAAATAAAGAGAGTTTTAAAGCCTGGCGGTTTAGCGTTTGTTTCAATTCGGAAGGGATTCGGTCCTGACCCCAGGAATATAAGCGCCAAAGAGTTATTCTCGTTATTTCCTGACAGTGTAAAAAGGTATCAAGGTCTATTGTCCGCATGGGTGTTATATAAGAAATAATCTTTTGTATCTACAGAGTCCGAGATGTACTGAGCAAAGCACATGGTTAGTTACTTGATGATGCACTACATTCACCGGACTCTTGAATCTCCTCCTCAGTCATGTTGAAATAAAATTATCGAAGCAAGTATAAATTAATAGACGAAGTTAATATAATTATTATTAATGAAATATACTATTCTTGTGTTTGTCTTCCTACTTATAGCTTTACTCCTTATTTCAAACATATCCTATGCTGAAAGCGAAACCAGGACTCCAATTAAACATGTGATAATAATCTTCATGGAGAATCACAGCTTTGACAACTTCTTTGGAGTTTATCCAACTGGAGGAGTAAATGAAAGTTTGAGCAATGAGTTAACAAAACCCAATAATTTACTGGGATTACCTGTTCTAAGCCAGCTTAAGCCTGTCCCTAACGGCACTTATGTTACAGTGGACCCCAACGAAGGGTATATCCCGTATCACCAGGACTGGAACGGGGGAAAGATGGATGGCTTTCTTCAAGGTTCAGGTCCACAAGGTCTCACTTACTACACAGTGTCACAGTTAGCTCCACTGTGGGATTTAACAGAGGAATATGGATTGGCAGACAATTACTTCTCTCCTGTGATGTCAGAGAGTGCACCCAATCACCTTTACCTCTACACAGCTTATTCACCAGTTATAGATGACTATGGTCCTCCTCCTTACATACCGTTTAATGAGACAATATTTGCTGAATTAAGCCAATATGGAGTAAGCTGGGGATATTACATCTTTAACGCCTCTGATTGGGGTCAATCTGACTTAAAGTACTTCAGCGGAGTAAAGGACTACCTTAACCACGTGGGCAGTTGGTCTACCTTCATAGACCAATTAAATAACGGTACTCTCCCATCAGTATCATGGATTTTACCAAGTCCGACGACAGATATGGGTCCTCCTGCAAATGTGCTACAAGGTGAAATGTGGTTACTCTACATCGTTAATGCAGTAATGAGGAGCCCTGAGTGGAATAGTACCGCCATATTTATAACCTTCGATGAGGCAGGAGGTTATTATGACCACGTACCTCCTCCTGTATTTCAAGGGCAACAGTTAGGTGAGAGAGTTCCTTTAATAGTTATATCACCTTACAGTAAGGAAGATTACGTCTCAAATACACTCTTAACCCACGCTAGTTTAATAGCCTTCATAGACTATAATTGGGGTTTACCAGCTCTTAACAAGTTTGTATTAAACAGTTATCTCCCTCTCGATTTCTTCAATTTCACTCAACCTCCAAGACCTCCAATAAACATGTCAGGTTTTCCAATTCCCTCCTCACCTTATTTTACATTCAATAATAGCGTTATACAGGAGTACAGTAATTTGGGTAAACTATTTCCTCTCCCACCACAAATACCATTTAATAAACTTGGTTATCAACGTTCAGGATCTACTAACCTCACTTTAGCCTCTATATCTTCGAAAGTTTACATAAGCAATGATGTGAGTTTCACTCCCCTATTCTTGACCCCTCAATTCTTATTATTAATTGGAAGTGTACAGTTGTTAGCGGTGATTGTCTCACAGAAGTATTCACTGAGAGAGTCAAGTAAGGTGATTAGAATGGTGGAGCAACTAGCCATATGTATTCTCGGTTTTCTATTAATCTCAAGCGTGGGAGGATCCATTCTAGATTTCATTGGTGTCATTGACTACGGAGGTTATGTGGGTGAATCCATACCAATTCTAGAGGGAGTAATCATAGGTATACTCGTCCTTAGTGTTGTAGGTTACCTTCTGAGTAAATTTATCAGGAGTTCTTGGATACCCATCTTGCTTACTGTGGTACTACCTATAATAGACTACGTGATTTTCTATCTGGAAGCTAGCCAAATCTACGTATTTGGCGACACACTGTTAGGATTTGGCGCATTTCTTTCAGCCTCTCCTTCAATACTTATTTCCTTCTTGGTCTCAAGGGAATTCAGCAAAAGAAAGTGGGTGTTAATCCCTGTTTTAGTAATCCTTTCATCTCTAACAACAGTTGTAATAGCGAACGAATACATAGCACTAGGACAGCCAGGAATTTCCACTCTCTTATTGCCAATAACCTTAATTGCTGTTCCCTTTACTGCTGTCTTTAGTCTGATCAAGGTAATTAAAGTGAAGGTAGCAAAGTAATTTGGCTAGAATTAAGCGAAGTTGAAGTAGAGGAAGAAGTTGTTTTTTCCTCACTCACTCTAATTTTTTCAATTTTAATTACGTGTATATTTTTTCACAGCAACCGAATCTAAGCCAATTTTCACTAGTTTTTCATTTAATTTACTTACTAAACTACTTTCGCTCTCCTCTGTAAGCCAGTTGTTTACTCTGAGAGAGAATAACTTATCCAGTCTCAGTTTCCTCATATGTTCATAGACGTCGTTTAGTCTAGGTAGCCAGAAGTTTAGTGCTCCCTGTATCTTATTTCTGTTCTCTCTTGAAAGTCTGATTATCTCGTTCTCGCTAAACATAGTGTGGTACTCGTCATCCTTTACTATACTTTTTGCCAACTTACTTAATGGTTCGTATTCACAATCCATAAGTGAATTCATCAGAATTACGTTGTAGCTGTCAATTACGAAAACAAACGCCACGGCGTCCTCCCATGTAAATAAGGGCAAATTGAAGGGCTCTAACCTATGTAATCCAAGCCTCAGTTCTTGTAGCTCTTTAACCTTATCCTTTTCACCAAAGTCCTCGATCATACGAGACATCTGCCATGCGTGATTCAGCTCATCTGCGACAAACCTAGCAGTGAATAGTCTGGAGTCCACAGTTGGGGAGTTAACTAGCCATGGAGATGTTTGCTCCACAATAGCTAGTTTAGAATCGGCGATCACAAAAATTAGATCTAAGAGCTCCGTCTTCAGCTCCTCATCTTTTATATCGCTGGGAGTTTTGATTGTCATTATATGTCCCTAAAGAACTCTCCTGTTCTTGTAGGGATCAGGTAATTCTAAACCGAGAGGCGATACTAGTTCCTCTACGTCTTTCATATACATCTTTCTCATCTCCTCATTACTCCACTTCTTTAAGCCGTATTTGTAAGCTAACTCAATAGTTCTAGATCTGGAATGCCCAAACATGTCTAAGCCCCTAGGGTACCATTTATTAATTAACTTTTGGGCTATGTCCCTCTTTCCGCTCTCTACGAGCCTCTTTATTCCAGTGTAGCCAAAGTTTATGTGAAACTCCTCCTCCATCAGCATTGTTGGTATTATCCTTGAGAGGGGACCAAAACTTGAATCTTCAAAAGCCATTAATTGGTAAAGACCGACCCTGTCAATTAAGAACGTGAAGGCTATTGTATCCTCCCATAAGTTGAAAGGCATGTTAAAGGCGTCTAACCTGTGCTTACCCATCCTAGTGGCTAGGAGTTCCTCCGCGATTCTTTTCCCCGGTTCGCCAAACTCCTTGAGCACTTGTATGATCTGCCATCCGTGTCTCATTTCGTCTGCCATAATTCTTGCTATGGTAACCCTTTCGGTGAGACTAGGGGCGTGAAATAGCCAATATAGGTGTTGTTCAATTGAGGCAAATTCAGTATCCCCTTGGACACTCAATAATTTTAATAGAACCTCCACAGCCTCCTGTGGCAACTCGTAAACTGACTCAAACTTCCTAATACCTGTGAAGTCGCCCCAGTTAATAACCCTCTTTGGTTTCTTATACTCCCACTTTGTTACCATGTTATAACTTTCACATTTTGCGTATATAACGCTTTCTATACGTGTTACGTTTTTAGCGAAAATCTTGTAATTTTTGAGATTTATGAATAATTTCTATACGTTTATTTTACGCGCATTAAACATAACATAAAATATATAAATAAGGAATTACAGTCATCTATCATGGGTCTGTCAGAGTTATCACCAAAGTTCTTCAAGATAGAAGTGGAAGACGGAGTAGGTATAGTGAAGCTAAATAGACCTCCAGCAAACGCTCATAATCTGGAAATGCTAAGAGAGCTTGATAACATAATAGTGGAGTCGAGGTTTGATGACAATGTAAAGGTTATAGTGATAACCAGCAATACTCCTAGATTTTTCTCTGCTGGGTTCGATATAAACGAGATAAAGGACAAATCCCCTGAGTACATTGGTCTATCCAGCCAGTACAGTAAGGAAGTTATGCTTAGGATGATGTCTACGAGGAAGCTGATAATAGCCTCTATAAACGGACATTGTATGGGTGGTGGATTGGAACTAGCAATGGCTTGCGATATAAGGTTCATTGCCAATGACGATAACATTAAATTAGGTATGCCAGAGGTCTCTAACCTTGCTCTTATCCCAGGGGAAGGAGGAACACAATTTTTAGCTAGGATAGTAGGTAGGTCTAAGGCGATATATCTTATGACTACAGGCAAGACTCTTACTCCAAAGGAAGCCTATGAGTTGGGACTTGTTGAGCGACTCGTGGAACCAGAGAAGTTGTATACAGAAACCATGGACTTTGCAAGGAAGGTTGCTAGTGGTCCTGCTAAGGCAGTGGGATTTGCGAAGTTGGCTGTTAATGAAGGTTTAGATATACCTCTGTACACTGCTTTTGCACTAGAGAGAGAAATGCAGAATCAGGCGTTAGCCTCAGAAGATGCCAAGGAGGGTGCAAGGGCATTCTTTGAAAAGAGGAAACCAGTGTTCAGGGGCAAATAGTTAAAGTTATTTTAACATTATATTGATCTTAGCTTCCAAAACAACTCCACTCCACACTTGAGGGACAACAAATGTCAACACATTTTAAGTTAGTTGAGGAAGTCCGTTTTATGGCTAAACAAGTCTATAACTGTTCTCTTTCCTCTTTTTGTTGAAGCTCTCTAACGTTCATCGCTATCGGAAGTTTAAAAAATCTCGTAAAACACTCTTTCTGAAGATATCAGGTATAAAAAGATGGATATGGGCATTATTACCTTGTTGTCTTTCATCCCTATTTCATCGAGACTTAATATGTACCCCTCACTTAACCTTAAGTCGTTATAGTTTGCACTCCCATACTTCACCTCCACTCCCACATTTCTTACCACAAAGTCAACTTCCTTACCGCTCTTAGTGAAAGTATATCCAACTTCACGTCCGTACTCTCTAGCCAAATGTTCACCTACTATTCCCTCAACGACTCTGGGCAACTCCTCCCTACTGATATCACCGATTCCTCTGGTATACATTTTCATAACCCTGTATATAAAGGGGTCAATAAAGTAAACCTTCTTAAAGGATTTATTGTTAAAGTGTCCGTTCTCGATTTTCCTGAACACTCTGAAAGTGAATAAATTTTCACCCAGCTCAAGGTAGCTCTTAACCGTATTGTGTGAACCTATTGAGGTCTTTTTTGCTATGGTGTTTTCGGAGATTCTGCTACCAAGAGAGTCAATTATCTCCCCTATAATATCAATAAATATTCTCTCGTCCCTGCCTAATTTCGCTAAATCGCTTAATGTTGCATCCTTATAGACACTATATAACTCTAATGGGTTATCGATTAAGTTTGTGGCTAGAAAGCCTCCTCTTTCAACGTATCTTAATAACGCAGTATTTAACTCCTGTAAGTATGGTAATAAGTCTTTAGCCTTCTCATAACTTTCCTTAAGGTTGAACAGGTTTATCCTGTCTACGTTGATCTTATTTTGGAAGAATACGTTGAAATAAGTCCTAAAGTCAAGTGGGTAAAAGACTAATTTCTTTAGTGGTCTTCCTGGTAGTGTCTCCTTCATTAAGTACATTGACGTAGATCCAGTAACGTAAACTATTGAGTCTCTAAAGTATCCAGCATTAAATAAGTGTAGAAGCCCAACATTCCAGTCCTTTACAAAGGTTATCTCGTCAAGGAAGATGTAACCATTGTTGGGATTAATTAAATTCCTGTACTCATGTATTAGCTCTATTAGGTCTTCCATGTCCCTCATAGAATCGCATGAGAAGAAAAGGGCTTTTTTAGGATTAGCCTCGCTCTCTAGAACCTCCATTATGGTAGTCTTCAGAAAGGTCGTCTTGCCTACCTGCCTGGGACCCAGTAACAGAATGTTCTCTCGGATGGGAGGTATTCTATAAGGGGAATTAGCTACCTTTCTCACTGTTTCGTCCTCATAAATTTTGCTCTTATCACTCCACCAAGGGTTTTGAAAGACCATTCGTGATATGAGTGACACATTGTTAATGTATTGACAAGTTTAATATAAACTTTGTCATTGGTTGACAACTTTAAGGTAAAACTTGTCATAAGAGTGACAAGTTTAGGAAATCTAATCAGTTTATATAAACCATCTTACTAACGCATTACTCCATGTCTGAAGAAAGGAGTTAATGATCTCCCCAAGACCAGTAGTTCTTGTTTTGATCATTTAGATAAAAAGTTCCTGCTCTACGAATCTGTGGACCCATGTTAATCCTCAAAACTCCTCCTGATTGGGGTCATTGTAACAGTAGTTTGATATATACGACAATTTTACGTATAACAATTTTAGAATAAAATACTTAAATACTGAATTATAAAAAATATATTTAGGAAATAGCATGAGCAGTAAGTATGGGGACATTTTAAATGTAACAGATGCTATTTTCTCGAAAAGGAGTAATGAGCTAGGGAGACCTGCTATATACTACAAAGACGAGATATGGACCTATAGGAGGTTGATAGACGAAATAAATAGAGTAGGTAATGCATTGAAGAAGTTCTTAGAGAGAGAACAGAGACTCCTCATGATTTCTTATGACTCGCCATACTTCATATCAGTGTTTTATGGCGCAATGAAAATAGGAGCCTTCCCAATTCCAGTTAATACATTTACAATACCCGATGACCACATATTCTACTTGGAGGACAGTAAAGCTAAAGTCCTAGTCGTAGAGCCTGAAATTTGGGACAGGCTAGCCAGTAAATTAAACGGTAGAACTGAGGAGTTGAAGTATGTCATGATATTGCCCGGAGGACATAGGGAACAGTTACATATTTCCCCTCACCCAGCTAAGGTTATGCTGTATGAGGATATAGTCCCCCACGAATCCACTGACTTAAATCCAGCAAAGACGTCCCCTGACGAACCTGCATTTGGACTATACACTTCAGGGAGCACAGGGCATCCCAAGTGTGCTGTCCATCTCCACAAGGACATAATAGTTGTTTTAAATACATACGTTAAGAACGTTCTGAAAATTAATGAAAATGATAAGCTCTTTAGCGCGTCAAAGCTCTTCTTCGCATATGGGCTAGGTAACTCCTCTTATTTTGCCTTCGGAAATGGTGCATCAGTGGTCTTAATGCCTGAGAGAGTAGAACCAAAGAGAGTCCTTCATTATATCCAGACATATAAACCCACAATATTCTTCGCAGTTCCGACAATTTACAACTCTCTACTTAACGTGGAGGAGTGGAAAAAATATGATTTAAGCTCAATAAGGCTTTGCGTATCAGCAGGAGAGCCATTACCTGGAAAAATTTATGAAGAGTGGAAGAAGAGGTATGTTGTTGAGATCTTAGACGGAATAGGTTCAACGGAAGCTCTTCACATATACATATCGAACTTTCCTGGAGAATCAAGACCTAACTGCACGGGAAAAGTAGTCCCTGGCTATGAGGTTAAAATAGTTGACGAAAATGGTAACCAGGTTAAGGCTGGGGAAATAGGTGACTTGTATGTGAAAGGTGACAGTGTAGCCATGTATTATTTACACAAGTATGAGGACACCAGAAAAAACATGCAAGGTTATTGGTTTAGAAGTGGAGACAAATTTTACTTTGACGATAATGGATATTTGTACTATATCGGGAGGTCTGACGACATGATCAAAGCAGGGGGTATGTGGATTTCCCCCATTGAGGTGGAGTCAGTTATACTCACCCATGAAGCAGTGCTAGAGGCAGCAGTTGTGGGAATAAAGGATGAGGTGGGATTGACTAAGGTGGTCGCTTTTGTTGTACCTAAGCAGGGATATGAGGCTAATGAAAAATTAGAGGAGGGAATAAAGGAGTATTTGAAGGGCAAACTTCCTTCGTATAAAATACCAAAACAGATTAGGTTTGTTAATGAATTACCTAAGACAGCTACAGGAAAGATTCAACGTTATAAGTTCAGAACCGGTGAAGTGAAATCTTAAGTATTATTGTCCAACCACTAGGAGATGTATGTTAACATGTTGTTACTGAATATTATGACTAAAAATTTAAATTTTTACTTATCTTTGTGAAGAATGTGATATTATGAAGGTTTCAAATATTTCTGACGTATTTATATTCACACATAATTTTACACAAGATTGTGTATTATGTCGTCTTTCTAAATCAAAAATAAAAAGTATGACATTCGAGGGAGAGATATCTAAATTAATTTCTGTTGCATTAAGTGAGTAATATGAAGTTTCAAACGCTGTTCTTCACGATTTATGGAGACTACATTATAAACTACGGAAATAGCATAACTGTGAGGAGTTTGATAAAGATAATGAGAGAGTTCGGTTTCACAGAGGGGGCAATAAGGGCAGGTCTATTCCGTTTAAGGCAAAAGGGACTGGTGGACATGATTGACAGGAGGAGGTGTAGTTTATCCGAAGCTGGGTTATATAGGTTACAGGAAGGTATGAAAAGAGTCTACGAGAAGAGGAACGGAGAGTGGGACGGAAAATGGAGAATAGTAGTTTACAATATACCTGAGTCAAATAGGAGTGTCAGAGACGAGATGAGAAAAACCTTAAAGTGGTTGGGCTTTGGATACCTGGCTCAATCGACATGGATATCGCCAAACCCAGTTGAGGAGAGCCTAACTAAATTCATTAATGAATTAAAAGATAGTAGAACCAATGTTGACATATTCTTCTTTATTTCGGACTTTGTTGGAAATCCCCTTGAGATAGTAAGGAAGTGTTGGGATCTGAAAGAGGTCGAGGAGAAATATAAGGAGTTTGTGAACCAATGGGGCAAAGTTATGGAGAACATATCTTCTCTGAAACCAAATGAGGCATTCATAACCAGAATTAGATTGGTTCATGAATACAGGAAATTTTTACACATTGATCCAAACTTACCTAAAGATCTACTACCGCCAAATTGGGTAGGTTACGAGGCATATGAGCTATTTCAAAAACTGAGGAATAAGCTCTCAACATTGTCTGACCAGTTCTTTAAGTCGGTATATGAACCTTGAACGATTAAATCACGGATTTTTGTTATCGAGTCTTCTTCTATTATCACAAAGAATAAGCATTATCCCCTTAAATTAAGTTAACAGTGCCTAAAACCACGGAGTTTTTGAGACCCTTAATTTAAGTTAAAGTATACACACTCAGTTATATTCTCTTCAAGTAATCAAAAAAACTAGAGCGAGATTTCAGGTAAATTAAGATCTAAGTGAAAAAAGATTAATTTACTTGTTTGAGGTGGAGGGTTTTTTAATTATTAAATTCACTATTAACGCTGTCAGTAACGATATTATGCCATAGATCAATGGGTAAAGCAATACCACTACAACCCCATTCAATCCTAAAATTCCACCAACTTTATCTGCCAATTGAAGAACGTTCCCTAGGGGATATAAAAGGTAAAGCGAAAGTGAGGCTATAAACCCTACTAGGAACCCTGAGATAGCTGAGTATTTTCTACTCAGTAATCCCAAAGGAATACCAACTAGTATGGCAGTAAATGGGTAAAGTACAAACAGTTCAAAGATGTAAGCTAGAATAATGGACACAACTATGTAAATTATTGATCTAGTCTTCATTTCAATCAGCCTCCAATGTTATGTTAGCGATAGTAGTGTAACCATACCCGGAGTATGATACATACCTAAAGTTTAGCCAAAGTGGTAGTTGGTTTTGGCTGTACTGATTGAATATTCCCTCTGATGGTCCTCCTGGGAATATCCCGTAGAACAGTGAGGAGTTAATGCATGCGACAAATCTAAGTGAGGACCCTACAGTAACATATGGTAGTGGAACAGTCGGTACGTATGGGGTTGAACCCACTGCCAAAGTGTGAGGGTCTCCAAATATGGGTATTGGACCTATGGATAACTGACTTAACTGTAATGGATCATAGATCTCAAGGAAGTGTACTTTACCCCAGTTCCAGCCACTTACATTAGTTCCTAACTCTTGTTGGAGCAGTGAGATAGCTTTGGCAAAGGCATTTTGAACAAGGCTATTGAAATTACCGTTAACCCATATTGATGTAGGATCATTTAGAGCAATATAGATAAGGTCAGGGACAACATAAGGTATACCGGAGATGCCTATAATTCCTAGACCATAGTTGTCAAGTATCCTAGCCATACTCATGTTTACCATTTCTGCCACTATATACGTATATATTGTGGGTGCGACCTCTCCCTGGTAGAATGTATAGTTCCATGATTTAAGGTATTGTACTGCTTGAGCCTCAATTGTCGTATTCCCGTTACCTATGGCTTTAAGTAGAAGAGGTGTGAGCTGAGAAGCCCAATAATCCGTCACATTTGACTGTAATGACATCATATCGCTCACGTCCACAGACTTCTGGTACTTAAGATAATGATATATGTCCTCTGCTCTTCCTCCAGAACTCCAATAACCACCTATAAATGGATAAGGATAATTTATCCAGGCAGTTGGCTGATTTGGAGCGAAGGCATAACCTCTTGACGGGTCAAACACTTGGGGTAAGTACTTGAACGGAACATAACCTACTGGTTCAAACTTACTGGTGGTACCGTTTAGGGGTGTTCTTGCACCAATGACTAAGACGGTCTTCCCGTTGGGTAAGGTCTCGTTTATAAGGGGATAAGAGCCAGCCACAATGTAGCCCGCATGGTTTCTGCTTATCATTGCTATGTTCTGCGGTGGTATTACCCAGTACTTAGCAGCATTTATTAAGTCGTTGAAGGAAGTGGAGTTGTCTAGCAGAAGTATTGCAATAACAGTAAGTATTGGTTCTTTCATAGCAGTCCAATAAAGGCTTATCCCGTAATTTCCTTCTCTTGCAACTAATGGTCCGTTATTAGTGTAATAAACGGTATAGGTCTTTCCCATAAGTGTGTAGTTATATTCCTGCATCGGATACCATTTACCGTCAAAGTAATAGTAAGTCCCATTAACCCTTTCCACATAGGCATTAGACGAGCTCCCCTCTGGAGTTGTCAACCCCCACACAGTGTAAGGTGTATGCCCTATAAGTACTCCAGGGATTCCAACTAGTCCCCAACCTGTAACATTAAATCCTCCCCCAACTAGTTGTAAGGGTATCCACACTGAAGGGTAAAGTAATGGTAAATGTGGATCATTGGCTAATATAGGTCCTTGAGATGAGAAGTTAGATGTAATTACCCATGAGTTGCTTGCCAGAATAGGTGCAGTGAAATCAACGTAAGGGTCTGAGATGTTTAGTAGAGCATATTTCATTAAGGGCACTAGACTTATCAGCTGTTGTTTAGTTAAGCCTGTTGCCCATGACTGATACCAGTCCAGTGACCATAGATATGACGGAGATATCCCCTGACTTGTGAGATTGTAACCGTTAACAGTCCCATCACCAGGCATCACTGTGAGATTACCATCAATGAAGTGCGGATAGTAAGGATTTATCTCGTTGACCTCTGAGAAGTTGAAATATGCGTAGAGGAGGGCAGATGCTAGTTCGTCCGAAAAACCTGAGGTTAAACTCCATGCCATGTATTCTCCGAACGCCAGCGAATATATCGGTGCCCAGTTATACGGCTTAACCCCTAAAAACTTAAACTCGAGTGGTAAATTCCTGTAACTCAGAGTGCTAATGTAATCATTGACCCCCTCAGAGAAGTCTACGAGGTAAGAGTAAACGGTAGGATAATTTTCCCTTATATAGTTGGTGCTCATATTAGCGTTCTGAGGTATACCAATTAAGTGCATGGCAATGTCTGAGCTCAGTCCCCTACTACCTACCCATGAGCTCAGGTTTCCCATGGCAAGTAGACCGAAAAACTCCATCTGAAAGAGTCTCTGGCTCGCCTCGTAATAACCCTCTGCCAGGAGAAGGTCATGAAGGTTATCAGCGTAAATGTGGGCAATACCATTGTTGTCCACATATATATTAACGTTACCCTGAAGCCCATTAATATGGGTTACGTAAGTTAATTCCTTAGTGTTTCCTGTTGTAACCCAGACTCCTAAGTAAGGGTTCAAAATCGCAAGGGGTAGAGTGAACAGAGATACTAGTATTAACACAACTACTAAAATGCCTGCAAATACGTAATTCCTAATACTAATTTTACATCACCTCCTAAAACTGTCCAGTGGGTGTTGAAGTTCTGATATGGTTAAGGAGAGTATTTATCGCGTATTTATCTCCTAGTTGCACAATCGTCGAGGGAGATAATTTAGAATGGTGGTCTGTCCCACATACGCTCCCTGTTGATCCCAAGATTGTTGTATCTTTTTCAACGTCTCGGTTTCTTAAGGACAAACTCAGAAGTGGTTTGTTTTTCTTCATAATGATCTAATTTATAGATATATTTAACTAATTAAATATCTGCAGCTAATAACTGACTTTTCACTTCTTGTTAACTAGACAAATTGGGATTAAAAATTTTAATTATCTTTACATAAGGAAACTTGAAGACAATCTTGAATTTATAAAATAAATTTCAAATATAGGAAAATTTAATATTCAAAAAGTACATTATGTATAATGATGTCTGAGGACTCATGGAAAAACGTTTATTCATACCTCTCTAACTCTTACGGCAAAAACCACTTCACTATTGATAAACCATTTCAACAACTTTTGAAGTACTTTAGAGGGGCTGTCCCCGATCTGACACCATTAGGTGAATTTGCTGGAGGGGAGTTACTGGAAATTTCAGATTATATAGATAAAGGGGCTCACCCTAAACACATCATGTGGAGTATAGACGGACAAAGAGTTGATGAGGTCTGGATTTCACCTATGCAAAGGTTAGTTCTAGAGAGATTGTTAAAAGAGTACCACGTTAATGCCTATCCGTATAAGGGAGGGGATTGGTTCCAGCACTTTGCATCAATATACCTAATCTCAGATCCCGGAATAGCGTGTATCCTGACTGTGACAAATCAAACAGCTTATACCCTATACAAGTACGGAGACGCTTATCAGAGAACACTTGTAGACGGAATGATCGGTGAAAACGATAAGATACTCTTTGGTGCAACATGGTTTACAGAAGTTCAGGGAGGAAGTGATTTAGGTGCTAACCTCGTTGAGGCTTATAAAGATGGGAATACTTGGAAATTAAACGGAATCACCAAGTATTTCGCCAGTGATGCAGGGTTAGCTCATTACGCTTTAGTTACAGCCAGACCTAAGGGAGCTCCATCAGGAGCAAAAGGGTTAGGTCTCTTCTTAGCCCCTAAATTAGATTCCTCAGGGAGAAGGAACTTTTTGATCAGGAGATTAAAGGAAAAAAGTGCTACTATCAGTGTTCCTACTGGAGAGGTAGAGTTTCATGGTTCTGAAGCCCAACCTATAGGAGAGTTAAATCAGGGAATATACTACACAGTCGAGACCTTAACTGTGTCCAGAATAGCTAATGCATTTGGAGCTCTGGGATTAGCCAGGAAAGCGTATCTTGAGGCTTACTACTACGCACAAAAGAGGAAAGCATTTGGAAAACCCTTAATTGAACATCCGTTAGTACGTAGAGACCTATTAGATATGGAAGTTTACATTGAGGGTACTATGGCACTTGCTCTGAAGTCAGTTAGTGAATTTCAGAAGTCGTGGATGTCGACTCCACCCTATAATGAAAATTACAATTACGCCAGGTTGTTGACTCACATAGCCAAGAATATGACTGCTGATATGTCAGCTTACGTCACCAAAATGGCTATGGAGCTTCATGGCGGTATAGGGTTTCTGAGGGAGTTTCCCATAGAACGACTTCATAGGGAGGCTCTGATTACACCCATATGGGAGGGACCAAGTAATATTCAAGCTTTAGACATGCTTGAAGCATTGGTTAAAAAGAAAGCTCATTTGACACTTATAAAGGATATGGAGAATTTAGTAAATCAGTTGAAGGAGGATAGAGACCTTGGTGATCTAGCATTAAGGAGTATTAATGAGTCCCTTTCAGGGATTTTGGGCATGCAGATTCAGGACGCCCAGTATTATGCGAAAGACCTACTGAATACCCTAGGTAATGCGGTTGCAACTGTTCTACTCCTTCATGCGGGGGAGAGTTTAGGATCCAGTAGGTTAAGGACAGTTGGCAAACTCTACGCTACGCGGTTCTTGGAGGGAAAAGTGTACCCGATTGAGGATCTCAGAGGTGGAGATGTAGTATTTATGATAGACGAAGTAGAGTTGAAGGCTGAGACAAATGGGTAATTATTTCACTGTTTTTGAACTCTTGAAAAGAGCGAAAGATCTGACACCTAATGTCGAGATCGTGTATGGTGACAATATATATACGTACAAGGAAGTTTATGAGAGGGTAGTGAAGCTTGCTAATTCTCTCCATAATCTTGGCATAAAGAAGGGGACAACAATAGGTGTTGCAGACTGGAACACCAACAGATTTGTGGAGTTACTCTATGCTTCAGCTCTGTTAGGCTGTGTAATTTACCCAGTTAACATTAGACTACCTCCTGAGCAAATAATCTGGACAATTAAATTCGCCAACGTGGAATGGTTGTTCATAAGCCGTGACTTTGAGGCGTTATCTAAGGTGTTTGATTCCTCTAAAGTTGTTTATCTAGATGGTAATAACGGTCAAATAAGTTATGAAGACCTCATTTCTAAGGGTGCTATGGAAAAGGTAAATTATGATGTTAAGGGAGGAGACCCTTACTCCATTCTGTTTACCTCAGGTACTACAGGTAAGCCGAAGGCTGTGATGTATACACACGAGAAGGTAATTCATGGTGCATTAAGTATAGTCCATCAGCTTGGTCTTTACAACTCTCCTGCAAAACTCTCCTCTAATGACGTCATAATGCCATTTATCCCATTCTATCACTTGTGGTCGTGGGGTTCTGCATTTATAGCCTCTTACCTTGGAGCTAAATACGTCTTGACCGGTAAGTTTGACCCAAAAACCGCTATACAACTAATCAAAAGGGAAAATGCTACGTGGATAAATGCAGTCCCCACAATGATACAGATGATATTATCTTCAGGAGAACAGTTGCCTGGAGTTAAAGCGCTTATAGGTGGACAGGCTATTCCCTATAATGTTGCTAAATCCATATCCGATGCAGGGTTAAAGTTCTCAACGATCTACGGAGGCACTGATATGTTGGCAATATCCATTTCAATTATACCAGGTAAGTTCCAAGTCAATGATGATATAGATTATTTACGCACAACTACCCATCCAGTCCCCTTTGTTGAGGTAAAGGTTATTAAACCAGATGGGACTGAGGCTAGTTACAACGAGATTGGTGAGTTATATGTTAGGGCTCCCTGGTTACCAGGTTCATACTACAATAATCCCGAAGAGACTCAGAGAGCGTATGACGAGAATGGCTGGTTCAAAACAGGTGATTTAGCAATAATAACAGAGGAAGGGGGTCTAAGGATAGTCGACAGATTAAAGGACGTGATAAAGAGCGGTGGTGAGTGGATCCCCAGTAGCGTATTGGAGTCCATCATTTCGGAGATCCCTGCAGTCGAACAGGTTGCAGTATTAGGATATCCAGACCAGAAATGGGGAGAAAGACCTATGGCAGTAGTGAAACTGAAGCCAGGTCAAAGGACTGATCAAAAAGAGATTTTAGAATATCTTAGAGATGCAGTGAATAAGGGCAGGATAAATAAGTGGTGGCTACCTGATAAGATAGTGTTTGTTGATAATATGCCATTGACTAGCACAGGAAAGATAAATAAACTCGCCTTAAGGAAGGATGTGGGAATAGGTTAAAGTGGGATAGACATTTGTTAAATTCCTGACATTCACCTCAATTTTTTAAGTAGAACTGTATGGCTAGATTAATAGCCTCTTGCATTTTATCTAAGCTCATAAACGCCATATCTCTTTTGGACTCTATTGCACACTTCTCATGGCACGGTATATGTATAAACCCTCCCCTAGCGCCAATTCCTTTAGCCTCCCTGAGTACGAGGAACATAGTCATATTACAGATATACGATCCAGCACTGAGGCTTATCTCTGAGGGAATGTTCTTAGATTTCAGGTATTCAACTAATTCTTCTACAGGCAAATTAGAAAATATCCCGTCAGGCTCATTCATGTCAATTCTTTGTCCCTTATATGTGACTCCCATGTTATCAGGTATCCTGGAGTACTTATAATTTATAGCAATTTTCTCAGGAGTGATCTTAGTTCTTCCAGGTGCCAATCCTATACCTAAAATTAGGTTTGGCTGGTAACGTCTTATACTCTGGGTCACCATTTCTTCAAGCTTATCGTATACAACAGGTAGTATTACTCCTATTATCTTATGCCCCTCAATTACATTACCGTTCAAATTTCTTACAATTATTTCAGATGGATTTTCACTATATTCAGAAAATGGTTCGAACCCAAATAACAAAACTGTCATACTAAAATTTTTAATTTTCTGATTAAAATTTTTAATTCAATTTTAGACATAGGTTGCTTTTGCAGTGAGGGGGAGAATGAGAGGAGTTTAGAGCCTTTGACAAAAGGTAAATGCAACTTTGTACTATATTACCCTCTCTCCTCACAATCCGTATTTAGGTCTACATCGTCGAAGACATATCACAAAACTAAAAACCCTTAATTCATCTCAGTTAACTAAATCATTTCTAATAAAGCGTATATCCTGACGATCCTAATCTTAAATACTAAATTTTCCACTAAACCAAAATATTATTCCTCACTGTAGTTTCCATAGCCTCTATATATTTTACCGTCCTTGACCACATACATTATATGAGATGGGGATAATTCCTCTAAACTGGCTAATGGGTCTCCCCTTACCGCAATTAGATCTGCCTTGAAACCAGCTCTTATATACCCCACATTCCTTAACCCTAAACATTCACTGGCTACACTTGTCGAAGCTCTAAGTGCATCTATATTGCTCATGTACCTAGAGAGTAGCACAGCCTCTATGTAGTTCTGACCATGGGGTCTCTTCTTGGAGCCAACATAATCAGTACCTGTGGCTATCTTTAACCCGTGTTCAACAGCTATCTTCATGTCCTCATTAAAGTGTCTCCTTATCATTTCCTCTCTATACATCTTAGCCTCTGGATTTACTGATTCAAAGGGTATCTGATAAGTAGCTAATGTCGGTATATAACATATGCCTCTTTCCTTAATCATCTGAGCAGTCTCCTCATCTAAACCTAAACCGTGTTCTATTGTATCTACTCCAGCCATAATTGAGTTCATTAACGCCTCCTTTCCATATGCATGAGAAGCTACTAATAGACCAGCCCTATGGGACTCCTCCACTATAGCCTTTAATTCATCTAAAGCAAAACCAGGTAATATTCTGCCTCCCTGAGAGAATGCACCTGAAGAGTAGACTTTTATCACAGTTGCCCCCTGTCTTATTGCCTTTCTAACTGCTTTCCTACATTCGTACGGTGAATCACAGTAAAAGGAGTACGAGATTGACTGTGCGAAGTCCAGGGGAAGTTCCTTAGGGTCATCATTACCGCCTGTTATTGCCAATGAGTATCCTGAAGCAATAACCCTTGGTCCTATTATCTCTCCTCTCCTTTGCAATCTGTCAAGTCTTACCGCTACCTTGCTTCCCAGATCCCTCACAGTAGTAAAACCTGATCTCAAAAGCGTTTCCATGTCTCTAGTGCTCCTTATTGCTACATCTATCTCATTTACTATATTCCAGGAGAGTACATTATCCTCTTCCACTCCAAAGAAGTGTAGATGAGCATCGATTAGCCCCGGCATTATCAAGTCAGCGTAGATTGTTTTTGAGCTTGCCCTACTGTTCTCCTCACCTTCAATTACATCCACTATCTTGTCATCCTCTACTACTACAGTCCCCTTAGGGATAACTCTCTCTCCATCAAATATTTTACCAATTAAGGTTAATTTCATGACTAAATAAATTACTTAAAGGTTTATAGCATTAAGTGAAGGAAAGTTGTCATTATTGGCTTCTCCTGTCAGTAATGTATTATTTAAAAGTTTGAGAAAGAAAAATAAGAAAAATACTAGATATTCGTTATAGAACATATTCAACTCTACTAAGGAGATATCTCGTCTAGTCTTTTATTTGCCGTCTTATGTCCAGACGATATAGCAATTAATGTTGATATGAGTTGAAATACTCCTATTATCACAAACACTTCAACAGCTAAACCAGTTGTCACTCCAGAGGACAGGAGAGAGCTTATGAAAGAGGCTATTATTATCAACCCTATCCCTCCTCCCACATGTCCTATCCCATCGCATAACGCAAACCCTGTACTCCTAGCCCTTGTTGGAAAACTCTCGGCAGTCCACGCATATGATATTGGTACCCACAGATTAAATCCATAGAATAGTATTATTGACCCTATAAACGATACGACCACATTTGTGCCTGCTAGTGCTATTAAAAGCCCTCCTAAGAAGGTGAAGATTACAGAGATCGCAGTCCATACTTTCCTCTCCAGTCTATCTCCAACAGCGAAAGTAGTCAAGGGGACTAGTATAAACCCAATACTCCCCATTGCAGCTATTATACCTGCTTCTGGTGGTGGGTAACCAAGAGAGGCTAAAACAGATGTAAGCCCAGCTGCTAGTGTGTAGACTGTCATGTAACCAAACAACCACATTGTAAATAGGATTACAAAACGTTTTACGTACTGGGAGTTTGAGAAGATTGTTTTTAAAGTATCAGCATATGAGAGCATTTCAGATAAATAGGGAGTTATAACCTTCGGAAGGGAAGGTAATTGTTTGAGTTTCTTCGTAGCTTTATCCTCCATCATGTTTACAATCTTCTCTGCCTCACTTATCCTATTACGGGAAATCAGCCACCTAGGTGATTCAGGTAAACTGAACCTTAATAATAGTCCTACCAAAGCGAGTAGCGCACCAATACCATACATTACTCTCCAACCATTTACGGCAAAGAAGCCAGATAAGCCTAATGCGAATGGAAGACCTAATGGAAACGGAGCAGGAGGGGTCGTCAATAATAATCCTAACCATATACCCAACGTGGCACCTAGGGTTGAGAACAAAAACACTAGACTTGTGTATTTCGCTCTACCGTTAGTGGGCGCAACTTCTCCTATGTATGTATTGACTATTGCTAGATCTGCGCCGACACCGATGCCTGTTATGGTTCTAGCCATTACGAAGTTAAGGTAATCATTCACAAATGTGTTATAAAGACTACCTAAACCTGTGATAATCATTGTTATCATCAACATTCTCCTTCTGCCTATGATATCCGAAACAGGTGATAATACTAATGAACCTATTACATAACCTATCAAATTCAATAAAACTGCTGGTCCCAGAAGAAGAGGGATCTGTGGCGATGACGGACTTGAGACATGAAATATGGTCACGGCTGTTTGTATGAATGATACGTTTATGTCAAAAATGTCATAAAAGGTGAAGAGGAAGCCTATTCCCAGTATTCCTATGAATATGTAAGATAGACCCCATATTGGAATCCTATCCATTCTGGCAATAATCTCTCCTGCTTTTATTTCCGCTTTCTCAGACATATCTGGTATTATTTGACGTGAATTATTATATTCATTATAAAACTAGTTTAATATAATAGATTAAGTATATTTTGAGTCCAAAAAGTAAAGTCAAGTCCGTAGTAACATATATCTAGACCTAAGTACACGTTGGTCTTTCTCGTTAACTGAAAGTTAATCCCTCCATGACATTGGTTCATAAAAACATTTTATGTGTGTTTCATAGAAAATTTAGACTAATTATACTGTCCAGTCGCAAATGGAGAGATCTGACCAAGTAAGGGTGAGGTATAGAAGGGCTATAAATTAATCAAATGAATAATCGTTGGTTCACTTTTTCACGCGAATATTAATAAACTAAGTCAGAGTTCATGTACAGTAAAATACAGGGAGAGCTATTTTCGACCTTGTAGTTTACTTGATCATCTAAATTATTTCCGAAGCAAAATATAAATAATGCGTTTCGAATCTCTACTTGGGTTTAATGGATGAATCCAATCTGGTATGATTTTAAGAGGACTTTTATTAGACTCTCAGTAGTTATCCTCCTTATCGTATCTGTTCTAATAGCTGTAGGACTGGGTTACTTGGTAAAATCATCCTTATCCTCTACAAATAACTTAGGGAATATCAATGTTGTTGCGACTACCTCAGGAGATAAAATAATTGGCTATGTATTTGATAATTCTGGTAAACCAATATCTGGAGCAAGTGTTGTCGTCTTCTCAGAAGCTGAGGTAGCTCAAGCTAACAACGGTCTCGGATTTAGACCAGTTAATGAAACTTCCCAAACTACCACCAATTCCTCAGGTATGTTTATTACCTCAGTAGTTCCTAATGGGACAATAACATGTAATGTAACTTATGGAGGTAAAACTGTAACCTTGATATCATTTTTAATATCCTCAGTAACTACTACAGACTATGCGCTGTCCAGTGGTACAGTGACCTATTCTAGTTATTCTAGCTATTCTGGTGAGACCAGAAGTCGAGGCGGTCTAGTAGTTGGAACCAGCGAGACAATGTATTCGACTCCTTCATCAATAGTGGCTAGTTATGCTGTTACAGGAAATAAGGAGTTGATTGTAGCATCTAATGTCTATGGTTCAAACTTAAAATTATACGTAGGATTTATGAACTCCATGCCATCAAATGTGACGCTTAATATTTCCTCATTGCCTAATTATGTTAAACTGACGTATGTGGGTACGGTGAATAGCTACATTAATACTTATGATATAGGGAACCTAAATGCAAATGGCAGTTACATAGTTGTAGAGATACTGAATAGTAGTAGTACTAATACAGGTAACACTGGGTCTTCCTCTGGTTCTTTTGGTTTCTCTAGATTCTATCCTTACGGTTATGTTACTGACTATGTTATTACGACTACATACGCACAACTTTTGCCGTTTTCCTTCATATTTCCTATAATGATGTTATACCTGTCATATGCCATATTCGCAAAACCCAGAGATTCAGGTGCATTAAAGTTCCTTTTAGCCAGACCTGTTACTAGACGTGATGTATTCATTAACAGGTATATTTCTGGGGTTTTAACCGCACTAATTATTGCTATAGTGTTCTCGTTGGTATCATTAGTTACTATTGAACTCATTATTGGAGCTAGAATTCCTTTAATTCCAATACTCCCTATCTCCCTGTCACTATTTGTGGGTCTTGTAGCTTTCTTCTCTTTGACGTACCTATTTCCAACATTTATTAAATCTTCCGGAGGTTATTTAGGCATATCGATATTCCTATTTTTGTTATTTACGATAGGGTATTCTATAATTGGTGCAATTTTGGGATTATACACTAACCTAGGTATAGTTAAAGCCCAGTATGTGTTAGGCTACTTTAATCCACTAGGCATATTCCAATTTGGGGAGTATTATGTAGACAAACTTATAGGTGCAGGCTTAGTTTCAGACGCCTCAGGTGTAGTTATACTGCCCCTAGTAGTCCTCTCTAGCGTATTGTGGATAGCTGTACCTTTAATTTTAGGATACATGAGGTTTAGAAAGGTGGAAATATAATACAGATTTTTCCCTTTTGTCGTATGATCTAACTTTCTCATTAAGTTTATTCTGAATCTCGTTCCGGAGTACTTGTTTTTTAACAGCGTATATAGGGGATGGGTTTTCAATTAATTCAATATGTTACATTCTCTATATATAAAAACTATTTCATTATGACTCTGTATCTATATAGTGATTCGTTTATAAACTCTTATAATATTACTTTTCATAAACTAAGTATTAATATTAAGAGATTAAAACGCAAATTTATGAAAGCCCTATTGGTGAGACCAACAAATCCTACGGGCAGTGGTTATAATAAGTCATTTGGTTTTATGCCGACACCACTAGGTCTACTTCAATTGGCGGGTGACCTTAGAGCTGTAGGAAATTGGGACATAAAGGTTGTAGATATGGAAGCAGACTCCCTCTCAGTTAGTGACGTAATAAGCTTAGCTAAGTCTTATGATCCTGAAATAGTAGGAATCACATTACATGCCACAGCGTCACATAATATCTCAACCCAGTTGGCAAAAGGGATAAAGCAGGAACTCAATGACTCATTGATAATTGCCGGCGGTCATCATGCAACATTTGTACCTTCTCAGATGTTGGCAGAGGGGTTCGACATAGTTGTTCTAGGGGAAGGAGATTTAACTATGATGGAGATAGGGAAAAATATACAGGAAGGATACAGAGATCTTTCTAAAGTTAATGGTATTATGCACAAAAAGGACGGAAAGACTGTAAGAAATCCTCCAGCACCTTTGATAGACGATTTAGACAAGCTTCCCTTACCTGCATTCGACTTAGTGAGAAAAGAACTCTATAGGATAGACATATTCAATGAGGATCAATATGTGGCATGTATGGAGACAGCTAGAGGGTGCCCTTATGCATGTGATTTCTGTTCCGTTACGCCCACTTGGGGCAATAAGTGGAGGAATAAGTCTAACTCTAGAATATTAAAGGAGATTGAGGAGATAAAGAAACTTGGTTATAACTGGATCTTCTTTGTTGATGATATCTTTATAGTATGGCCCAACAGGTCTCAGAGGGAGAAGCTATTCAGAGAGATGATAGACAGAAAATTAACTATAAATTTTATAACACAGATTAGGGCTGATGTTACTGCTAGGAATCCTCAGTTAATAAAGCTAGCATCAGATGCAGGTTTAAGAGTAGCTTTTTTAGGTATAGAAAGTGGTAGCCAAGAGACGCTAAAGAAGATGCACAAGGGACTTGCAATACCCGACTCTGTGAAGGCTGTAAAAGTGCTCCATGAGAACGGCGTAATAGTGTTTCTAGGTATGATGTTAGGTGCACCGTACGAATCATTAAAGGACATGATAGCTACCATAAAATTCTCGAGGAAACTAGCTGATGTTGGTGCCGATGGCGTCCAATTCTCGATATATACTCCTTTACCAGGGACTAGAATATTTGTAAATTCACTGGAACATAATTCAATATTTACTCTAAACTGGGACTTTTATGATCTATTAACACCTGTTGCGCGTACCAAAGTCAACCCTGCAATTATCAAGTTGTTATCGGTTTATGCTAACCATACATTTTATCTTTACAAGTATTTCAAGAGTAAACTGAGAATTTCTAAACTAAAGATCCCTGACAGGAAACTAGAACTACTTAGAAGGGCTGAGAAATACATATGGAGGAAATTACCATTCTACTTAAGGGGCACATTTATTGATCTACCTAAATCCATGATCGGAGTTCTGCGGTTATCCATGAGGAAGACAAATCAAGTATCAAAAGACATTCTAGACCTGATGATCTCAGAATCGAGTAAAATAATATATCTTGAGCAAGGTGATAAGAACAGGTACTTCAAGATAAAGACAGAATAATGGTTTCATCATATCCATGATTTGGGTAAATCTTTTTAACACCCATGGTATAAAGCCTTCCTATATGTTTGAATTATGGTATATTCACATTTCTCTTGCTATAGTATCAGCAATATTCTCTATATTAATTTTCCTTGAATTTAAGTCTCTGAGAAAGGAGTTTCATGGAAAGCTCTCTGGGGTTCTACTATTGATATCTGTACTACTACTCTTTGAGAGTGTAGTGAACGCTGTAGCATTTAGTATGTGGAGCTATGGTCATGACCCAGTATATGTATATCCTTCCATGGCAATAGCAATAGTTTCAACGTCAGTGATCATACTCTTTTACTATTACGTGGCTAAAGTATAAAACTCTTTCAATTTGTATTGAGAAATTATATTAGTTTGGAAACATTGTAGTAAATACGAATGAATAATAAGGAGAGAAAGCAGATAAAGAAAATATTGAAATTCCTATTCTTCTCATCAAGGGGAGGTAAAACTAGACTAGAAATAGTAAAACTCCTAGAGTTTAATTCGTTGAACGCAAATCAGATAGCTGAAAAGTTGAACCTAAACTACAAAACAGTAATTCATCATTTAGAGGTGTTAATGGAAAATAGAATAGTAGTAAAAGAAGGAGACGGATATGGGGCAAAGTTTAGGTTAAGTAGAGAGTTCGTAATTTTTAAAGAAGTTCTCGTGGAACTCGAAAGAGAAACTAAGTGAAATCAACTGCAAAACAACTATTCCTGTCGTTATTTAAAGTTATAACAACCTTATATTCCTTCCCTTTGACTTTTATGTTTTGAAGGCTCATCTATGCTTTAATCCGGCTTTTTCTTTTTCTCTTCTCGCATAATAAACTAATGTAACTAAATTTGGGTAAATCTTTATAAACAGATTAGACCTTACACGTATCGAAGGGAAATGCCCGACACAAAAACAATAGGTTTCGTAATAGTTGCTATTATATTATTAGTTATAGCAGCAGTAGGTTTTTATGAGTACAGTGTTGTAAGTTCAAACTACACATCTCTACAAAATTCCTATACATCACTAAGTTCTACCTTATCTCAAGCTCAAGCTAACGCCAGTTACTTTATGAAGTTAGCGGAAGAAAACTATACCAACTATCAAAAGTTACTGTCAAACTATACCACCTTGGAAAACATGTATTCTGCTTTGTTGAAACAAAAAGTGTCGGCACAATATGCTGAGGGTAGCGCACTTGCCAACGTCTTTAAAGTGTGGGACGGTATAGCGATAGAATCTCCAGGAGACGTAACTCCTTATCTAGCCTCAAACTTCACTGCGACAATCTCTGGTGTACCATTCCCTGGTACATATAATTTACAGACGTTCAACTCCTCATGGCTCTCTAAATTCTTCTCTGACTACGAGACAGTGTATTTCTACACTACCGAACTACCCAAAGTAACTCAAATGAGTAATACATCATACCAAATATCTGCAGTAGTTCAATACTTTGTAGCTCCCACACAGGATCCCATATACCTTCAAGTTTTTAATGCATCAGTAACCTTAATGGTCCAAGTAATAAATGGAGTGCCTGAGATAACTTCAATGAATTGGGTGGGTAATGAGGTCTCCCCATCGGCTGTAATCTCTGGGTATCCATCACAGCATTTAATGCAGGCAAATCAAGTTGCCTATGAGGTTCTGTCGGAAGTTAATGGACTAGGTGCAGAGTTTGCCCCTAATGTAATTGCTCAGTACTTCAGTCCCAATGCTGTACTAAACATTTCTGGAGTACTTCCTCAAGGTTTATCAAACGGGACTTACAACGGTTTAACAAATATACAGAATTTCTTCAATAATTGGGATAAATATTTCATATTTGCTGTAGAGTATTCACAAAACCTATTACCAAATGGTACTGCTGTACCTCCATCAATCAAAGTAACATTACTTCCAAACGAGTCCATGGCAGTAGTTACGGCTAATGTGACACCAATAATTGGTTTTGTAAACCAAGGTGAGCCAACATTTCCTGGTATATACGACTTACATATATCGTTAACAGCCTACTTGATGTATAACTCAACTGCTGGAATGTGGCAAATTGTTAAAGAGAACTGGAATGTAGATTCAATTCCATCGATAGAAGACACGTTGTTCTACAACATAAATCAGCCCATATTTAAGGTGATAAAGGAAAGTACAATCACTGTAAACGCATCTACAGGTGGAATAGTCCAGGCAGGTAATATCGTCTCAATAGTACAACCAGGTACCTATGCTGAGTTGCCTAATGGTTCATTATTATCAGTTTATAATTTCTCGTTGGTACTATTCAGTGTTCAGGGAGTTTATCCACCTCCATTAGCATTCTTTAACTATACACCCTCATACGCTTTCGCATTTGCTTTAAACGGCAAGATATCTCCAGCTTATTCCTTCGTGAATTCATCAAAGGTGTCTAAACCAATAATAACAATTGTATATGGATCAAATACTTGGACAAGCTGGACTTGGCTTGGAGGAAGCTTCAATGGTACAGCTTACGTAGGTGGAAGCTATAAGTTCCCAGACAAGTGGATTTACGGAAATAATGTAATGGTAAACACCCAGTTCTTTAAACCTGTACTCTGGATATTCGAAACAGGTCAAACACCCTTAGCTACTCCACCAAGTCCCTCTAATGTTTCAGTTACTAAAGCCTTTGGTTTAACACCCATAAACGCATATTCATATCAGGTTAACGGAATGGAAGGAGGAGTTATAACAGCAGGGAATATAATGGTAGTCATAAAACCTGGCACTATAATTCACACTCCCACAGCAAACTTAACTAATTACAACTTCTCAGTAGTGTTCTACTCAACAAATGGTTTACCAAACTCTCCATCTGGAGAAGTACCATTTATAGCTTTTGCATACGCCATAAACGGTAATGTTACATTTAGCTATAGTGCCTCACAGAGTTTCATTACAATAGTATCAACACCTGATAATAACGGACAAATGTGGACATGGGGTCCACCAGGATATATTCTTAAAGACCCTATAATACTTGGTAACGGTGTAATGGTGAATTTAACGTTCTTTAAGCCGGTACCATGGATAATTACACTCCCCACATTAACCAGTAGTGCAAGTACAACCAGCTCCTCGACGAGCTCTATGTCAACTTCCAGTAGTACTACAGCTTCAAGCACGACATCAACCACTTCAAGTACTACAACAACGACCTCCACATCCTCTACTTATCCATATTGGGGATAATTTTGGTGAAATGGTAAAAAGTCAAGTAATTTTTTCTTTAACTATTCTACGTTCAATCTATCAATTCTCTTCTTCTCTCTAGCCTCCGGTACATTCCAAAAGAACTTGTAGTATAACCAGAGGTTAAATGAGTTAGTAAAGAATGCTAGAGTAAAAGGAAATATGACAGAAAGACTTAGCAGAAACCCTGACAGTAAGGTTGATGAAGCTAATGATAGTAACCTTGCGGTTTGATTTGTTCCACTGGTTGTAGCTCTCCTATTGCTCGAAACTAGACTCATCATTAATGCCTGTTGTGCAGGTAACGAAATAGCTCTAAAAGACGTGAATATAGTGTAATCTAATGCAGCTAATAAATCATATCTAAGAAAAGGAAAAACTAAAGTTAAAATCGTTGATACGAGTCTTGTGTAGATTATTAGCCTAACAAAACCTAATCTTTCATTTAGTTTTGGCGTAAGTAAAATTAAAGATGCTGAGACTATCCCACTAAGGGATACAATGTAGCCAATTTCAGCCTGAGGAAGATTATAGAACTTCTCAAATACTATAGGTATAAATGGGACTATTAATCCTTGGGATAGTCCGTTAAAAAGTCCTGTATATGTAAACTTCTTTATGATATCTCTATTTCTATTATTATCGCCATTTCTACTATTTTTACTATTTGTATTTATCTCGACAGGCTTTTCCTTCAAGTCACTTGATTTTTTCTCGGAAACGGGTATCACAAATATAAAGGATAATGCGGATAGTAGGATTCCCAGAAGAAACAGTATCCTGTAATCATTAATACCTGCTAATACTGCTCCTGCGGCACCACTATATGTGGAGATGGTTGTAAATAAGGAATATATCTTGGTGAGCTCTTCTTTCTTAGTTTTTTCCGCTAATATAGCAGTTTGAATTGGTGCGACTATTGCCCCTATACCTCCCCCTATTAAACCACCTGCTATTCCAAACCCTCCCAGTGCTGCAGATAATGCTAAAAGCGGAAAGTACCTCGTGAAAAGAAGTATTACCAGACTTATTGGTAAGAAGGATGTACTAAGTAGTAGGAACGGTTTCCTTCCGTATTTGTCAGCGTTTACGGAGAAAAGGAGGGAGAATAGAGGATTGATAAATGCTCCTATTGCGAACAGGATACCTACTTGGATAATGTTTAGCCCTATGTATAGGTAATATATACCTATTATGACCGACATGAAACCAGCTGCAAGACTTCTCGAAACTCTGGAACCCATAAGTAGATAAATGTCGATCCTATCCTTATCCATAGTTTATAGACGTATGAAGAATAAATATAAAACTTTCGAGACCAAACTATGTTAATAAATGGATTAGTTCTCAAGCCCAAAATAATATTAATAAAATGAAATATTCATTCTCGCTATCATGGGACGTTACCTACTCTAAGACTTTTATTACCTGGTCATGTTGCCAGTTTAAAGTCCTCCTTTCTTTATTCTCACTCAAAACAGTTTTTGTCTTACATGACTAACAATGAGGGCATAAGTATGTATCTTTTTATGTGATGTGCTGTTCTGCATATGTCAGATTTTGAAATCTTTTATGTGTTTAGCCCATTGCAAACTTCTAACCTTCCTCAACAGCTTCTCATCCGCAGTATAAACCTCTTCACCAAGAGTTTTTCCTAGGGTTATATAGGCAGAGTCATAAATTGTTATACCGTACTTCATGGAGAAGGTTATAATTTCCTCTGTATCGAAAAAGCTGTAATAGGTTATTTGAAAATCATCTAAAATCTTTGAAATTATGACCAGTTCTTCTTCTCCTAAATTATACGTATATTTCAGCCCGTTAATTACTTCAAAGGGTAAAATACAAGGCGCTTTAAGGTCTACTAGACCTTCAGAGTATGCTCTCTTAAGCCTGTTTGCGTCATCGCTATACTCCTCTTTAGTATACCATTTTATGACAACGGAAGCGTCTACAACTGCCAATTCTTATCTCTCCATTCCCTTATTTTTTCTTCAGACTTCTCGCCACCTAAATATGCGTAAAATTCCTCTGCTTTAACAGAAGCCCTTTTTATTCTATCATTGTCTTTTTTCTTAAAATTCTCTTTTCTTTTTTTGTTCTCCTCCTCAATTACACTGATTATACTTCTCCTTATAACTTCACTCCAATTTATATAGCTCAATTGGTCCATTTTCTCTTTTAGTTCATCGTCAATTCTGACTGTTATTACAGGCATCATTTTCTTATTATAGCCGTATATAAAAAACTTTACGTCACGTAAATACTTGTCCTCGTATAGTGCAATTTAATGTTCGTCCTCATGAGAATTTCACTTACTTTCCAAATTTACAGCTTATATATTTAGAAAAACGGTCTTGTCGAAGAGATTCTAGGTAAGGATAGGAAAAAGTTAAACTGGAGATTTTGAAGTAGCTCCCTGATCTGACTTCCTATCCGTTATAAATGGTGAGGCTTTCCTCACTTTGTAAATATATTCCGTTTAAATCTCCATTGGGCAGACGTTTAAGGTTTGATTATAAAATGAACCGGGGGTTGGAAACTTATTTCCTATAGACTGCTGAGAACTTCAGTGATCACACAGTTTTTAATACTTTACGAGATTATATTGAAGGTACCTTACATAGGGGGAGAAATATGGGAAAAGTTGCCATTGTAACTGGTGGAGCAAAAGGTATAGGAGCGTCTATAAGTTATACATTAGGCAAGAGAGGTTATTCCGTAGTCATAGCTGATGTTGATGAGGAAGCTGGTCTTTACAGGCTTGAGCAATTTCACAAGGAGAATATAGATTCACTCTTTGTTAGGACTGACGTATCATCGGAAACTGATGTGAAAAATCTGATGGATGAGGTTTACAAAAGATACGGTAGGATAGATGTGTTAATTAACAATGCAGGGATCGGGTTCAGCGGAAGAAGTATAGAGGAGCAGACACTTGAGGAATGGAGAAAAATAATTGACACTAACCTAACAGGCACTTGGTTATGTTCGAAGTATGTTATAAATTACATGAAGAGGAACAAAGAAAGGGGAGGGGTAATTATAAATATAGCGTCAACCAGAGCGTTACAATCTGAACCAAATACCGAGCCTTACTCCGCATCTAAGGGCGGAATTGTAGCCTTAACTCACTCTCTAGCGGTAAGTCTAAGTAAGTATAATATAAGGGTTATAGCCGTCAGTCCTGGATGGATAGACACTAGTAGGTGGCAATATCCTCCAAAGGAAAGCAGGTTAACTAACCTAGACCACAAACAACATCTCACTAGAAGAGTTGGGATACCTGAGGACATATCTTCTATAGTCTTATTTTTAGTTTCGGATGAGGCTTCATGGATATCTGGTGTAAATTTTGTAATAGATGGCGGAATGACTGTCAGAATGATTTACTTGGACGAGAACGTGATTAGGGATTCATTATCGATTTTACTTGATGATGAAGAGTTATCAGGTTTATTAATCAAGCTTGTGGAGAAGGCTAAATCAGATAAGGACTCTGTAAAGAGATTGTTAAACAGTCTTGTACGAGATAGGGGTGACATTTACTAATAATATCCGAGTACTAGAATAGCACTTAAAGATTTTTATCACTACATTGTTCATCTAACTTATTGAACGATATGAGCCCAAATCAACTATAACACTGACAAGATTGGGTACTAATATCTTCAAATCTAAAACAAAATACATTGGTACGACTTATCGGCTTTCCTGGCTATTGTTTATGTGTCTGCTCCTTACGAATCTCCATTAAGCCCTTAAATTCTCTTTGGCGCTTTAATAATCACTTATCCCTTAAGTTTACGTTCTATTGTTAAATAGTTCTCTATCATCTCAAGCTCTCTTTTACCACTATCTGTAAGTGAGTATCCTTCCTTGTTTACCCTAACTAAACCCAGTTTCTCGATACGGGATATGTATTTGGAGAACACATCATAGTTTAATCCCACTAAATACATCAAATGAGTCTTCTTCACTTCAGTTTCACTTTCCCTGAGTACTTTAAGTATTGTATACATTATCTCGATTTTGCTCCTATGCTTGGGCATTTCACTCATCGGTGGTATTATGATTTTGATAAATTAAGTTTTTCGTGTAACTTTTATAAATAACACTTATAATTGAGGCAAATACTCTACTCTTAAAACTGAAATGAACCTTTTCTCAAGAGGATAAATTCTCTAAATTCATAAATAATTTTTCCCATCTTTCAATGTCTAATAGGAATTTCTAAATATTTCATCTGAGACTACCTAACATCATAATCTGATTTTATATACCTCTCTGGAATCAGACTCTCTCGTCTTAGTAAGTTAAAATATTGTTATAAAATATGGAGCTAGTCACTCTCATTCCTAAAAATACCTAAAAAGGTTTAGCTTAACAGAGGTTGATTAATCATTTGTACCTAATGTTCACACAGTTACTCTTTCACAACAATACTAAGGGTAATGTCATAATATCTATTATCCTATATATTTCTGCTTGTACAAAGGTATATTTTAGTTTAGATATAGTAATATATTTAGTATCAGCTAAAAATATATGATATTTCAATTTTTTATCCTTGTCTATTTAAATATGTAAAAAACAATAATAGGTTTGAACACAAATGAATCTAAACATTAAAACCGTAGCAATGATATCCGTAGCAGCTCTACTATTATCAATGCTAGTATACCAAGCTTTTGTAGCAGGATTCGTAGTGAGCAATTCCGTGACAGGTAGTGTAGTTAGGATAAACTCAGAGAACGCTCTTCTTCAGATAGATCCATTAGAATTTTCCTTAATCTCTAACAATGGTGGATTATCAATACAATTACCAGCCATAGGTCCAGGTACAGCTGACTATGCAGCTTTCCTTTATGACTCACATTCCAATGTTGTAGCTAGCTATTCAGCAGCATATCTATTTGCAATAGTTGAGGTAGAGTTTAACTACCCAGGTAATAATAATCAAGTGATCAATGTAGCAGCGTCCTTAGAACATGTGACTAATAACACTCCTATCCAGATCCTAGTACTAGGAACCCATGGTTCTACAATGGACCCCATAACCTCATTCCCTAACAATTCAATATCTGTTGATCCTACGAACACTCCAGGAACAGTCATGATAAATGGTCTTCAATTTACAGTTTTAGGAAGTTATGGTTTACCATCTTCAGTGTCTTCTGCTATAGGTAGTACAACTGCAACAATAGGCTCTGGTAGTAGTAATGGAGAAGTAGTATACGTGTTAATATTATTACCATCCTACGGAACTGTACCAGCCTCAGGCTCTAGTTTTTCAGCTGCACTAAACTTCTACGGATATCAGAGTTAAACAGGTGAATAAGAGGGATGTAAATATAAATTAAAGGGGTTTTTTAATGTCTCCAAATATAATTTTTTCGTTTTATTCATTAAAAGTATTAAAGATCATAGGAAAGGTATTCGCTTTAATTGTTCTTATCTTCTCGATATTTCTCACCTTTACCAATTTAATGGGTAGACCGACTTTCGTAGCAATTACTTACGGTTACAGCATGTTTCCTTACCTAAAACCTGGAGACGTTGCCATAACAATTCCCGAACCAGTAGCAGGAAAAATAACCAATGGCTCAATAGTCGTAATAAAAGACCCAGATTACGGTGTACTACCAGGTTATCCACCGTATATAATACACCAGGTAATTAACGTATTACCAAATGGGTCCTTCGTAACTAAGGGAATTAATGATAACTTCGTGGATCAGATCTACATGCCTCCTGTAACAGTTTCCAACATATACGCCAAACTCCTAGTCATAAATAATAATCCTGTGGTAATACCATACTTAGGGGAAATACTCAACAGCGCTAGGCTCAACTTAATTCCCTCTGTAGGGATGTTGGCGTTATTGGGAATTTCCTTTGCTGTCTTAGACAGGAGGAACAATAAAAGTAAAAAGAGGAGAAAAATAAACAACAGTGAATATGTTAACCTGAAAATTGTCGTGTTTTTCTTGTCCATCTTTGTGTTTTCCGTCTTCGTGATCATGGCTAGCGCACAGACCTCTAACACTACAGTAGTTTACTTGGTGTCCAGAACGCCAGGATATTTATACGGGGGAACACTCCAGTCCTCTTCAGTAAATCTGGGTGTACTATTGTATAATCAAACGAAGTCTTATGTATTTAATATAACAAACAGACTAGAAATCCCTGAAATAGTTACAGTAAACCTGCAGGGAGATGGAAATGAAAGTTATAATGTTACTCCATCACACTCATTTATCCTATATCCAGGTCAAGAAAAGAGCATCAACTTAACCGTAAAAAGCGTGGGAAACCAGGGATTGCATGAGTTATTGGTGGAGGCATTTGTGATACCGACGTTATTTCCCTTATCGCTAAACGTGGTTAGCCCAATATTATCTCTTTTTCTATACTCAATACTTAATACCTTTCTTGTGTTAATTGTAATATCGTTGTTAATTTCTAGGGTGAGAGTGTGATAAAAATAGTCCTGGTAACTACTGTAATATTACTCATAATCTCATTAACGTATCTGAGCTCCTTTGTCCCAGCCTTTGACATATCAAATTCCGATAACATTAACATTATATCGAATCTGGTCTATACGTCAGTCGTTAAAGTAAATAATATGAGCTTTGTGGAAGTGATGATCAATACCAGTTATTTGCAGTTAATTAATGAAATTGAAATAATAATACCAGGTAACGTATACCATCTATCTACAATTGGTAAATCATTTAGTAATGGGAGTTCGATAAATATCATAATCACTCCTCCCATATATAGTTCGAATTTGGTGGAATTTTACACAAATTCGAATCGTGTCGTAAATATTCAAGTTATAATATACTACTCACAAGGAGATGTTGGAATATTAAGTTTATAATTCTTTTAAAAATAAGTTTAGTAATAGTGTTACTAGGCTGTGCATCTGCATTAATATACTTGGGAATTCTATCTAACTCGACGGTTTATTTTCCTCAAAGAGTTGGAGTAGGTTCCTATCTAGCTAACACTAAATATCAAACAACATTTTATATAAACGATTCTATACTTTTTAACAATAAGACTGAAATTAACACTAATAGTATGTTTAGTTCGTTGACAAAAAGCCTTGTAGTTAATGGTTATTTTTACACTACAGCAAACTCTTATACAGGGAATTTCACAGTAAATGAGACTATAGTTACCCCGTTATGGTCTAAACCATTAGGGACTATATACAGAGGAAATCTCACTTCGCACTTCTTTTCATTTACTCCCAATTTCACTTACGCACAGAGCTTATTCTACCAGATAGATAAACAGTTGAGGATTCCTATAAATTACTACTCTATACGTTTAAACATAAGTGTAAATGCTGTAATTATGTACCCATCAGGTAACGTTCCATTAAACTTTAGAGATTCATTGACCATACAGAACGGTACGTATAATATCTCCGTTAATTACAATAATGATTCATTTGCATCAGGTAGTTTTTACAAGGAAATTTCAGTTGAGGAAGAAACAGGCTATAATTACTCGTATTTCTATGGCGCAGCGTTTCTGGTAATAATTGCCCTCTCAATATTATTTATCAGGATGTCGTTAAATATACAGAATGTAATAAATAAGAACTCAATTAGTGGTTCAAAACCACCTATGAATGCATCAGTGATAGAAATAAGAAAGGCTGAAGATTTCCTGAAACTTATTAAACAGTACAACGAGAAGGCTGTAAAATGCGATAATGATTACTATATTACTCATGACAACATAGTATATCTTTATCATGGAGAAAATAAAGTATAAATCAAGAGAAAAATTTTTTCTAAATTATTTTATATTCTATTTGTATTTAAATCTTTTTCAATACAACCGTCATGTAGATGAGATAGTATATAAGCTATATAATTAGTCAGTTAATAGATTGGAAAATCAAGTGCCATTAAATTAAATGTTATACAAAACTTTATTATGTTAGACGACGAGAATATAGGGATAAAGAGATGTCAGTATGCGGAGAAAGAAAAGGAGTTCAATACAAATAGTTATCAGCATATTAGAAGGGTGTAGATCTGGTGTCAAAAAGACAAAGTTGTTATATGTTACTAATTTGAGTTCTCGCCCATTTTACAAATATATGAAGGTACTAGAGGAGAGTGGTCTTATCTATTTTGAACCGAGTACCAGAGAATACATCTTAGCTCCGAAGGGGAGAAATGTGTTAGAAAAATCCAAAAGATACCTAGAGTTGTTGGAACAGTTAGATAAGATTAGACCAGATATTACTGACCTCATAGATAGAGTAAAGGAAGATAAAAGGAAGGGGAAATAAATAGAGGATGATGGACTTTTCAGCTAGGTGTAGTCCTAATTGTATCGTACATATTAGCGCTATTGGCATATTGCTTCTTTAGGCTATCAATGAAAAAATATATGGAAGAAATAGAGAAAAGAGAAAGCGAAGCAATGATAAAAAGAACTTTAGATTTTCTTATATCCTTGTCTAAACTAATGAGTAATAGCGAGGTCAACGACCTATTAGAGGAGATTTTAACTTACATAACTAGTCTAAAGGGAAGGCAGTGGAAAGAGATATACGAGACAACCATAAAAAGGCTGGATCCTATAAAAAGGGAATTAGACGACATAAGGCAAAAGGTTAACAATATTAAAGAGGTAGAAAATGCTTCAAGAAGGGCTAAATTATGTTACACAGCTCTTAATTATTCTATGATTACTTTGATCTTAACATTCACAATTTCCATTTTATTTTACACAATCTTCATGGATTACATATACTCTTTCTTATTCCTAGAAATTGTTGAAACAATTATAATATTCCTAGAGATATTATACCTTTACAAGACGTATAAAAAAATAGATATAAATATGTTTATTGAATAGAGAATCTTTCGACAGAGATGCTTCTAACTCTAATAAATATATTCAAAGGAGTACTAGAACTCAATAGCGTTAACAATAACTTTAAATATTTTTAGGGTATCCCAAATAATAGGAGTAAAAATGTTTAGCCTAAATACGTTGTTAAACCCACCAGATAATCTTTCCGTCGGAGAAATAATACTCATATCCTTAATACTAGGAATGTTACACGGTGTTACGCCAGACGAACATACATGGCCTATAACATTTAGTTACGCTATAGGTAAATACAGCACTAAGGGAGGAATGAAGGCAGGTTTCCTCTTCTCATTAGGCTTTACGATTCAGAGGGCATTTCTAACTACTATAGGATTCCTAGGGTTAGCCGCAATATACAATCAGTACAATTTGGACGGTCCAGTATATGCAGTTGTAGGTATTGTAATGGCTATTGCCGGTTCGTATATACTGAAGGGAAAATATATACACTTACCCATTGACGCTCTATTCAAGAGTAAGCAACACACAGAAGAAGCAGGTAAGGTAAAGGATATCCCAATTAAGATGACAATAGTGCACGGTCTGGTTGCAGGCTTCGGGTTCGGTGCATATGCAACTATAATTACCTTCGTATTAGCTCCCCAGTTACCTTCAGTGGTATATGCACCATTACCTGGACTGTTCTTTGGTTTAGGTACAATGGTGATGCAGATAATATTTGGTATGATATTTGGTAACATATTGCGACTGAAGAAAATGACTGAAGAACAGTTATCGTTTATTGCTAGAAAGACCGCTGGAAGAGTCCTATATTATGGAGGCTTAGTATTTCTTATAGTCGGTCTCTTAATAATTGTTTTGCCTGCTATTGATAATTTCGCTATATCTACAGGTAATCCAATACCTAACCTTGATGCAATAAATATAGGATTTTTACTTGTGATATCCGTTGTTGGAGTAATAGGAATTAGTAGCATCCTCTATGGGTTTAGAGAGGCTAAGAGGTTAGCTAAACATATATAATAAAACGTAAAAAAGTGGACAATTTAGTTTTAGAATATAAATTATCTAGCGCCAATTTTATTAGAACCTCATCTTTTTAATCTAGACTAAACCACAAAACAAGTTAATCATTTTTATCGAGATGACCAAATTTTCATGGAAAAGTTTTCAGTAATTGAAAATATGAAGATCTGACGATATTTTTGCAAAAATTTTCATGGAAAAGTTTAATTGTATAAATTGTCCATTCATTAATTAATGATAGAAGTAATGAATATATCGAAATCATTCAAGTTTAAGGGCAGAGTAATTAATGCTTTGGACAACGTGAGTTTTAAAATCGAAAACAAGAGTATTGGAGCATTGGTAGGACCTAATGGGGCTGGTAAAACTACCCTAATTAAGATACTCTCTACCCTTATAATACCTTCCAGTGGAGATGCACTGGTAAATGGATATAGTGTAGTAAAGGAGGAGAAAAAAGTTAGAGAATCTATTGGCTTGATGACGGTCAGTGAGAGGCTCTTCTATTATAGGCTGACCGCCCTAGAGAACTTGATCTTTTTCGCCAGCCTACAAAACCTATCATTATCAGACGCCAGACGAAGGGCAATGGAAATGTTAGAGTTAGTTGGTCTTTCTGAGTGGGCTAATTTACCCTATATGAAATTTAGTACAGGGATGCAGAGAAAATTGGCTCTAGCCAGAGCTTTGATAACCGACCCTCCTGTGTTATTACTTGACGAGCCAACATTAGGGCTCGACCCGTTATCAGCTAGGATGTTTAGAGACCTAGTGAGAAGGATAGGAAAAGAAAAGACAATCCTGTTAACCTCTCATTATATGAAAGATATAGAGGAACTATCTGAGAAGACAATACTCCTAAAGAAGGGTAAAGTGTTAGTAGAGGGAGATAGGGAATCTTTAAAGAGTTATATAGGAAAGGTGTGTGAGGTTGAGGTAAATGAATATCCCTCCTCTTTAGGGAAATACATTATAGAGACCGGGAGTAATTACTACATTTTAAGGGTACCGGAAAGGGAATTGGAGGAATTAAGGGACTACAGAGTGATTAAGGAGGAAGAACCTTCATTAGAGGACGTCTATGTTTATTTAATAGGCGATGTGGAGGACTCGGCTAGATTTGAGGCTGTCAAGAGAGGGGGGAGGTGGAGAGGATGGGAATAAGTGGAAAAATATACTCTTTTCTATATTTGAGGGGTTTCAAGGTTTGGGTATCTTATAGGACTCAAACGATTTTGACAGTCCTAGGGTGGGTCTTACCAGTCTTCACATATTACTTCGTTGGTACGTCCTTAGGAAACACGTTAGTCGCTGAGATTGGAGTAAAGAATTATGTAGCCTTCTTTACTATAGGATTGGCTTTCCAAGGTTATGTATCCTCCGTTATATCTACCATAAGCCAAAGACTTAGAAATGAACAGTTATACGGGACAATTGAGTATTATGTTATATCGAGAACCGGTACCTTAGGATTTTTACTTTACTCTGCGTTATGGGGATTATTATTGAACACTGTGAATGCTGTAGTTATCTTAACAATAGGATATGCCTTGGGAGCGAACTACCATATAAACATCATAAGCACAATCACCATACTATTCCTGCTAATAATTTCAACACTTGGGATCGGAATGATTGCAGGAGCAGTGACAATGATAACAAAACAAGGAAATCCAATATCATTATTCTTTAACACATTCACCAACTTGCTAGGTGGGACTGTTTTTCCTATAACAGCTCTACCGATCGTGGTCAGGTACATCAGTTACGGTATACCTCTTACATGGGCTCTAGAGGGGTTAAGAGGTAGTATGTTACAGAACACACCGATAACTAGCATGTTAAACATCGTGGAGATACTTCTAATATTTGACGTTATCGTTGTTCCATTAGGCGTACTATCCTATAATTATGCTTTTAGGAAAGCTAGGGAAAAAGGGAGTTTAAGTGAGTATTAAAGATACCTATGTAAATTTAGAGGAAGGATGAAGAATAAGATAGAGAAGAAATAAAAATAACATTTATGTTTATTCTAAGGGCTCAGGACGAATTTACTATATCGTCTAATTTCTTAAGTAATTCATTTTCCACGTGCGAATTCCACAACATTTCAGGAACGTCAACTACCAGGAAGAGCTCCGAGAGAAGTAATGTCTCTATCGCAGTGACTGCTAGATTCTGTATCCATTTACCAACTCCAACTGTTACCTTCATACCCTCTGGTACTTTCTCCATCACAAAAGTTAAAGCACGGTCTGCCGCAACAATGTCCCTGAGTATTCCTCCTTTTTGAGCCTGAATTACAACTTTATTTCCCTCAACTCTTGATTGGACTTTCCATTTATCAGATGTAAGATAATCTGAAAATTTGGTTGCTACTTTTTGGATATCAATATTTCCTTTATAGATTTTCTCCTTTTTAAATAATCCCATGTTTATCTACTTATATTTGACCGTATATATTAAAAAACTTTTCCAAATAAGAAAAAACATGTGTAAAATCTACATCTTATCTCCTTTAATCTTCTCTTTAAGCCAACTCCTCACATCATAAAACATTATATTGTCATATGGACATGCCTCAGCACAATCTCCTACCCCGATACAACGTGAGGACTTGAACTCTCCCTTTTTAATAAAGTTTCCAGGTAAGTCAGTGTTTCCCACAGGACATGCTTTACTGCAAGCTTTTGTCTCACATTTCACACACAATTCTGGATCCTTAACCTTAAGCCTAAATAGTCCTAGACCACCAAAGAATTGATTGAAAGTACCCCATGAACACCAACCTTGAGTTACACATGCATAATTACCCGAGAAGGGAATAGATATAAAGACTACATACCATAAGAAATTAAAGTAGAAGGAATAGAGAAACATAGTTGGATCGTTTCCAAAAATAGTTATGTTGAGTATACCTTTTTGATCGAAATAAGAAATTACAGCAAAGGCTAAAAGGGAAGACCAGACTGCTATGGCGATGAGCTTATACCATGGTCTCAATTTGCTTGATAAGGTTTTCCTTGCAAAGCTTGAAGTCCTATTATAAACCTTAAGAGAATTGTAAAATGTACCTTGATACATTGTAGGGGCAGTACAAGTCACTGAACATATCTGTCTAGATCCAAAGAGAAATGACAGAACAGCAGAAAGCACATAAGTTCCCACAATTCCCGAGAGCAGATAGTCTGTTGAGACAGGTCCTAAAGTGCCCAATCCCATACTCCACATATAAGGGATATAAGGGATTTTTGAGGCTAATGGGGAAAATGATGGGATGTATACAGCATAGATAGCAAAGGCTGAAACCATTAGAGCTAATCTGATTCTATTCTCTCTCAATCTTACCTCTTTAATTCTAAATATAGCTAATGTTCCCATCTCTAAACCCATCATAACAAGAAACCAAACAGAGCCAGTTACGGAACCAAATATGGAGAGAAAGTCAAATAACGCACCGGCACCAAAGTAAGAAAATGGATTTACAAAACCTAAAGGCAGAGAACTTATAAAGCCCTCTACTCCAGGAGAGAAGTAACTACTAGCAAAGTCTAATACCGCTCCCATAAACCACTCCATTACGAAAGTCATTAGAACGAATGCGAAAGTCCACCTCGAATCTCTCAAATAGTTCCCCTTGATGGAGCTTGGTCCCTGTATAGCCCTGTAAATAAACCAGGTCATTCCAAGGATCATGGATATATCGTAAAGATACCAAGAGCTTGTTACATAATAGGTAAATATACCAGCCATCATTAAAGTGAATATAAGCATTAACTCAAGTGATGTAAACGTCTCTTGAGTTTTCTTTAATCTGTCCCGATACAATGTGTCGTATATTATAATGGTGGCAACGATCATAAGTAGTGAACTAAGCCATATGGAGAAGGTCGGTAAGATTACAGGAGAGACCACCATGATGGGGAGTGTTACAAGTAAGTAATTTCTTATCTGCCGAGTTAAGCTATTAAAAGAATAGACTAATGTGAAAGTCATTTCTGCTAGCATTACTGCGTAAAACCAATAGTTCTCTGTCCCTATTAACGGATTACCTATGCTCTTGGTTAAAATTGAGTAAAAGCTCTCTCCCATGACTGCCTCAGATATGGTCATCAAAAGGGAAAAGAGTAGTACAGTGTACCACTTTCTACTCTCTATTTTGCGTCTACTAGCGCCAAGAAGTAGTATACTCACTAGACCCACAATCATGTAAGCTGTGTTAACTGTCAAGGCTAAAATTTCCGTAGTTAGAGCGGTGTTAGATAGAGCAATAGACAGAGAAATGAACATTGTGAGCATACTCCCGCTTAGGTAAAGTACCAGAAGGAATCCTATTCCGTTTATACCCTTTTTTACGAGATATATAAGGTAGACTGACACTGCAGTCATGACTGATGCGATGATCACAAATATTGGCAGGAAGTCCATAGTTGCCTAATTCACTATTAGTTTGAAAGTTTATAAATTTTAATTCTATCGAGCTAATGAAAAATATAAAATTCTAATCATTTTAAAGTAATAATAATACTGTAGTCCGTGTAATTTGAGTTTCATTATATATCGCAGGTTTTATTCATAAGTCGGATAAAAATATAGAAAAGCTTTTTATCTTGAATAGATAGATCATTCCCTATGCCACAATATCAAATACTAGGTGACGATCTGCAATATTTAAAAGTTGAACTAGCTCAAGGCGAAGGCTTCTATGCAGATGCTGGTCATATGGTAATGAAAAGCTCTACGGTCAATTTGCAGACAAAAATGAGAGGGGGTATCCTCAGTGGAATGAAGAGAGCACTGACAGGAGGTACGTTTTTTGTAACTGAGTTTTATGGACCAGGAGAAGTTATGTTATCTGGAATATTTCCGGGCAAAATAGTTCAGGTTCAGGTTCAAGGTTCAATACTTGCTGAAGCCCATACCTTCTTAGGGGCAGAGAATACAGTAGAATATGATGCAACTATGGCTAGGTTAACTACTGGCATATTAGGTGGAGAGGGGTTATTCCTTGCTAGGTTTAAAGGATATGGTAATCTTTTCCTCCACGCATATGGAGGATTATATGTGAAAGATCTAGCACCAGGGGAGACCATTCAGGTTGAGGCATCTCATCTGATGGCATTCCAAGAGGGAATGAATTATTCAGTACAACTGGTTGGAGGTCTTAGGTCAATATTCTTTGCTCATGAGGGATTATTCTTCGTCACTATCACAGGACCGGGTAGAGTGTGGTTACATACATTAACGGTACAGCAGCTAGCTCATGCCTTAAGACCATATTTACCCTCTGGTCAACAGGGAGGAATCAATATTGGTGGAGGAGGAATAAACATTAATTTATGATAACGCGAGGACTGTGTACCTGTTAAGAAGTCCTAAAGTTAGAAATTTTATGATAAAACTTCTTCTTTCTTTATATACCATTTTTAATTTTAGGTCAGATCTGGGCTCCTTAGTGACTATACGTTAAGATAGTGCAAAATATAAAATGTTACATTTGTTTAGAGACATATGTCATTTTTCCCTATCCTACACTCATTTATTGTATTAAACCTATCCATTACCATAACTATTGAATATTTTCATAAAATGGGTTAGAATTCAAATAGTCAGCTGTAAAAAATTTTTATCTTACGGTCAAATGAAATGACTACACACCAGCTACTTCTCTTAGTGTTTTGAATATTTGATTAAAGTCTGCTTCTGCGAGTTTTACAAATACTCCATAATTTCCCATTACACATACTGCGTACTCTCCAGCTGCCACAGCCCATCCTAGAAAAGGAGTCCACTTCATTCCAGATATTTTACTGAACGACTCAGCCTCTACTGTCCCCATTAACGTATTTGCAGCTACCATTTTAGCCACCATTTCCGCTAGTTCCTTAGGTAATTGTCCCTCATATTCGATTAATTTCCCATCATTAGCGTAATGACCTGCTACTAATGCACCCCTTAACTGCATTAACTTATTTAACTTCTCATTCATCTATTTTCCCAATGTAAATTGAACTTTCTTGCTTATAAATTATGTTAATAAAAAATACAAATATTTGTTTAAATATTATTATGAATTTATTAGTAAATTCCACAATGTTTATAGATCATAAAGTTAATATAGTTATTTAATATGTGGAAATTTTTATAAAAAAGCTCCTAGTACTTTCACATGGAATAAGTTTTAGATCAAAGTTCACATGGACAGTGAAAATTAATACAATATTTTCTAATGAATAAAAAATAAATCCTTTAAATACAAATGAAGTATCCATGAACCCCGCTAAAACCCTTATAAGAGCCATAATAATATTATTGGTAGTTGGTTTTGTAGTATATATTCTACATGTAGTAATTTCAGGATTTGTTGCACAAAACCAAACCTTAGCACCCTACGCAAGAGATATTGAACTTGGTGTAGATGCAGCCTTAGTTGGAATCGGAGGGTATATTATAATAAGGATAATAAAGTACGTAATTGAGGGCTATATATTATCAAGAACAGATAACACAGGATTGCGGTCCATATCACTTATTGTGGATTTAATTCTATATACATTACTGATTTTAGCCATACTTTCAGCTTTAGGGGTGAACTTGACCGGCGCAGCAATTGGTGGTGCGGTTGGCGGTGTGGCGATAGGACTAGCTGCTCAAACTGTTGCATCAAATGTATTATCAGGTATATTAGTTACATCGTCCAGGACAGTTAGACCAGGTGATTCAGTGATACTACAATCATGGATATGGTCTCCACCAATCATAGGTGAAGTAGAACGTGTAAGTATACTTTTCACTGAGGTCAGAACTAACACAGGCAACCTTGTTAAAGTACCAAACTCAGCTTTTCTAGGGAACACTGTGTTTACTAAACTTGAGGATGGTGGAGTGTTAACTTATCCATACCAATTAACAGTAAACGCTGACGTTTCTGCTAATCAGCTGTTAGATAGAGTTAAGGGAATATTAGAGGACGAATTTAAGAAGGAGAACTCATTAGTCCCTGATGTCACATTTTATAGTAAAAATGGAGCTACTAACATATTCCTTGTGAGGATAAAGGTAACTGAGATAAGTAAATTAAACGGATACATTGACATAGTGAACAAAGCCTTCGATAAAGCTTATTGGGAGCTTAAAAGTCCACCAACCCAAGCCAAATGATGAGCAATAAAAACACTTAAACTTGTGACAAAATTCCTCAGTTTACGAGGGAATGATAATAATAAATTGTGAATGTAATCCATTGCAATGATGCCATTTGTTATTAGCTTTTATACCGCTAAATTATCATTAGATATAAGGAAAAGATAGAACCTACTATTTAGATATAACACCTCATATATTCTTTTTTCTGGCACGACTAATTAGTTTAAAGGGCAAAGTTACAATTTCTTGTCATAAAAGAGGGCAAATTTTCCACTGTAATTTTCCCCGTCCATATTAGTAAAGATTACATAAACTTATATTATAAGAATTCAAAAGTATCATTTAAAATATTACAATCGCAAGTATCTTATAACAATGGATGATAAAAAGAATGGGAGGTTCTTAATACTTATAGGGAGTTTACTTTTAACCGTGTCTGAATGGTACACCTTCTTCCTCGTTTCTCAGGTATCCTTCTTTGTACTTTCCCTGTATGTGGGAATCCTCATCTATACTCTGGGCTTTATAGGAAGAGTGTCAGGAAGTATATTATTTGGGTATATAGGAGACAAGATGGGAAGAAGACATTCAATCATTCTATCTGCAGTTATGATTATCTTATCCACTAGTCTAATACTGATTTCACCTTCAAATTTACTGTTCCTGGTCATTGCTAGAACCTTACAAGGTTTAAGTCTCGGTGGAGAATGGGGAGCTGCAAGTACCATATTAGCGGAGAGTTATCTGAACTCAAATTACAGAGTATTTATATTGAGTCTAAATCAGTTATCAGTGCCCTTAGGGATCATATTATCTACGTTCTCCATCTTAGTTCTCTCAATCATAAATAAGGTGGAGGACTGGAATTTATTCCTCTTACTTCCAATATTACTATCCTCCATATCACTTTTTACCTTCAAAGACCTAGGAGAGACTAAATCGCCGTCTACATCTAAAATTCCGTTATGGGAAGCGATTAGAGACGACTGGAAGAACATATTATTGGCTATAGGTGTTAAAATCAGTGAAAGCTCTAACTACTATATATTCACGTCTTATGTATTTTCGGAGTCACTCTCGGTATCAGAAATATCTACAATTGTTTTGATAGCTACCATAACCCAGCTTTTTACAATGCCTCTCTTTGGCTATCTAGCAAACTCATTTGGAGTGAAGAGGGTCATATTATCTGGAATAGTCATATACGTTATTGGCGCAACACTCTTTCTGTATAACATAACTCTGGCTGAGCTCACACTATCTGTCTCTAATTCTGCTCTGTATTCTCCACAATCCTCACTCTTTGTGGACTTGTTCAAGAGCAAGTATAGAGTGTCAGGCACAAACTTTTCCTATCAGCTAGCTAGTATACTTGGAGGATCCATGGTTCCTTCCGTATTAGCTTTATATCATCTACCATTGCTTAGCTTAGTGATTCCCATTTCAATAATTTCACTTGTTTCGATAAGTTACGTAAAGTTAAAGTAGATTGCTAAGATATCAATGTTGACCCATATAAAACGTAAAACAACGTTTACAGTTTACACTTTTCACTCACACTAAAAACTCCGATGAACTTACACCATGCGATACATAAACCATTTTAGGTTTAAGTTTCTTTATCCTCTCTACACTCCTTTTAAGCTCCTCAAAATCCTCGTATATATTAGGGTATTTCAGTCCTCTCTTCGTACCTTGTAACATATCACCTACTATCACAGAGCCTATTTCAGGTAAGTAAATCGATATAGAATCACTCGTATGACCCGGTGTCTTCATTATCTCAACGCCCTCCACAAGTTTTCCATCCTTCAATTCAAGGTCAACTTTTGTGCCCTTAAACCCTCTAACGATAAAAGGTCTTGCCAAGCCGAAAAGGAACTTCTGAAGGGAGGAGTGTAATACAGGGTTCCTGATTTTACCCTCTTGCAGATAGGAAACTCCACTACTTTCTATACCAAACTTAGCATCAGGTAGAATGTCTTTAAGCTCGTGGGCACTTCCAATGTGGTCTCCGTGCGAGTGGGTGAAAACCACGTACTTTACGTCATCTAAGCTCTTACCTAGTCTAGTTATCTCTGTGACTATCTTCTTACCATTTCCAGGAGTACCTGAATCAACTAATATCAATCCTTCTTTAGTCTCAATTAAAAACACTTTCACAAAGGACAGTGGTATCTCAAACACATTCATGACATAAGTGAGGTAAACCACCCTAAAATACATTTGTAATAGACTACTAGTATTATGTGTGCTAAAATTAGATAGTGAAATTTAATAAAATCTCTAAGGACTAACGTTAGTGAGTTAGAATTTCCACAAAAATCTCTCCTATTTATGGTATGGATGTTTAAGATCTAATTAATTTCTCTTCAGTCTGTAATAGACTAGCGTAGTTTAGGTCCTCTGAGACCACCTGAACTTCAGTTAATCCCTCATTAAGAACCTTGTTGGCATCTTGTTTCTTTATTTTCATGGCAAGCTTATCATTTACCTCAATACCAATCTCCTTAATCTCGAAATTATGGTCAACATAAAAGCTTAGACAATGCAGAAATTCACCAATATCTCCAGATCTAGCTTTCTCCACAGTGTTTAGGTATACAGTTTTAATATTACTGGAGCTTGCTAGTCTGTTAACACCTGAATCTGCTGTTACTAACACCACGCTCTCAGGTAAATACGACTTCAATGTAGCAGTTTCCTTCACAAGTGGTACATCTCCTGACCCCTGATTACCTACACTTATAGGAGGGGGGTGGAGTTTGTTAAATGTTGCCATAGCTAAATTAAACTTGAAAATGTTCCTGTCCTTCTGAGTCGATGTCACCTTATTGTTAAGCTCATTATAGGTAGCTTTTGATGGTAGGAGTCTCCTTCCATAAGTCTTTGAATAAGTTAAGTATCCGAGCCTGAACCCCAGTCTTATATAAACGTTAGTGTCAGCAACAGTAAAGTATCCCTTCTCGACGTTGTCCTTTAGATCCTTCTCCTCTTTATAGCGCAAGAATCCAGACCTAAAACCACATATGCTAATTTCCTCGTCATTGGAATCATGTATATATTTTACCAATTCTTCTATCGTATATGAGTCCCTATTGAGGGAAATTTTTACCTTACCTAGTAGAGAGTATATATTTATCAGGGCATTAAGGCTGTCGTTCGTTAGATACACACTCTTCTCATTACTCCTAGTGACCCTTGGGGGATCCCACTTAATAATATCCCCCGACCTCATGTCAAAGACTTTTATCTCGTTGAATGGCAGATATCCAAAGACTTTATATCCGGAACTTTCATTTTTTACATAGACGTATCTGATATGTTTTGCTTTTGAGTAAGCATATACTGACGTGGCCATGTACTTTCTCCCAGGGGTTACGTCAGCAATATCAACCTCAATTTCTGACACTTTTTGTCTCCACTTTTCAATCCCCTCACCTACAATCTCATTCCTCACGGTTGGTGTGACACCAAAGTATGATACCAATTCTTTAATCCCCTCCACACTCTTGGAGGGCTGATCCTCAGATAGTATTATTATTTCATCGGGTATTACTCCTGTAAATATCTCTGATAAAACCGCATTAGCTGTTGTCACAAGTTTATCTGAACCAAGGACGGCAAGTTTCATGTTTATATATATCTAAATAGATAATTAAAACCTTAATGTGAGAAAAATTAAGAGGAATTCATCTCTAACTTTACTGGAGCGTCGTAACGCTATTTTGTTAGAGTGTATTACTCAGAGTGATATTTAGGCAAAACTCGTTAGATAAAACCTGTATAGCAAGAAATGGAAAAAATGGAGAAAAAGAAAATATAATAGTATTATTTAAAATCCGATATATGGTATTCCTCTTCCTAAACCAATGATAAGTAGGATAGCAGTAATAATATACAATAATACAGTTAAACCAATTGCTATGTAATCTAGTTGGGTAAAGACAATAGGTTTCATGTAGGTTCTCTTTGGCATAGCGTTGAACCCTCTAGTATCTGCAGCTATTGCTGTGTATTTAGCTTGCCTCATTAGAAATATGAGTGTGGGCACTATCCCGTAAAGACCACCCAACAGAAGGTAAAACGGTCTCAATGCCTTAGGCTTACCATAACCCAATCCCCTCATCATTTGTAGCTTAACTATAGTGTCTAATGTATCAAATATCCTCGGTATGCTTCTCATGGCAACTGTCAATGCGAATATAAATACAAGTGGAAATTTAACCTTTTCAAGATAGCGTAATACGTCAGATGGAGTTGTAGTTATAATAAGCAATAGTCCAGATAACATGGGTGCAATGAACCTAAATGCAACCTGAAAACCATAGTACAAAGCCTCTAACGTTAAACCTGGTTGATAACCCATGTAAACGAAATAAGATGGCCAGTACCAGATGACATGGAGTGTGTCTGTACCTATTGCTTGTGTCAGTATGTAATAGGGAGTGTAAAACGAGAAACTACTTACTACGCCTAAAGACGTTGAGAAGGTTAAGAAACCAGCGTATAAAATTTTCTTCCCTGGGTTATTCAGAGTTGAGAACAAAAGTAGGTAAATTAAGGCTAATATGGCTCCAAACCACCATATTGTTAGTGAAACAGCTATAGTTGTACTGATGACCAAGATTAGCTTGGTTAATGGACTGATTTTGTAGAGGACACTCTCTCCCTTTTCAAAACGGGTAATTTCCATGAATCCCCTTATTCCAATTAAGCCTAAAATTATGACTATGGGTCCTATAAGTCCAAAGAAAAAGACGAGCCAGCTTATTACCTGATCTGCAACTGACGGCACAGGCGGTGCCCAGTTTACCATACTTAAATAGATCACCATCTTCCTACCACCTGAGGAGGAAGTCTGATGGTGGGTTTATTCCATATCTAGAGGAACTTATAAAAACTTCCTCTGGTCTTCCTTCAAGAACTTTCTTCCCATCACTTATTACTATTAACCTGTCAGCGAAATCATAGACAAATTTTGAATCATGTGTAACCACCACAACAGTGTAGCCTTTGTCGGTAAGTTGGCGTAACTCTTTACCTAGGCTCATCTTATTTGAGTAGTCCTGACCTGAGGTCGGTTCATCCATTAACATAATTTTCACGCCTGAAGCTAAAACTGATGCCATAGCTACCCTCCTCCTCTCACCCATACTTAGTAACGTGGGATCCCTATCCCTATACTCGAATAACCCAAACTCCCTCATGTACTTCTCACTTATCTCCCTGTAGTTCTTTACTTTTCTCTTCTTCAAACTATACTCGATTTCTTTTCTCACTTGGTTTGTGACTAACATAAGGTCAAAGGACTGTGGCATATAAATCATGTATTTACCCCTATACCAGACAGGTTTATTGATTAGTTCCTCCCCTTGATATTTTATTGACCCCGTTATACTATATTCAGACGTATCTAGAATTCCAGCTAGTGCTTTCAGTGCAGTTGTCTTTCCTGCACCATTTTTCCCCATTATGGCAACTAGTTCCCCCTCCCACAAATCCAGAGAGAAATCTACAATCTGTTTTTCCTTAACATTAATCCTCAGATTAGCTGTTAGTATCTTGTTCTCAGGAGTCCTCCTCTTAGGGTGTTCCAATTTAACATTATTTTGTACTATCAATTTCTTCACTGTATCTAGATCCGGTGACTTGACTCCGAACTTTTTTGCATAAATGAAATACTCAGGTACTTCGACTCCTGCTGAATGTAGGGTCTCAGCTCCCTCTAATATTTCGTCCTTTTCAAGGTCAAGTGAAACCTTACCCTTATCCACGAGAATAACTCTGTCTACAAATGGTAGTACCCTCTCCACCTTATGTTCCACTATGATGAGTGTCTTTTGCCCCCTGAGGTCTTTCAGTGTAGAGAAAATTTGATTAGTTCCTTCTGGGTCTATATTTGAAGTTGGCTCATCTAATATTAGCACCTCTGGTCTCATGGTGAGGACAGAGGCTAATACTGTCCTCTGTAGCTCTCCTCCAGATAGCGTTGTGGTCTCCCTTCCCCATAAATGCGATATCCCAGCTATCTCCATGGACTCCTTTACTCTCTCCACAATCTGTTCTGGAGGAAAATTCAGGTTCTCCGGTCCAAACGCAACTTCTTCCTCCACAGTGTAATTCACAACTTGGCTTTCAGGGTCTTGTAAGACCGTGCCTACAACTGTGGACAGCTTAGACAAAGGCGTATCTTTTATACTCTTCCCTAGTACGTAAACTTCCCCTTTTAGATCTCCACTCGTCATATGGGGAATAATTCCGTTAATGCAACTAACTAGTGTGGACTTACCTGATCCTGATCTACCTGTAATGAGTACCGACTCTCCCTTCTCGATAAACAGTTCGTCAACTGTGATAGCTGGTGTCGGATATCCCAAGTAAAAAAATTGTAATCCCTTTATCTCTACTGCGTACATTAACTTACACCTGTACAGCCTTGCCTACTCTATTTGCTGATAGTCCAGCCAATAATCCAACAACTACATCTCCCGGAATAGAAGTTACTAAGATAAAGAGAATCCTCGACCAGTTCACTATAGCCCCATAAATAAATGGGTCAAAGAAGCCATAGAAGAATATCGGGTCAGGTATAGACCATAAAACCCCAAGGATTGCTCCTTCCACTGCTGATATAGCGTATACGTATGTCGGACCTTTGGTTAATCCTAGTCCAAATATCTTTCCTCCTGTAAAAGCTATCATGAGGTCAATAAATAGACCATATGTTAAAGCTTCATAAATGAAGAACATAGGTTCTCCACTGAATCCGTAATGGAAGAGGCTAGATAGGAGGTCAAATAAAAATAGGGATATCATTCCTACGCCAACTTTCCTAACTAGTCCTGCAACAATGAATATTATGAATATCCTTCCCCAAAACGGTATTTGAATGAAATTTGTAAGTCCTGATGGTATTGCTCCTCCTGCAACAGCACCTATAATGAATTGCCAAATGTATGCAGCTGCAGCCCCTATTCCTATGTATACCCAGTCAATAGTTTTGAACGCCTTCAATCCACCTGTCCTTTTACCAAAAATGAAGACTACAACTAAGGCTATAATAAAGTAAGCAGCTATAACTTCAACCGGAATTTCTCCTGGTTTATTGGTATAAAATCCTATTCCGTTAAATGACATTTTAGTCGATTATATATAAATAGTATTAAAAATAAACTTTTCCCATATAGTAAATATAAATTGTCGTAAACTATATAGTAATACGTAGGCTATATTAGGTTGTTAGTTAGAAATTTTTCATTTTCTCATCGGTCATATTGAAAAATGTTCATTTCTTATGATAATACCATCAAAAAAGTATAATCAATAAAAACACCTTTGAATTATAAAATAAAGTGGAACTAAAATACAAATATTAGGAGAAGCGAAAAATGTATTCAAAAATACATCAGAGCATAGACTTCTTCTCCATTAATCTGTTAAAAATAGTTAATATCAAAAATATACAGACCTTAAACACGTGAGAATTAGATTTCTCACCAATTTTTGCTGGAAATAACTAGTTTGCGTTATGGTCTTCTCTACTTCACTAAAAAATTTTTGAAGCTTCAGAGGGTTATGCTCTACTTTTTTACGACTTCTCTCAAATTTTCATCTTTCTGTAACCTCGTAATAACTTATGAGATTAAAGTAAAACCCTGGGTTCTACTTGGAGTCATAAAAAACACAACCAACTTTAGTGTAATTAGTCCTTTATATCGGGTAAACCTTATATAAGTCTACCCATATAAATTATTTTATGGATAGCAGTGGATATGTTACTATATCTGCTAAAGTACCTCGTGAGTTAAAGGAATTGATGGACAAATATGGTATAAAACCTGGTCCGGTAATTAGAAAGGCTTTAGAGGAGGAAGTGAGAAGGAGAGCGATTCAAGAGTTAGAAAAGGAACTGAAGGACTTGAAAGAAAAATCACAAATATCAGATGAGGATGTTGCAAGACTAATACGTGAAGATAGGGAAAGTCGTTGACCGAGTACCTCTTTGACGCAAGTTCAATCGTAAACCTTATAAAAAGGGGCATCGTCTCGCCATTAACTAACGGAGAGACGTTAAACTTAGCACTATATGAGTGCATAAGTGCCATATGGAAGGAATATCGTAAACTAAAAGTAATTAGTAGGGATTTAGCGGGAAAATACATAAGAGCGATAATAAAGGTGATGAGCATAATACCCGTAAATTCCATCAGTGGATCAGAAGAGGAAGTATTTGATTTAGCATTGAAGGAGGATTTGACAATCTATGATGCCTCTTATTTGCTAGTTGCCATAAATAAGAACCTCATGTTAGTAACGGATGATAAGGTGTTGAGAGATAGGGCATCAAAGTACGTAACTGCTACGAGTACAAAGGAACTTCTTACCAGATACGGATTCGTTGACCAATGACCGTAGAGACAAGAACAATCACAAAACGAGGAAACCCTTGCCATTGATGTGAGGGAAGTCAGTTTACGCGTCATTTACAGTTGATCCCCTTTTGTATTTCAGGATAATACTTGATTTAGGACAGCACCTAAAAAGAAATAAAAAATATATAAGACCAATTTCCCACTTTAAGTACGAGAGGTTCTAGTCCCTATTTCCTTTCTCCCACTCTTCTATTACTTCCTCAGCGATCTTAAATGCGTCCACGGCAGCAGGAAAACCACAGTACACTGTAGAATGAATTAGCAGTTCCCTGATCTCCTCTTTAGAACATCCATTCCTAAGAGCACCCTTAATATGTATTCTCAGTTCATTTGGTCTGTTCAGTGCTATCAGCATGGCTACAGTTATTAAACTTCTTGTCTTCCTATCCAGTACGGGTCTAGACCATATATTTCCCCAAACATGCTCAGTAATAAGGTCTTGCAATGGTTTACTGAAATCGGTTGCGGTTGATAGTGCTCTGTTGACATACTTCTCTCCAACAACCTGTTTCCTTAACTCAAGACCTTTTTGATACTTGCTTTCAGAGCTCATATTAATAGATTAACACGTCTTAACATAAAAATTAAAATGGGTGTCGTTATCTATCTGCACTCTAACGAAAAACACTTAGTGATCCGAGGAATAAAGTATAGTCATGGCGGTTCAGAACTTGTTTCACTCCTCTTCATCTAAGAAGACGTCATCCTCGCTTTCCTGAGGTCTTGAGGGCTTAGTCTTCTTTCCTTCGTACGTCTTCCTATTCTTCTCCTCCAACTCTATGTACTCCTTTGAGGTCTCGTTCAACACATAGTTTAGTCTATGGTAAAGTAAGGCTGCTTCTGACTGATTTAACTGAAAAGCAACCCTGTTATTTCCGTCGTCTATTACTATAAGGAACTTAGCCTCTTGAGGAAACCCCTTATCATTAGTCGTAGGTGAATCGACAAATAATTCCAGAGTTTTCGTCTTCCCTTCTTTCATGAACCTAGGGATTCTCAGAACTCTTTTCATGAGTTATGTAGGCAAAGCAGAAATTTATGCTTTTCCAAATAAAAGGGACATGATTTTAAATCTTAAATACTCCGCGTCTTTCTCAAAAGGAAAAAGCACTGATTATTTAACATATGACGGTTCCCCAGGTTATTCACTCAAATCTCCCTTGAGTGTAGGGAGGTCTTATCTTCTGACTTCCTTCTCGCCACAGATTGTAAGGCTTTCCTCATTTCGTGAACTGGTATTTGGTAGGTAATCTTAGGGTCTGTAACATCATGTACTTAGACCTTTTACTTCCTTCAGAGCTAGTAACAACTGAGCATGTACAAAAGCCTGAGGGTAATTACCAGTATACTCCATGTTCTCTACATCAATATGTTCACCGATTAGGTACAACGTCCCAGATGGTTTCAATACCTTGTCCAATAACTCCATTGCCCTCTCTTTCCTTCCTAGTCTTATATACACTCTAGCCAGCCAAATCGTTGCAAGTGCAAATGGGTGCTTAGCTTCCCCCATAAAGTCTTGAGAATACCTCTTTACGAAACCGTCCACATACAACTCATCTTCAATTCTCTTCAGCGTTTTAAGAAATATTGGGTCTTTAACATCTATGAAATCGTACAATGGTAGGGTTAACAAGTTTGCGTCAACGTCATTCGAGTCTGAACTTCTCACAAAGCTTCCGTCCTTAACGCAATTTCTCATGACCCATTCCTTTATCTCATCCTTTTCATGAATCTTCACATTCATAATCTTCTCTATCCTGTCTAACGCGACCCACATCATGACTTTAGAGTGAGTGTAATGTTTGGGGTCTCCTCTGTCCTCCCACATTCCAGCATCTTTTAACATCCAGTTCTTGGAAACCCAGTCTCCGATGTACTTTATTTTATCCCAATTCTCTTCAACGAACACTCTATCACTAGTGTACTTATAGTATTTATAGATTGCATCTACCAGGAATCCCTCAATGTCCAGTTGTATTTGTGATGCTGCAGCATTACCTACTCTGACCGGTCTTGAGTTCATGTATCCTGAGAGCCACGGTATTTCGATTTCTGGGGGAGGATCAGAGCCATCCACTGCATATAATGGGTGTAGTAATGGTTTTGCGGTGAAATTAACTAAAGCAAGCATGAAGTTCAGTATCCTTCTTGCCTCTACAACATAGCCTGAATATAATAGGGCTTCAGATATCATGGAGGAGTCTCTGACCCATACAAATCTGTAATCCCAATTTCTACTATCACCGACAGCTTCAGGTAATGATGTTGTAGCAGCAGCTATACTTGAGCCTGAAGGGGAGTAAATTAAGCCTAAGAGAACTCCTACACTTGTTCTCCATACCTCATCATTTGATCTTATTTTATCTTTCCAGTAATCGATGGTGAGGTTAAAGGAATTCTCCAGATCATTCTCCAGTTGTTTTCCCTTATCTAAGGGACCATACGCACAGTCAGAACTATAGACTAGGTATAGTGTTGTCCCAGGTGGTTTAATCTCGTCAGTAGGTACATCACTTAACAGTGATAAACACTCTCTGGAAACGGGATTAAGAAACTGTATACCATCGTCTTTCCGTCTTATGATGGGTCTATACAGCCCGTAATTAAACATGGGGATTATCTTAAAAGATAGAGGGATTTCGGTCCTTACTTTTCTGATAATAGCCTTTTCCCCTATGGGCATAAGATCTACGATTTCAGCCTTGCCGTTACTGCTCTTGAAAGTAGTCGAAAGGACATTAGGGACAAGATAACTTTGAGAAACTTTGAATTTATCCTCTACGGGTCTAATAGAGAACTCTCCAGCATTATCGTCTAACAATTTTCCAAATACAGACGGTGAATCGAATCTAGGGAATGTGAGCCACACAATGGATCCATTGTCAACAAGGGCAGATGTTAATCCATTCCCGATAAATCCTAGAGGTTTCATACCTAACATAATTAATTATAATATATTAAAAATTAAGGAGTCGGAAGAGGAGATATTCATCTTGACGACGAGAAAAATCTGACGATAACAAGTTACACACATCCTTAACTTTCACCAATCAAGTATACTACTGACTAGGGGACAGCATTATTTTATGCTGGAAATTTTAGACTATGTATTTTTTCTCCTTACAGAAATTTACGTTAGTGTTACATGTGAGGAAAGAAACAAAAACCAAACGTTGTATCACTTTCAATTAAATATAAAGTTTCGATAGACTTATTATCAAAGAGCAGTTAAAATTTAATCATGGATTTTTCAGTTCTTTTGGCTTCCCTTGGTATAAGCATTTTAGAACTGTCTGAGGCAAGTGCAGTAGCTGTCATATTTCAGGGGATATACAAGAACAGTAAGCCATTCCTATACGCCATTGCTGGAATACTTATAGTTCTAGTCCCTGTTTTCACCCTTGGTCAGTACATAGTTCTACTTCCCATAAATTACGTGTTACTAGTAGCTGCAGTTATCTTAGCTTACTTCGGTTATAAGTTATTACGTAGTGCAAGAAGGAGTTTTAAGGGCTCTAAGAAGAAACATGAGGAAAAGGAAGAGGGAATAATGACCGTCTTTGTTGTTTCAGCTACTGAAGCCCTGGAAGCAGGACTTGTAATATTAGCCCTAATCCCTCAAAGCTTTTCCTCAGCTCTGTTAGGAACTGGGATAGCGGTGATAATTGTAATTGCCCTAACAATTGCACTTAGGTCTCAAATAATGAAGATACGCGTTCCACATTTAAAATTCGTGTTATCAGCTTTACTCTTTGGGCTTGCTACCCTTTTCGTTGCAGAAGCACTAGTTGATATCGATGAGGTGTTCTTGCCCTTGTTCTTTGTAATATACCTAGGAGTAAATTACCTAGTTATAAAACTGTAGTTCTTCAACACCTCATGATTAATAAAGGAGATAAAGCGTTTGTATCCCTTTAAAAAATTATTTATAAGATTAAGTAATTATATTTTAGTTGAATAGCTGAATTAAATGACCCATTTTAAACAAAGTGTATTTATACCTTTCATATTCAAATAACTTCATATAAAACTTTTTATATAATTTACGTTTTTAGTAATTTAAAATTATCAATTATAGAGCACTAAAACTTCACTTTTACCACCTATTAAACTTCAGGCTTGTCACATACTCTCTTTAGTCCTATTGAACACATGGAATGATGCATGTGTGTTTTTAAACCCAGTCAGAAGCAATTCGTGGTAGCTTTCAGATAAAGACGATATACATCTGTACATATACTACTCACTCTCTACTTCCTTGTGACAACCAATATTATTAGAAATGCTATGAGAGACGTGAAAAAGGCGAACACATACGCATAGCTATAACTAAGTTGATAAAGAAATCCCATTATTGTATTGCCCAAGAATATTCCTACACTCCTTCCTGCAGACAAATACCCCATAGCTGAACCATAAGCCTGCTCGTTTGTCAACTTCGATATTACTGTGGGTTCAAAGGTCTCTGCAGAGGCTACAGCTATCCCCATGAGAAATGACAGTGTGTAAAGCGAGGTTATACCATAACCTGAGATAAATGCAAAACCCAATGAGACAAAAGCTGAAAGCAGATATCCAAGAAAGGCTAGGGCTCTGAGTTCCCTGAATTTCGATATACCAAACAAGTATCCGAACAATGACGAACCTGCCAGAAATATACCGTAAGAGATTATTCCCAAATACTCCTTCCCTGTGATCTCAGTAGTTGTCAGTATAGGGAAACCAAAACTGTATTGGCTATACCCAAAGAAGAAAGTGGAAATGATAATGCCCCAAAAGACCCTCTTGTTTGTCACTGTGACCTTGGCTTTACTGGAACCATTATTTTGAAGATGACCAGCTTTCACGATAGATACTAATATTGTAGATATTACTAGGGGAAGAGCAGTAAAGGGAAGATATGATAGTAAGGATAAGCGGAAATATAGCACAAGTGTAAGTATGGTAATCGACAGTAATGCTCCAGCTATGTCTATTGAGTGAAGAATTCCAAAAGCCTCTGCCCGCTCATCAGGACTTGTTACCTCAGCCATCATAGCCCTTCTTGGAGGAGACCTGAAATTTCTAAACCACCATCCTAACATGAAAAACAGCAGAGCTTGGATGTAATCCCTTGCGAAACCCATGAGGGAGACTAAGATGATAAGGGAATTACCCAGAATTACAATCCTCTTCCTTCCGTACTTATCTCCAGCTATTCCCCCAATGTATGACATTAACGTTCCCAGACCGTAGTTTAGTGCCTCAGCTATACCGTACATATAAAAGGGGGCTCCAAATATGAGAACAAAGACTATTGGGAAAGACGCTACGGCTGATTGATATCCTAGGTCAGCAAAGAAGGCTGAAAAAGCTATTTTGAATACCTCAGACCTATTTTTGATTGTCATAATAAGAATTAAAACTGGAAATGTATAAAACTGTTAGATATGAGGGAGAGAGCACTTCTGTTTTTTGGTGGGGTTGCCTTTGGGACAGCGGCGATCTTTGTGAAGTTTTGCAGTATAACTCCACCGTACATTACATTATTTAGATTTCTATTTGCAGGATTAGTATTACTACTAATAGGTAGGGCTATCAGAAAGCAGGGGAACAACAAAAATAGTCATAACAACCCAATCAGCCTGAGAAAACTTGTCTTACCATCACTATTCCTATCCCTTCATATGGTACTCTTTGTCTTCAGTGTTTTCTTAACTACAATAGCAGCCTCAACTATTCTCGTCTCCACCAGTCCCATATTCGCTATGATCTTTAAGAGGAGAGTGGATTTGTTTGTGATACTAGCTATCCTGGGCATAGTAATTATGAACCTGAATTCCCCTTTCGGCAGTATCGTAGGGAATCTCATGGCGGTTATTTCAGCTCTATCATTTGCCCTATATACCTACTTCCTGTCAAAGATCCAGTACGACTTCTTCACAGTGACCCCAAGAATCTATATTATCTCATCAGCGTTTATGGTGCCTGTCTTACCGTTTTTCTCGATGGGAAATTTTAACCTTGAAACCCTCATGGCTATTCTGGGACTCGTATTTATACCCACTATCATAGGTCATGGATCAGTAATTTACTCCGCGAATAAGGTTCCAATAAGCTTAGTAACGTCGGCAGAACTGATTGAGCCTGTTGTGGCAACACTGTTAGCCTTCATATTATTTTCCCAAGTACCTAGCCTAGAGGAAATCGTTGGAGGGGTATTAACTTTGATTTCCCTGTTCTTCGCGTTCAGAAGGAGAGATTAATTCCTCTCAGTGTCCAACCATGCTCAGGACTCCAATGACCCCTCCTATGAATATCAATGATACAGTGAGGAAGTATATAAATACCCTGAACTTTGAGTATGCATAGTTACCCATGATTCTTCTGCTAGAAATTATCATCCCTAGGAGAGATGCGGTAAAGGTGAACACAATAGGGGCTAAGGCTAAGAGTGTGGTGGCAAACTGTAGTATTTCTGCATAATTTTGGCTTGATAGGTAAACAATAAGTAAAGCCGGTAAGGACTCTAATCCGTAAATCGTTAACACGTCTCTCATGTTATACTTGTTGTCTTTACTGCTACCCCTACCTAAGGCTTCAAGGACACCCCAGGCACTACTTAATGACACAACGACAAGTGCTAAAAAGCCTGCACTCATGATCAGAACTCCAAACACAAATGGCAAGATGCTCGAGAACGAGCTCAAGACTGAGGAAAGTTGAATTGTATTTGTTGGGTCCACTTTACCCAGACCTGTCCCTACAACCTCTGCGAAAACTATTATTAGTTCCGTAGTCAGTGCACCCAGTATTGTCTCTTTAGTGACCCAGGATAGCTTGTCTTTAGTCGAAATATCTAGTTTATTGTACTTAACAGAGGTTGCAGAGGCTTGGTAGATTAGCATGCATGGAGGTGTGACAACTGCACCTATATTTATTGCAAGATAGGTAAGGAAGTCATTTGAGGTGGAAAAGTAGGGTGATAGATCTAAATTAGAAGCTTTAGGTATGGTCACGATAATAGAGGACAGGACTAAGATGAATGAGACTATGATTAATGCCCTCTCTGTCTTCTCATATTTTCTTGTTAATATCACCAAGAGGTGAAATAAGAAGAATGATAAGAGACCAAGTGTAGGGGGTATACCGATTAAGTAGCTACCTATTGCTATTCCAACGTATTCGCTTATATAAGTGAAGACATCAATGGAAAATATGGGAAGGGTTGCGACTATTGCAAGTTTTCTTGAGTAATAAGTCCTGATTATCTCTCCTAGACCTTTTCCAGTAACTGCAGATATCCTTCCCGCAGTCTCCTGAACAACGAATAGGGGTAGTGCTAACAATAATACGAACCATGTGAGCCCTAGACCATATTGTTGACCAGTTATAAACCCCCCTATAATACTGGCTGCGTCAGCATCAGCTAAGAGTGCTATCCATGCTGGTCCGAATAGTTGCATCATTTCTCTCCTGCTCATCAGTTAACCCCTTTCCAATATTTGTAATTATAAAAAATGATAAAAGATATATCTAATTATAAGAGTGAAAAGAAGTAAAAATACTTTTCTTTTTTACTCTATGGACTTCTTAGATAGTGGACCTTCGCCTGGGAAGGATCTCCTGAAGTGACCTGATGGTCTGGCGTACAGTAGCTCTATGAACCAGGCTTCGTGCTCAATCTCTTCCTGTAGGATCCTCTGTGCTAAGTCATAAGTCCTTGGATCTTTGCCGTATGTTAAATCACACACTTCTTTCCATGTCCTAATTGCACACTGCTCAGCTTCAAGTAAAACTTTCAATATCTCCTTGGGGTCTTTCCAGTTCTGTGGCAAGTATGCATCTGCACAAGCAGATATATCAGCAACTTCTCTAATATCTCTAGGCAGTGAACCTCCTAGTTCATATATCCTCTGTGTCATCAACTCAAAGTGTAACCTATCCTCAAGTCTGGCATCCTCTGCAATTTCCTTTAGTCCCTCTCCATCTAAACCGGTCAAGTGCATCCTAAGTATTGTATAGTAGTAATAAGTGGTGAACTCAGCCGCTGTTGCCTTTACTAGTTTGTCTATCAGTTTTTTGACGTCTAAACCAGATTTTTCCAATATTTCCACTCCAACAGGTTTAATTTCATTTTGGCTTGGATTGTTTTTGTTTTGACTCATCTTTTTTCTCTCCCAATATCATACTAGACTAGTAGTTTAAAAAACTTTCTAATTAAGAGTTATTCTTAATTAGAAGTGTCATCTCAAACATAGTCGGAAATAACTATTGAAGAGGCGTCTCATCACCGTGATACTAAATAGAAATATATTTTAGTTAAGATTAACTCTAAATTACTGAAGAATATGATAAGGTGTACTGGGTTAAATAACGTGAAAGAAGGGGAAACTAAGAAAATAGAAATAGACGGAAAGGATTTACTTATTGTTAACATTAGAGGTGAGCTCAAGTGTTTTTCTAGGTGGTGTCCTCACAAGGGAGGAGATCTGGCTTATGGAGACTTCATTGGTGGGAACCAAATAAAGTGTCACTTACACGGTTACATATACAACTTAGATACCGGTAATGCTGTATACATACCTTATAGGGACGGTTACGGAAAATGGAAGGACACATTAA